>NZ_CAMTIA010000005.1 GCF_947072475.1 uncultured Deefgea sp.
TCTTCAGTCACGTCACCTTGTTTTACGCCACCGATAATCGCTGGATCGGATGTCGCGGAGAGATTGATGTTGACGGTCGCCAAGGCGGTACCGCCTTGACCATCGGAGACGGTGACGGTAAAGCTGTCGGGACCGACGTAGTCGAGGTTGGGCGTGTAGATATAGGTACCGTCGAGCTTCATCGTCACGGTGCCGTGCGTTGGGTTGCTTGCTTGGGTGAACGACAAGATATCGCCATCCACATCCGTGCCGGTGACTTGACCAATCACCACGGTGTCTTCAGCCACATTGTGGGTATAGGTGCCGGTGTTCGGGTCAAAGTTCACGGGCGTTGGTGGGTTAATCGGTGGCGTTACGACCGGCTTGTCGTTGGTGCCGGTAATGGTCAACGACAAGCTGCTATCCACCGTCACAGTGCCATCGGTGACAGTGTACGGCACGGTGATTTTAAGTTCTTCACCGGCTTTGAGGCTGTTGTAGGCTGGATCAGTTGGGTCAAAGGTGTAGCTGCCGTCGGGTTTGAGCATCAAGCCAGCTGGTAATGGATTTTTAGCGGCGAAGGTGAGGGTTTCCACGTCGACATCGGTGGCGATCAATTTACCATCCACCTTCGCGTCGTTTTCTTTCACGTTCAGTGTCGAAGCAGTCGCAACAGGTGCATCATTGGTGCCGTTCACGACCACCGTAATCGTTACTGGCGTACCGTCTTTGGACAAGACCGTGAAGCTTTCAGTGAGGGTTTCTTTGTCGTCCAAGCCTTGCACAACGGCTTGGTTGTTGTTGACGGTATACGTCCACAAGCCAGCATCATTAACGGTAAACTGGCCATACGTGCCCGGCGTATTTTGGGGGCGGAACACGGCTTCGCCAGCGTCCGGATCGGTAATGGTCAACTGACCTTGGGTTTTGATTTCATTGCCCACGACTGTCACATCTTCAGTCACGTCACCTTGTTTTACGCCACCGATAATCGCTGGATCGGATGTCGGGGTCACGCCCACATTCACAGTAAGGGTGTCAGTGCCGCCTTTGCCGTCGCTGACTTGAACTTGGAAGCTGTCTGGGCCGGTGTAATCTTTGTTGGGGATGTAGGTGTACGCGCCATTGGCATTGACCACGACGGTGCCGTGGCTTGGGTCGCTGGTTTTGCTAAAGACGAGTACATCGCCGTTGTCGTCTTTGGCGACGAGTTGGCCGCTAACTGGGGTGTCTTCTGGCGTGGTGGTGGCTTGGTCAGTGCCGAGGGGAATATTATTGCTATCCACAAATTCTGGATTGATGTTGTCGGCAATAACTTCGGCAGCAATGGCATCGGCAAAGTTGGCTGTAGGCGGTGGCTCAAAGGTGTCGAGCGCGGTTGCAAAATTAAAACTAAGAGGGTCAACGCCTTCGGCGACGCGCATTAAACGCACAAAACCACTACCTTCACCACCTCCGGCACCGGCACTGAGACCTGCGGCGGTCGCCTCTAAATCGGTAGAGAGATCTTTGCCTTCGTTGAGGGCATTAATGATTTGGTCGGCACTGTCATTGGTTTTGGCGACGGCCGCTTCGGTGCTGTCGGTGGGCGCGGTGCCGAGCAAGTCGCCGTCGATCAATAAAGATCGATCCGCGCCCAATTCGATGATTTGTCCATTCGGGAGTAATACGGTGAGGTGGCCTTGGGCATCGGTGACGATGATTTGGCCTTCGAGCAAGACATCGCCGGCTTTAATCGCTTGCAGCTGACCGCGAGCATCTTTAATAAATGCTTCGCCTTGAACGACGACGATTTGTTGTTTTGCGCCACTGTTTGCTGCAATGATTTGCTCGGCCATGGTAAGACTCCAGATAGAATATTCTATTTAGAAGTCTACGCACAGCTTATGACAAATGCGATTGTACTGAAGTACAACTTGCGTGATTAATTTATACCGTTGACTTTTAGTGTCAGCTGAACCCGGTCGCTGAGACCGAGCTTCTCGAAGCAGGCACTTAAATGCGCTTTAACCGTGCGTTCGGTGATATTGAGCGTGCGGGCGATTTCTTTATTACTTTGCCCACGGGCTGCCGCGTGTGCGACTTCACGTTCACGGTCCGATAGGATTAACAGCGCATCGCGTTTGGCCGGTAGGCGGTTGACCGCATTGAGTAAGCGCAGCACCAAGCTACGCCCAGCCCAGATTTCGCCAGAAACAACGGCACTAATGACTTGCTGTAATAATTCTTTGGGGGCCGCTGCATGGCAATACGCCGCTGCGCCAGCCAAAAGCACGGCATAGCCTTCTTCATCATTGGGGCAAGTGTTAACCACAATGACGTACTGATGCTGCATCCGCTGCTGCCAAATCGGTTCGTTCCATGCCGGCAGCATGGGGTATTGGCTGTCGATGACTGCAATGCTGTCGGCAGCATGCGCCCATTCTTGTTGTGGCAACTCAACGCCATCAAAGCTGGCTTGCCAGTGGCGCAATAGGCCGCTGTCTTGAGTATAAAAATAAATGGCAGGGATCATCGTTCGGTCAACGCAGAGGATTTAGCCCGCAGTACTGGCTTGATTAAATATGAAAGAATGGTTTTTTTACCGGTCAAAATATCCACTTCAGCCATCATCCCCGGAATAATTGGTAAACGTTTGCCGTCTTTTTCTAAAAAGCTATTTTTGGTTTTGACTCGAACCAAATAAAAAGCGTTACCTTTCTCGTCTTTGACCGTATCTGCACTGATGTTGACAACTTCAGCATCTAATCCACCATAGACTGAAAAGTCATAGGCAGAAAATTTAACTAAAGCCGGTTGTGCAGAACGTAAAAAGGCAATGTCTTTAGGTAAGACTTTGGCTTCGAGTAGTAAGCTTTCGCCGGCAGGGACGATTTCAATAATGTCTTTACCCGGTTGGACGACGCCACCCACGGTATTGGCAAACAGCTGCTTGACCGTGCCATCCATAGGCGAGCGAATATCCGATTGTTTCACCCGATCAGCCAAGCCTAAATTGCCTTGGCTGATACTACTGAGTTTGCCTGAGGTTTCGGCTAGCTCAGTACGCGCTTGATTGCGAAACATCAAGTCGACTTCTTGCGATTTTCGGCCCGCTTCGGCAATTGAGGATTGAATACGGGGTATCTGTGCAGAAGCCCCGTCCATATCGCCTTTGTAGCGAGATACATCGCGTTCTAAGCGTAAAATCTCAACATCCGAGACCGCGCCGCTTTTTAGTAGCGGTCGGGTTGCATCGAGTTCTCGCTTGGTCAGGTCATAGCCTTGAGTCGCTTGCTCACGCTTGGTGCGAACTTCGTTGAGCTCTTGTGATCGTTGATTCAGTTGCTGCTTGGCAATGCCCATGCTGGCATCGAGTTCGGCCATTTTGGATTGATACAGTAGTTTTTCTTGTGCGGCGAGATCGGGAGCTTCTTTTTCAACGTCCTCAGGAATAATCAGTGTTTTGCCATTGGCAATGGCATCAAGGCGGGCGGCTTTGGCTTTGAGCGACAAATATTGTGCGCGGCCTTCATTCAGCGACGAGGCAAAACGGGTCGAGTCAATTTTGATCAGCAAATCGCCTTTTTTAACCGCTTGGCCTTCATGCACCAAAATTTGTTTGACGATCCCGCCGTCCAAGCTTTGGATCACTTGTAATTCACTCGATGGAATGACACGGCCATCGCCCTTGGTGACTTCGTCGATTTTGGCGCAACCGGCCCAGAGTAAGAGCAGTGCGACGGCCAGCGCCGCAGTGCGAATCAGCACGCGAGCGCCGCGCGGGCTTTGCTCCATGATGACGTTGTCCGCATCGGCGATGAAGTCTCTATCGTCGATTAAGTCGCTTTTATCGGTGCTAAATAAATAGCGATCAAAGGCCCGGTCACTCCAATATTGCAAGCGCGCCCACATTGATTTGAGGCTTTGCAGTAGTCGCTGCATTATGAACTGCTCCCTGCTTTGCCAATTCGACCTTGTTGCAAGGCTTCAACGACTTGGGCTTTGGGCCCATCGGCCATGATTTGTCCTTGATCGATGACGATCAGTCGATCAACTAACTCCAGTAATGAGGTGCGGTGGGTGACCAAAATCATCGTTTTACCGGCCAGATAAGTTCGCAAGCGCCCCTTTAAACGCTCTTCGCTTTGATGGTCCATCGCGCTGCTGGGTTCGTCGAGCATAAAAATCGGCGGGTCATTGAGTGCCGCGCGGGCGATTGAAATCGCTTGGCGCTGGCCGCCAGACAGTGATTCGCCGCGCTCACTAATTGGCATTTCAAAGCCACGCGGATGGGCATTAACAAATTCGGCAATCCCCGCCAAATCGGCAGCGGCAATAATGTGGCTATCTTCGGCATAGGGGGCACCCATGGCGATGTTTTGGCGCAATGAGCCAAAAAACAGTAAAGGATCTTGCGGCACATAGCCGATGGCCCGGCGTAATTCGGCTGGATCAATCTGACGGGTATCAATCCCATCAACAAGTACCGAGCCCTCTGTAGGCTGATACAGCCCCAAAATCAGCTTTTCAATGGTGGATTTTCCTGAGCCGATGCGGCCAATAATGGCGATCTTTTCTCCGGCATTCATTTTAAAACTGACGTTTTTTAAGGCGATATCGTCATTGTTCGGATATTTGAATGTCACATTGCGAAATTCAATCTCGCCACGAAACGATTCTCGGTGCAAAAAGTTACTGTCGGCAGGCCGTTCAATCGGCATCTGCATATGCGACTCGACGGCACCAAGCGAGGTTTTGGCGTTTTGATATTGCATCAATAAACCGGCAACTTGCCCGAGTGGCGCCATCGCCCGGCCAGCCAGCATCGATGCAGCAATAATGCCCCCCATTGACAGCTGGCCTTCAATCAGTAGATACACGCCAACAATTACCACCACGACCGACACCAATTGCGTAACTGCTTGCGCGAAGTTGACGGTGGTCGTTGACATGAGTTTTAAACGGCCGCCAATTTGCGCTAAAAACTGTGTCGCACGCTCCCAGCGCCGTTGCATCTCGCTTTCGGCCCCCATGATTTTGATGGTTTCAAGTCCAACCATGCTTTCAACTAAGGTGGCATTGCGTTGTGCCGACGCGCGTTGGGTCAGTTCAACCAATTGATTCATTTTGGCTTGCGCCAGCCAAGCAAAAGCAATAATTAAAATCGCGCCCACCAATGGTGGTAAAACCAGCCACGGCGAAATCCAAACTAAAACTAAAAAGAAGATCAATACAAAAGGCAGATCGACCAAAGTGGTAATCGAGGCCGAAGCAATAAAATCGCGAACCGATTCAAACGCCCGCAAATTGGCGGTGAACGAACCCACCGAAGCCGGGCGCGATCCCATTTGAATGCCTAACACGCGCTCCATAATCAACGCTGATAAAGTCACGTCGATGCGCTTGGAGGCGACATCCAAGATATAGCCGCGTGCAGTTCGCAGTACGAAATCAAAACCTAAGACGAGGATCGCGCCAAGGGCGAGCACCCATAGCGTCTCCATCGCATGGTTGGGTACCACCCGGTCGTAAACATTCATTGAATACAAGGGCATGGCTAGGGCAAAAATATTAATCAGCAATGCCGCAATTAAGGCATCGCGGTAAATTCGCCAATTATCAAACACGACGCCCCAAAACCAATGCCGCTCACGAATTTTACCCATTTCTGGCGTGCGTAAATCAAAGCGAAAACGCGGGCGAACAATCAGCACAATCCCGCTGTACAGTTCAGTTAATTCAGCTTCGCTTAAGATTTCAACCGATTCTGCGCCTTCGGGAAAGCGCACTTTATATTGGCCATCGGCTTGGCGTTCGAGCAATAAACACGCGCGTTGATCATTAAGCAATAAAACAGCGGGCAGTAAGCGGTCGGGGATTTCTTTGATATCGCGGCGTAATACGCGTGCCGATAGGCCCGCGCGTTTGGCGGCGCGTGGCAATAAAGACGGCGTGAGCCGGTTTTCAACCAAAGGCAAGCCGGCTGCCAGTGCTTCATGCGTCCACGGTGTGCCATGAATTCGCGTGAGCTCGACTAAGCAATCGAGTAGGGGATCGAAATGCGCTTGATTTTCGCTAAAATGCCAATCGAATGCGTTTTTGGCAGAGCTGCTTGTAGGCCTATCCATAGCGACTCATTTTATAATGGGTATTGTATTGTTTCTTGATATGCAAGCATACAGCAAGCGCAGACATGGCAAATAGATATAATAATCTAAAAATCGGGTTCTTTTTGCGATGTACGAAAGAGAAACACAAAATTTTCTTACGTTTTGGTGTTGCCTCGCCGCATTACTGATGACGATTGTCTGAATATGTATTGCTAATTAATGACTTAGGCATTCATGCTCTAATTCATCTAATCAATCGATGGGATGGTTTAAATCCAGCAAAACTTTACCCGGATTCATCAATTGCTGTGGATCGAGTGCTTGTTTAATACTGCGCATCATTAAAAGTTCGGTCGCCGTTCGATATTGACTCAGTGATTGTTTCTTTAATTGTCCAATCCCATGCTCAGCACTAATGCTGCCATTGTATTGAGCGACTAAACGATAAACAATGGCATTGATGGCCAGCTCAAATTGATAAATCAACGCTGTTTTTTCTTTTAAAAACAAGTTGTAATGCAAATTACCATCACCTAAATGACCAAAAGCCACGATATTAGCATCGGGGTATTGCTGAATTAATTCATTTTGGCATTCAGTTAAAAAACGTGGGATGTCGCCAACAGGAATACTGATATCGTGTTTAATACTCACGCCTTCAATGCGCTGCGCTTCGGGAATGCGTTCACGTAAACGCCAAAAATCTTGTGCTTGCCGCTGATTTTGTGCCACATAGGCATTACTAAAACCCGAAGCAAATAAAATTTCGGCCAATTGCGAAATTAATTGCTCGCTATTGCCGCCGTCAGACAACTCAAGCAAAACACACCAAGCCGGTGATGGACTAAAGGGCTGTTGTAGCGCTGGAAAATGCCGCTGTAGTAAATCCAGGCAGGGGCGCGAAATCAACTCAAATGAGGTGACTCGATCGCCCACTTTCGCTTGTAGATCGCGCAGTAATTCAACGGCAATCGCTGGCGAATCCACTTCGATTAAAGCGGTGGCGTGCGCCGTAGGCAGCGGATACAGCCGCAATACCGCACGGCTAATTAAACCCAAAGTGCCTTCAGCGCCGACAAATAATTGCTTGAGATCATAGCCGGTATTGTCTTTGCGTAAGCCGCGTAAGCCATGCCAAATCGTACCATCAGCCAGCACGACTTCGAGACCGAGGGTTAGCTCGCGCATATTGCCGTAGCGCAGTACATTGACGCCGCCGGCATTGGTAGCGAGCGCTCCGCCGATTTGGCAGCTGGCTGCCGCACCCCAATTGGCAGGGAATAAGCGATTGGCGGCTAAAGCGGCGGTTTGCACTTGTTGTAGCGTGACGCCAGCATCCACGGTAATGGTGTTGTTGTCGGCATCGACTTCGATGAATTGATTCATCCGTTCAAAAGCGATAATTAGGCTATGGCCACTGCTGTCTGGTGTAGCCGCACCACATAAACTGGTATTGCCACCTTGTGGCACCATCGCAATGTGGTGCTCTGCGCAAAGTTTGACCAGTTCAACCAGTTGTTCAGTTGATTTTGGGCGGGCGACGGCCAGTGCTTGGCCTTGGAAACGACGGCGTTGATCAAGACAATAGGGCGCGGTGTTTTCGCCGAACAATAGGCCGTGAGATTCAGTCATCGACTGAAGTTGTGTCAAAAAATGGCTGGGCATGAGTTATTTGCGATCGTCTTTTTGAGCTTGGCTCGCGAGGCGTATTACCTTGAGTTGGTGTGAAAAATGAGTGCATTTTTGACACATAAATAAATGCAGGCGCAGCTGTAGGCCTTCGCTTAAAGATAGAGCGCGATCTTGTGATTCAGAGAGTAAAAAAGAAATATCGCGGCATTTCATCATGATGTTGTCCCCGATATTTTTTCGTCAAACCAGTTTTTTTCTAAACACAGCCGTAAGCTCATGCGAGCGCGATACAGCATCACCGAGCAATTAGTCGCGGTGATCTCCAATTGCTGACAAATTTCGCTAATGTCTAACTCCATTACCTCACGCAAGGTAAACACCATTGCGGTGCGCTTGGGCATTTTGGTGGCGCAAAGATGATAAGTTTCCCAGAAATGCTGATCAGTTAAATTGGCTTCGGGCTGGCCCCAGTTACGTGGTGCATCGCTGCCCCAGTGGCCGTGTGAATCAAACAGTGAGTCAAAATCGCTTCTATCGTTTTCTTCGTCGATCAGCGGTGAAATCAATTGTGGATCACGGTAGCGACGACGTTGCACGTCAAGAATTTTGTATTTCAAAATGGCAGTTAACCAAGTTTTGACGCTCGATTGCCCGCTAAAAGATTCGGGCTTTTCGAGCGCCGCCAGTAGGGTTTCTTGCACCACATCTTCGGCCAAAGGCATATCACCAAGCTGAAATAGCGCGTAGCGTAATAAGGCTGAATGATGAGATTGCAACTCGTTTGCCGAGATGGCCATATTAAACCCAGAAATTGCGACGTTGCGCGTGTCGGCGGATGACACGCTGGAAGTGGCTTGGATCTTTAGCAAACGTCATTTCACCGGCCGCTGGTTGGTAAAAATCCAGCAAGCGAGATACCCAAAAACGCAGTGCGGCAGCCCGCAGTAGTGTTGGCCAAGCTTGAATTTCGGCAAGACTGAGTGGCCGCACGCTTTGGTAGGCGTTGAGCATTGCCAGTGCGCGTTCATCATCGATTTCGCCATCCTCGAGCACGCACCAATCGTTGAGCGTGATCGCCAAGTCGTATAGCAAGACGTCGGTGCAGGCATAATAAAAATCAATAAATCCGCCAACGTGCTCGCCATTCATTAAGGCATTATCACGGAATAAATCCGCATGAATCACCCCGGTTGGCAGCGCATCGTGCTGGTGTTGTGCTTGGAGTGCCACTTCAGCAGCGAGTAAATCGGCGTCTTGTGGCTTCATCAATGCATATAGCGTTGGCGCAATGGCCGTCCACCAGTGTGGACCGCGCGGATTGGGCATTTGGGCTGGATAGCTCGCTGCGGCCAAATGCATTTGGGCCAACATTTCACCCACTTGGGCGCATTGTTCTGCGGTGGGTGATTCGGCGACCGAGCCAGGCAAGCAAGGTACGATCAGCGTTGGTTTGCCGTTGAGTTGATCAATGTATTGGTGTTGCAAATTGGCGATCGGCGCGGCAACGGCGATGCCGTGCTGCGCTAGATGTACCATTAAATTGACGTAAAAAGGTAGTTCATCGGCGCGCAGGGTTTCAAACAAAGTCAGTACATATTTACCATGCGTCGTTGTGACAAAATAATTGGTATTGGTCACACCGGCAGAAATGCCTTTAAGCTCGACCAATTGGCCTAATGAATAGCGGTGCAAAAATGGCGTAATTTCGTCGATGCCGACGGTAGTAAAAACAGACATGGAGCGCTCTCAGAATTCCAATATAACCCAGCTTGGGACGGCGATATTATCAATCATATTGCCTTGCGTCACGAAATTACCTTGGCCGTTAGGATCAATTAAGAAATATGGCTTGCCGACTTTCGGCACGACTTTGATTTGATATAGCCGGCCATTGATGCGGTATTCAGTGAGCGTGGCATCGCCTTTTTCAACAATACGGATGTCGGGTTGTGGTTGTGGTTTATTTGATTTGGTTTCTGCCGGCATCGCCGGCGGGGTATCGGCAACGCCATCGCCGATAGTGGCGGCGAAAGCTGGTAGCGTCAAACAAAAGCTAAGGCCCAAAATAAGGTGACGCATGAGGCACTCCTTGGGAGTAAAAATAAGGTCGAGCGATGTTGAGCTGTCACCAAGCTGATCAATTAGTGCGGCTTTAATCCATCGCAAAGGCATTGCACAAGGGCGCGCAACGCATTGGGAATCTTTGGCCTGAGTACGGCGTATAATGTGGGTTGCAATCCCCATTCTTACAACAGTATAGAGAATTCTCGCATGGCAACGCTGCTTTTAATCGATGGATCATCTTATTTGTATCGCGCTTTCCATGCGATTCGAGATTTAACCGCCCCCGATGGTACACCTAGCAATGCGCTGTATGGCTTTGTGAATATGTTGAAAAAACTGCGTCAGCAAACCCCAGCTGATTATATCGCGTGTGTGTTCGATGCTAAAGGACCAACGTTTCGCGATGCACTTTACGATCAATATAAAGCGCAGCGTCCATCGATGCCCGATGAGCTACGGGTGCAAATCGCGCCGATTCATCAAGCCGTGGCTGCGTTTGGGATTCCGATTTTGATGATCAATGGGGTAGAAGCTGACGATGTGATCGGTACTTTAGCGCGCGAAGCGAGCCGCCAAGGCATTACCACCATTATGTCGACTGGCGATAAAGACATGGCGCAATTGGTCGATGAGTTTGCCCGTATCGAAAACAGCATGACCAGCGAAGTGCTGCGCCGCGATGAAGTGTTTGCCAAATTTAATGTGTGGCCTGAGCAAATCGTGGATTATCTGGCATTGATTGGCGACACTGTGGACAACGTGCCGGGTGTGCCTAAATGCGGCCCAAAAACCGCGGCCAAATGGTTGGCTGAATATCAAACCATGGATAATGTGATCGCTCACGCCGATGAAATCAAAGGCGTGGTGGGACAAAATCTGCGCGATACCTTGCCATGGTTGCCGCTGGCCAAAGCCTTGGTGACGATTAAATGCGATGTCGATCTCAGCGCCGAAATCCCGCAAGGTATTGCCGATTTAGTGCCAACAACTGAAGACAGCGCGACCTTATTGGCGTTGTTTAAGCAGTTTGGTTTTCGCAGTTGGGTGCGCGAATTAGAAAGCCGCGCGCCCGCAGTTAGCAGCGGCAGTGATGATTTATTTGCAGAAAAAACTGAGGGTATTGCTACCCAAGTAATGTTAGATGAGGCGCAGGTTGAAATACCTACCGCACCCAGCATTGAGCGGCATTATGTAATCATTCAAACCGCCGCGCAGTTGAGCGATTGGTTAGCCAAAATCAATGCCGCAGCCATTACCGCTTTTGATACCGAAACCACCAGCCTTGACGCCATGCAGGCGCGCTTGGTCGGGATGTCTTTTTCGGTAACGGAAGGCGAGGCGGCGTACTTGCCGTTGGCGCATTGCGGACCAGATCATGCCGAACAACTGCCGTTTGACGAAACCTTGGCCTTATTAAAGCCGTGGTTAGAATCAACCCAGCACGGCAAAGTTGGGCAAAACCTGAAATACGATCAACATGTCTTGGCCAATTACGGCATTGAGCTCGCAGGCATTTGCGATGACACTTTATTGATGTCTTACGTATTGGCCAGCCACGAAAAGCACAATATGGATGATCAAGCAGCGCGTGAGCTCGGTGAAACGACGATTAAATACGCCGATATTTGCGGCAAAGGCGCCAAGCAAATTGGCTTTGCCGAAGTCGATGTTGATACCGCCACCAGGTATGCGGCCGAAGACGCCGATATTACTTTGCGTCTGGCGCATACCCTTAAGCCGCGCTTAACTGGCCGGATGCTGGAAGTGTATCGCGACATCGAAATGCCATCGCGCGATGTGCTGTACATCATGGAGCGCAACGGCATTTTGCTCGATTCAGCTTTATTGCAAAAGCAAAGCCACGAGATTGGCTTGCGCTTAATTGAATTAGAAAACCACGCTTACGAGCTGGCGGGCCAGCCGTTTAATTTGGCTTCACCCAAGCAATTGGGCGAAATCTTTTTTGAAAAACTGCAATTGCCAGTGATTAAAAAAACCCCGAAAGGCGCGCCATCCACCGACGAAGAAGTCTTAAGCGAATTGGCCAAAGATTATCCTCTGCCCAAAGTGCTGCTCGAGCATCGTAGTTTGTCGAAATTAAAGTCTACCTATACCGACAAACTGCCCTTAATGGTGAACCCAAAAACCGGCCGAATTCACACCAGCTTTAATCAAACCGTCGCAGTCACTGGGCGCTTGAGCTCGTCCGAGCCGAATTTGCAAAATATCCCTGTGCGCACGCTAGAGGGCCGCAAAATCCGCGAAGCGTTTATCGCGCCAGCGGGCAGCAAAATTGTTTCGGCCGATTATTCGCAAATTGAGCTGCGGATTATGGCGCATTTATCTAACGACGCTGCGATGCTCAAAGCGTTTGAACAAGGCCAAGACATTCACAAAGCCACTGCGGCCGAAGTGTTTGGCATTGCGCTGGATGAAGTGAGCAGCGAGCAGCGCCGTTATGCCAAATCGATTAACTTTGGTTTGATTTACGGTATGGGCGTGTTTGGCTTGGCGCAGCAATTGGAAATCACCCGCGAAGCGGCAAAAACCTTTATCGAGCGCTATTTCAATCGCTTTTACAGCGTGGCCGATTATATGGAGCAAACTCGGCAATCGGTGCGCGAGCTGGGCTATGTCGAAACCGTGTTTGGTCGCCGTTTATGGCTGCCCGAAATCAAATCGAGCAATGGCGCCAAACGCGCTGGCGCTGAGCGCGCCGCGATTAACGGCCCAATGCAAGGCACCGCCGCCGATTTAATCAAATTGGCAATGATTGCTGTGGCAAAGTGGTTGGCTGATGAGCAATTAAACAGCAAGCTCTTACTGCAAGTACACGATGAATTGATCTTGGAAGTGCCAGAAGCCGAGCTGGAATTAGTCACCCGCAAACTGCCTGAAATCATGGCTAGCGTAGCGCAACTAAAAGTGCCGTTATTAGCCGAAGTTGGCGTTGGCAATAATTGGGAAGAGGCACATTGATTTTGTTCGGCGTATTGCTCGCGCAGCGGTAAGACGCCGGATGCAATGAAAACCGCCAGTAATGGCGGTTTTTTTATGCGCGAGTTGGCTCAGTTGTAAAGCGGTATAAGGGCGGGTCGTGACCCGCGCTGAACTGCAACTTCCACTCCTAAGCCGCAATCGATCCGAATTCGATGCAACCGTAGGGGGCAATGAGCTTTTGCGAATTGCACCGGCTTTGGCGTAAATTGAACCGATCTTGGTGCGGATTGCTCAATGCTTGAGTCTCATTGTCTTGTCTTGTCTTATCCACCCACGGTGATTTGGCGCAATTCGCTTCGCTGATTGTCGCCTGCATGGCTTGCCATCGTTATTTTTAAGGTACAGCTGGCTTTTTATTGAATCAAATCTTCAATCAAAGACATTTTTTGAGGGTATCGACTGCTGAGTTAATTTGAATATTACTCAGCGATGCATACCCCAAAAGCCAGCCGCTTTTTTTTCTTTCCCCAAAATAAAATTGCGACAGTGGTCGTAGCGCGAGGCCTTGCGCTTGGCCGGCTGCGGTCCATTGCGGTTCGCGCTGATGATCGACTTCAACTGCAAATTGCAAGCCGCCGTTCACATTAACGGTTTGAATCAGCTCGGAGAGTGGTTGCAAGCCAGTGAGCAGTAAATCTCGGCGGCTACGATAGAGCACGCGCATTTGCCGGATATGGCTGGCGAAATGCCCTTGGTGCATAAAATCGGCGGTGACGGCTTGCGCCAGTTGCGGTGTATGGCCGTCAAACGCGGCGCGCGCATTGACAAAGGCCGGGATTAAATCGGGTGGCAAAACAAGATAAGCGATGCGTAATGATGGGAACAGCACTTTGCTAAAGGTGCCGATATAAATCACACGGCCTTGCTGATCCAGCCCTTGCAGGGCGGGGAGCGGTCGCTGATCGTAGCTAAATTCGCTGTCGTAATCGTCCTCAATAATCCACGCATTGTGCTGTGCAGCTTGCTCGAGTAAGGCCATGCGGCGAGGCAAACTCATCATTACACCGAGTGGGTATTGGTGTGAGGGCGTTGTGTAGATTAGCTTGGGTGGCAATAGGGTGCTGGAAAGATCAGTATCGAGGCCATCATGATCAACCGGCGCAGGGATGATTTTTGCTCCAGCGCAGAGCATCGCGTTGCGTGCGCCCAAATATGTAGCGCGGCGCGATTTTTGGCGTGATTTTGCGCGATAAATGGCTTAGGCGTATGTTGCAGCATATACAAACAAATTGCACGATGAATGTCACTAGCCCCGCTTGAACGCGGGGCTTTTTGTTGCGCGTTAGAACAGTCCACCCATCACTTGTGGCTCCCAGTTGCAGATCACCAGCTCTTTGCTGGTCTTCGGTGCGCCGTGGGCGTTGCCGGTGCTGTACTTGATGTCTAGGCCCTCAATCCAAAAACCATCGAACACGCGTCGAATGTCAGGATGGTCATTGATGCTCACCATCACTTTGCCTTTGCAGCTACGCATGAACTCGGCTAACTGCTCGTATTGCTCAAAGCCAAAATCGACACCGTAACCCTCAGTTTGCCAGTACGGCGGGTCGCAGTAGAAGAAGCTATGCAGTCGGTCGTAGCGCTGCATTACATCTTGCCACGCCAAGTTCTCGATATACGTTCCAGCCATGCGCATCCATGCCGCGCTGAGATTTTCTTCAATGCGGCATAGGTTGATTGATGGGCCGGTAGTGGCGGTACCAAAGGTCTGACCATCGACGCGCCCGCCGAAGGCGTGTTGCTGCAAGTAAAAGAAGCGCGCTGCGCGCTGAATGTCAGTCAGCGTCTCAGGGCGTTTCTCTTGTTCCCATTTAAATATTTGCCGACTCGACAGCGCCCACTTGAACTGCTGCACAAAGGTTTCCATGTGGTTTTGGATCACTCGGTACAGATTGACCAGCTCGCCGTTAATGTCGTTGAGCACTTCGGTCTTAGCCGGAACGGGGCGCAGGAAATACAAAGCTGCGCCACCGGCAAATACTTCCACATAACATTCATGCGGCGGGAATAAAGGGATCAGGCGATCTGCTAGACGGCGTTTTCCGCCCAGCCATGGAATGATCGGATTGGCATGCATATAATAGTATCCAGGATGCTCAACGGCGTTCTGGTTCGGAGCTCTTGGCTCTCAGTAAATTGAGTGCCCCGCAGCGGGGGCATTTGATATTTAGTGCAGTGTATTGGCCTTCTGCGAGCTTTTTGTCGCATTGAGCACAGCGGATCGTTTCCATAGTTTGTCGTAAACCCGTTATTGCGCTAGGCTTCGCCCATCCTGTACAGGGTAGCGGCCTTGGCTGAGTTCACTGTCTAGTCAGTGGCTCGGGTTCGATCGAGTGCTACAACACTCGATCGTTCGCCGTCTCATTTCCATCTTTGCTCATTACTAGGCCACAAGCAGGCCAGCGTTTTACATATCAACCTCCGCAACAAACAGCTCTATCTTGGCTAGAGAGAAGCCCAAAAATGGGTTATAGGATCACTTAGGCCAATCGACGATGTACGCCGACAGCGCCTCGCCGCTCAGTTTTTCGACTTCAGCTTTCATGGTGCGCTGTCGATCGTGAATCCGAAACCCTTGATTAAAAATCGCTTGATCATGCGCGGCGTTGAGTTGTTGCAGCTGCTCTAGCGTCATCGGCACATCGACGTTATCGGCATCAGTCCAATAAAACCCATCTGACAGTGCAGGCATTTTGACGCTGTTTTGTAGCCGCGTTGCGACCGCCACGCCGCCGTCCCATGTATGCTCATCGTAGCGAAAGACAAAGCCCTTTTGTTCTTGCTGATCGCGCCAGGCGTTGATCTTTTCAACTACGTTTTGCCGTGTTTGCTCGTCAGTCACAGCTGGCTGCGGTACGCCGCCATCTGCGAGCCATTGCTCGTAGTCTTCCCAAAGTCGATGACCACGCGGAATATGTGCGCCCGCTTCGACATGCAGAATTGAATCAGCACCACTTGTTAATTGATACATATTGATTGATCCCTTTTAAAGTTCAGCATCAGCGATTGCGTGTAGATACCACGTCTGCGGCCCGATTGCAGTGTCAGAATTGTCGAATGTCGCTCCTCGGGACGACGCCGCTAAACAGCGGGCATTTGACGATGTCGCTGACCCAGACCCATTTACCCACTGTCCCGCAGCCCCCAAAGAGCCGGGATTAAACATCTGGATCGCGGGCGTTGCTCGTTTTTCTACCTTAAATTGCCACTGCGCAAGCGGCTGAGAAGAACTTGTCGACTGCCCTTGATACACAATGCTAATCAGACACGCTCCACTTGCACCGACACCATTCATCGGTGCC
This sequence comes from uncultured Deefgea sp., assembly GCF_947072475.1. Taxonomy (GTDB): domain Bacteria; phylum Pseudomonadota; class Gammaproteobacteria; order Burkholderiales; family Chitinibacteraceae; genus Deefgea. The sequence goes on from NZ_CAMTIA010000005.1 coordinate 16,070, forward strand.
ATCCCCTGCGGAAACGTTTTCTCATAGTAACGCTGACAGAATTGAATTTCAGAATTGATGGGCCGCATCTCAAATGCCGTCGCCACTGCCCCCTGCTCAATCTGCGGCATGCTGAATGTGCCGCCGGTGAAGCGGACAACGGCATTTGAGTTTGCTGACAGAGTGAAAGATGCACCTTTTGCGATAGCAGTACCTGCGACTGTCGCGGTTGCTGTGCCGGTCCAATTGAGCACATACGTACCGCCGATAATATTGGCACCTTCAATCACTTGCTCAACGCCACCCGCTGGCGCGGTCATCGTCATTACCGCACCACTCGCGGCCCAGCTCAGATTTTGGCCCGCCGTCACTACTCGCCAGCGATCAAGTGTGTATTGATTTGCTGCTGTAGTCGCAGCACCCGAGACATAACCGCGCTGATTGATCGTGCCTGCAGCGTTGATCAGCAAATTTCTAAAACTAAACCCACCATCGGTGCCAACTGCAGCGGCCAAAGCGGACATGTTCGCGAGTTGAAGCGTATTAACCGATCGAGCCGCCGTCGGCGCAGTCGAGATCCCACTGAGCGCGATGTCTTTAAAATCACTCGCCGCATCCAATACATTTGTGCCGTCGCAATACACCGGCCAGACCAAGCCTTGCGTGATCGCTACGCCAGTGCCCGCTGCAGTTTTGACGGTGAGTGTGAACGCCCCAGTCGTGCCGTTTTTAATCGTCCAATGCCCAGAGACATTCGGCACCGTCACCGCAATATTGGCAGTTAGCGCGCCGGTGAATTCGATAATCGCAAAGCTAGACTCAACCGCACTCAGATTGACAGTCACACCACCTGCAACTGATTTAACCAGCCGGCCATTCACGAGCAGCTGCGCAAAAGCCGTGGTAGCGGCTTTTGTCGTGTTGTCATTCAATGATGCGGTCTGAAACACCCCAGCGGCACGCAATGCCAGCAAAATTTGATTGGTGGCGGCGCTAGGTGCGATTCCTGCTGCTTGCAGAATGCTTAAATTTTCTGCTTGCATGCCATTGAGCCATGCGGCAGTCAAAATAGTGCCTAACTCAGAACCTGGTATACCGTCACGAAATAAATTATCTGGACTTTGAATTGGCAGCATATTAGCCCCCCGAGTAAGTGAAATCGACGTAGGAAAAAGCAGGCTTTAAATCCGTGAATACGGACTCCAGCACCGGATCGCCAAAAGACAGCAAGCGCTCACTGGCACATGAAACACCTGCTCTAAAATTAAAGGATTGCGTATTGCTACCGCTCACATGGACGCGCCAACACCACATCACATCGGGGTGATAAATCGTCTCGCCAGCACGATTAACGCCAGCCCGAAATGGCTGTGGCTCTTCAATGGCGATGGTGTAGCCCATGCTGGCGGCAAGGTTGGTGAAATACGGAATAGAGAGGCCACCGGTTTCAGCTAGCTTGGCCAATACCGCTTGCAAGCGCTGCTGATAACCCGCTTCAGCCGATGGTTTTAAGCCGCAAACGCGCTCCCAATTGGGCAATAAATCACCGGCACCAAAAGGCGTTACTGCTGATGCAATACGTTTGGCACGACATAAAGCTGCATCAAGTGCAGCACCTTCTGCGGCCAGCTCAGCAGCAAGCTGTGGCTCGTTGGCTTGATACGCAACGGGGGGCAATAAGCGAGCTAATAATTCAGCGTGCATCATGGCAATAAACCGATAGCCACCGCGCCTTGGCGTAGCCATTGCACTTGGTTGGCATCAACAATCGCCAGCACATTGGCCGCAGGTGAGGTAATTTTGGCGTCACTAACCCCTGGCAGCGTCGTGAGCTGGCCGAGTAATTTATTGACCACCATATGATCACCCGGTTGCAGTGCGGCAAAATACGCGGTAATCACGGCGCGGATTTTTGGATCGAGCGCCGCCAGTGTAAAACCCACAACGGGTTTGATTTTTAAATCGAGTGCAATGGCACTGAGCGTTGGAGTAATTACGGCCGTGTTTTTAGCTGTGACCGGGCGTTCGTCATCGATATGGCTTTGCGTACTCGCGAGAACCTCTGGCGAAGGCAAGCCACCGTTAGCGGTGATCACCACGTCGACAGTACCAAACCCTCTGCGCAGGGGGTAAACGTAGGCCGCTGTGACGCCAGGTACTTCGAGCGCCCAGCGTTTAAAGTCATATTGATTGCCACCGGCTGGGGGACGTTGAATCAGATCGAGTAGCCGCGCCAGCATACTGTCATCCGCTTCAAGGTCTGTGCCGCCAGTAATCTCGTTACTTGTTGCGTTACCCGCAACGCCGAGCGGCGGCGATTGCCATGTAAGGGCTTGCCCCGCAACCATTGAGCCAGCTTCACCCGCTAATACGGCGCTGACTGATACTGTTGCTAATCCAGCCCCATTAATCAGTGCCGGTGCTGTAGATCGATAAGCACGGCCATCGGCGTGTTGTAATGTCAGGCCCGTTGGAATAGTTAACCCGGCTTGCCCTGTTGCGGCGACCGTACCACCTGCCGATACCGCCGCTTTGCGAGTGATTTTACGCACGGCGCAATGGCGTTCCAGCATGTCGGTATCGGCGGTATCAGGAAAAATCTGCTGAACAATCCACTCTTGATGCTCGTACAAGCCCTCAATTGCTGACGCAGTACCTGCGGCACGAACTTGTAAGTCTGAAATGCGCGATGGTCGCAAAGGCCCTGTTTTATTTAAAACATCACGCAATAAAGCCGCTTCAATGGCTGCAATACTTGGAATATCTCGCGCCATCTTAACCACCTACCGCAACAGGATGTTGAAACAACTGCTCTTGGCCACCGGCATCAGTGACACGAATCGATAAGCGTAACCAGCCATCATGAAAAGCATCGGCAGTGACATTAATCGCGCTCGCTTCACCCGCGTCGAGCAATGGCTTTAACGCATCGGCCGCATATTGCTGAGCCAAGCGACGAACACGGGGCAGGTCTTTTTCTCGGGCTAATTCATGCAGACGCGAACCCAGTAGCGGATCACGCCACCAGCTTCCTAGCGGTACCATCAAACGCAAGTAAACGGCGTTTTCTAGGGCGCTAGCGCGTTGAATCGGGTCATAGCCACCCGTCATCGGATTTAGTTTGGGTTCCATAGCATCATCATCAATGCACCGCGCCAAAATGACGATTAGCGTGCTTTAAGGAATGGTACGGGCAATAAAAAACCCCATCGGGTGGATGGGGTTCAGTGGGGTGATTTACATCAAGCAGTGACAGGTTGAATGTTACGCTGCCTCATACGTTCAAGCCTGCTTTGACGGCGCAATGCAAGTAATCCAGCGTCAGTTATTTTTTCTTTACGTAAAGTTGTCCACACACGAGCAATTTCAGACCAATCATCTGCACGAGTATCTATCCCTGCAATACTTTTACGTAAAAGATCAAGTTTATTACTGTCACCATCCTGTTCAATAATCCATGCCAGAAGTCCCTTTTGTTCTTCTTTAACAGATTCCCAGTGTGCTTTGGTGCCCATCACAGAGAGAGTCTGGTCGAGTAACCCTATTAGCATAGAGAGCTTTGTTGAAGGGGCGGTAAAGTTATCTTCTTCATCAGTTTTCGCTGGAGCGTTAATCCAGTTTGCTAATGTGCCTGGCAAGCAATCAAGACAAGAGAAAAGCCCTTTTTCACCAATAATTCCATCAAGATCACTCCACGCCCATATTACAATTTCTGCGCGCTCATTTTCAGAAAGAGAGCGGTACCACTCAAGAAAGCTTTCAATCATTTCAAATTCCCCACAATATTAGATTAAGAAAAACCCAAGGCAACAAGACAGTACTACTAATAATAGTGAGGGCTTCCTTACATAAATTCAAGGCCAGATGAAAAGTTAAACCAGCTGATTCGGCTTATTCGTATTGCCCTTAGCATCATTTTCTTTATGGTCATGCCCGTTGTACACGCTGCGCATATTCGACATCGACTTGCCGCCTGTAGCGGCCAGATCGGTAATCTCACCATCAGCTAAAATCTGTGCTGTAGCGTGCACCTTTGGCGTATTGAATACTACTTCTTCACTGGCATTGACCACGTAGCGAACACAGTCAACCTCAACCACGCGGCCTTTGCGGATTGCGACATATGCACCTTCTTGGCTATACATCGCCGCTTCACCATTCTCCAAAAACTTCAGGCGGTATGTGCCATGCTCGGTCGCCACCACAATACTGTGGCTAGTCTTACCGCCAATTGGTAGGGATACGAGCATCGTGCCTTCAGGCGGCATGCTAGTGAAACCGAATTGCTGGAATAACTCGGCGTCGAGCAACTTCTCGCCAGAAAGACCTTCACCCTGTACCAGCATCACTGCGCCAGCATTTTTCACGCCAACAATGCGCCCGCGAAATGCTTGGCGGACTCGCCCCAAGCCTTGTTTGATCCGTTGATCGATTTCACGCCACATTATTGTTGGTATCCAGGTATGTTTAAAATTTGGCCGTTAGAGTCATTCTTACTCCGTCGATGCTTGCGTTTATGCGGGTGTGCGTCGGGGATCCACAAAGCATCTTCTTTCAGCGTCAAATGCGTTACGCTCGGTTGTCCACGGCCGCCGCTTATTTTGCGTGCGGTGCAAAACAAAATTTGGTCGAGCTGGTGGCGGGCACTAACCACATGGACGCGCATGCCTGGTGCCCACGGTTTGCCGTTTGGTGCCCGATGTCCAGTCACCACTCCTTCAACGGTAAAAGCGGCTAAGCGCGAGTCGGCCAGCAGTTTTCTAGCTCGCGTTTGGGCGATGCCTGGGGTATCGGCTTCGTGATCGATGACAATCTTGGGACGATAAACGTGAATCGTCGGGTCTTTTACGGTGGCTTTTAACGTATTCTTACCTTCGCTATTGCCATCCATGCCACCGCCATGCGTTTGGCCAAGCACGGTAATCTGCGATACGCGCCGTGCCAGATCGCGGGTTACGCTCAATGATTCAAGCGGCTGTTGATCGGCCGACAAATCACCGCCACCCAAAATCAACGTACCAACGACGGGTGCAGAATAATCCGGGCCTCCGACAACCAGCGTGCCATTCGGTTCAAACCACGGCCATAGGCCGGCCGCTTCAGCAGCATGTTGCAACGCGTCCCATGCCGTATCGCCGGGCTCAATATTGACTTTATCGGCGCGAAAAGATGACTCAGCGGCGATGCGGACTTGCCTCACGCCAAGCTCGTTAACGATGGTTTTTACAACTTCAGCCAGCGTGGCTTGCTTGGTGGTAAAAATCGGCGCAGAGCAATCCACTAAGATGCCCGCGCCATCGCGGCCGCGAAGGCTAAAACTGTGTTGCTGGCGATCAATTCGTTCAGCAACGCAATCGAGCACGCCCGACAACACCACATCACCACCAAGCATCAAGCGAATCGCCGTGCCTTCGGATAGTTTGGGTGGCACTTGGCCACCGGCCAAGCCCAGCTCTAAACTCCATGCATCGGCAGGGATAAACAGATCGCTATCAACGTCGTAGCGCATCCAATCATCGTGGGCAGTGCCGTTAATGAGTAAAGTAATTTTGTCCTCAGCGCGCATAAGCATTCACCACATCGCCACGTTGCAGATTATTAGGCAAAGTTACCTGCGGATTGAGCCGGGCTAATTCGCTGGCACGGGTGTAATCGCCATACCATTCGTGCGCCAACAAGTGCCAATTACCCGCGAACGGCACGGTGCGTTCAATCAATGGCGGCCGAATCGCGATCACGGCCGAACCTGCCTCTTGAATCGCCAACGCTTGCGACTTCAGCGCCTCAATCACTGGGCGATAAGTAATCAGCTGCTTAGCGGCATCAAAATCAGGCTCGTTGATTTCATCGGGCTGCGGTCGCAATAAGGCAATCGCCGCGTTAATCTCAGTACGCACATCCGCCACCAATTGCTCAACTTGCTTGGGCGTTAAAATCGGCGCTAATTCACGCTCAGTGTTTGTTGCAGTGCTGGCGGAAATACTCGCGTTTGAATTTGCACTATTTACGTTGCCGCTGGGCACTTCGGGACGATTAATCGGTGCACTCGGCTTAGCGCGAATCGCGGCACCGCGCCGGACTTCATCCACCATAATCTGACCAGCACTACTGGCCAAAATCGCCGCGCTCACCGTGCGCTGGAAACGCTCGACCGATCGTACATCACGCGCTTGTGGCGCAGTGCCGCTTTTTTCACGCTGCCAGTTTTTAAACAGATTGCCAGGCATGCGGCCCATGCGTTTAGCGTTATCCAGCAAGCCTTTCCAGCTGCCGAATAAATTCTTTGGATTAAATCGATTGCCGGTACTCAGTACCCCAGATAAACCATCAATTAAATCACTGGCAAACGCACGCGGCATATCAATGACATCGGTTACCGAACGAATCGCACCCGCCACCATCGATTGCACGCCAGAGAGGGTCTCGGTCATTAAAGTACGGGCGCTTTGGATCCGCTCCAGCACCCCCGATAAACTAATACCTTCAACTTCTGCCGCCAAGGCATCGGTTGCAGCGGCCAGCACCGGCTCATCACTGAGCATTGCCGCTTCAGCGATCAATGTAGGCGATTGCCGAATAAACAAAGGCGTTGGCGTTGAGGCTTCTAAAAATGTGATTTTGATCGCGACATAGTCAGGATCTTCAGCCTGAAAAGTCGGGCTCCAATCCGTCGGCTGAGCCCAAATACTGCCCCAAACGGGGTGCTTTAACTCACCAATGCCTTCCATAGACAAAGCTTGAGTCAGATCCATCAGCGGCGTTTCGTAATCATCGCCCCAAAAAGCACACGTCAAATGAAAGGTGCGCTCTTTTAAACCCAAATCTTCGGTTTCAATACCAGGGCGATACGGGTAAGAATGCTTGGCCACATCATGGCCGCCGGTTTCTTCACAAGAAATGACCTCCAGCGCAACATTGCGAAAGCTGGCGTCTTGTAGATTGTCTTTCCAAGCCATGATTAGAATCTCTTTTCTTTGATGACTTGCCATTGGTTCATTTGCGCGACGATGTTGCCGTCTTTGACTTCGACAACGACCTTGATCGGGGTTGTCAGTAACGATTGCAATTGCGCTTCACGGCGTGAGTCAAACTCAGCTTGCTTGCCAATGAATCCATCCAACCATTTTGATAAGCCAACCAAAAAATTAGTCTCGGTGCTTTTATCTTCTTTTTGAGCCCACGCAGTCACACCGGCCATAACACCTAATGGTGCAACGCCTGCGGCAAATGGCCCTACAGCAGGCGCCGCAGCAGCTGCTACGCGCGAAAACACACTGGGTGCCGCCTCAGTTGCCGCAACCTTGCCACTCGCACCCAAAAAACGCTGCAGTAGCAGCAGTGTCCCTGTAACTCCTCCTGCAGAAGCGGCCACTTTTCCCGTCTCAATCGAGCCACTAGTTGCCGTCGCAAACAGCGGGTTATCACGTGCAAACCGAGTCCACCAGTCAGCACCATCACCCACAACACCATTCACACCACCCAGCGCTTTTTGTTTTGCAATGGCATTTTCATTAGCTGCTTGCTTAACCTTAAAATCATCGGTCGCAGCAATCGTCTGAAAGTTAGCCTCGCCAGTACCAGCTGCATTAGGTAGTTGCTTTTCAATCCCTTTCACGTAGTCACGGTTGTTCATCAACGCAACCAACGCCATTAAAGCTTGGCGATCTTGAATCACCTTACCAATCGCCGAACCTTGTAAAATATCGGCCATGCCATTCATCGCGTCTTGCTTTTCTACACTTTTCGTCGGTGCGCTAGCAGCCTGCTTTTTCAATTCAGCAAAGCGCTTATCTTTTCCAACGACGTGATCCACAATCCCCACAAAGGCATCCAGGCCATCGGTGCCTTCACTGCGCGCTTTTGCCAAGGTGCCAGGAAGATCAATGTGTAATTTTTTTAAGTCTGCCTTGGTATCATTTGAATTGATTTTGGCCAACAAATTGACCAAGTTATTACCTGCCTCATCTTTGCTACCAGCGGTGATTACGGACGCTTGATTAGCCGCAAGTAATTTGGCAAAGCCCCCCATCCCAGACAATCCTGCTTGCTTACCTGCGGCCATTTGCTGAGGCAACCACTTGGCCATATCTTTCAGTTCAAAGCCACCTTTTTGCCCCGCCATAATCGCCATATCCAGCGCCTTTGGAAGCTCGGATTCTTTAATCCCAAAGGTTTGCATGCCACGGATTGCAATATCACCCAATGCCTTTGGATCAGCCCCCGTTGCCGTTGAAAATTTCTGCAACGTGGGCAATAAATTCATTGCCGACTTTTGGCTTATCGCGCCAGAGGCGAGTAAGCCATCCAAGGTTTCTGCCGCATCTTCACGTGTACCACCCCCAGTGCGTACCGAATGAACAATCGCAGTATCTAACTCTTTCATTCCAGCCTGACGACCCGCTAAATTTTTATCGGAATAAGCGGTATTACTCATCATGGCCAAACGACGGTCATAGCTCATTGTCTCGCCAATGGGGCGGCTGGCTGCGTAACCTCCAGCAATAACGCCGCCCCCAACAGCCATTGCCGTATTACCCATTCCACCACCGCCAGTACTTTGCCGAGTTTGACGGACAATTTGTTCTTGTTGCCGTTTCATCGCTTGTAAATCAGTCGTTGTCCGACGGGCTTGGGTGCTAACGCCAGCAAAAGCGCGCTGTTGGGCGGTGGCGCTTGAAGTCGCGGCACGACTTACGCGGCGATAGGCCGCCTCGGTTTGGGTGATTTCGCGTTGAATGGCATTTTCAGCACGCACACTGGCCTGCTCACGAGACTGAGCGGCGCGCTCAGACTGCCGAGCTTGATCGGACACGCCGCGATTAAATACCTGCGCCGTTTCACGATAGGCACGTTGCGTTTGGGTTTGTCCATCTTTGGCTGAGCGTGCGGCACGCTCGGCTAATGTACTGGCGCTGCGCGACTGATCGGCCACGCCGCGATTAAAAACCTGAGCCGTTTCGCGATAGGCACGTTGCGTTTGATTTTGGCCATCTTTGGAAAAACGGGCGGCACGCTCGGCGAGCGCATTGGCATTTTGGCTGACTTGTTTGAGTACTGAGGAGGCCTGATCGACCGCCTTCAGTAGCATGGAAACTTGCAAATTACCGGACATCACGCTCTCCTGAAGCATTGACCCCATCGGGGTGCATGCGCTGTTCACTTGGCTTGCGCCGCAGCGAAGTCACTTTACGCACACCATCGGCATTAGATGTAGGGGATGGCTTTGCAGGACTTGGCGAAACCAGAGATAGTAAACTGGCGAATCGCACCTCGCTCATCGCCAGCACTTCAGTGCGGCTAAATCCCAGCCGCATCACACTTAGCAGGGCAAGTTCGATTCCGTGACGACGCTGTTCGATTGCAGCCGCTTTTTTTTAAGCGCTTGCAGCTCAGTCCATAGCACGTCGTAATCGTCATCCACCAACACCGTTGCCAACCATTTTGGCTCTTGCACTTGCTGCAAAGGGATTTCACCCAGTTGGGTCAAACAACGCGCAAGAATTCCGACATTGAGCGCCAGACCACCACCATCGGGCAGTTCATCAAACACCGCAATATTGTCGGCCATCGTCGGTAAGCGCAGTGCAAAATCACTATGTAACTGACCGCCAAACTCTACGCCGTATTTGAGCCGCTGCTTGGCTTGTATCATTCTTGCACCTCATCCATTGCGGCGATTTTCAAATCGCGACGGCCTTCATTGTCGACCGAGTACTTCTCGGATTTTTCTAATACGATGCAATCGCGATACGTGGTGCGTTTGCCACCTTCGGACACGGGGAAAATCGTAATCTTCGCGCCTTCGACGGCCAACCAATCGAGATCGCCCGATAGTGGGATCACCACCGTAATACTCAAATCAAAATCCATCACGCCTTTGGCATAGCCGCGTGGCTTGCCAGTGCGATTCATTGTTTTGACTAACTTGCGGCCAGTCTTAGTGGTCGCGGTTAGATCAACCACTTCGACCTCCTTACCATCGACTTCCAGCACAATCGCGCCAGCGAATTCTTCTAAAGCCATCTTTAGCCCCTTGTTTCAAGGGCGGGCAAATGCCCGCCACATCACATTACAGATACAAATCAATCCGGCCCGCGAACACATGCAAGCCATTCACCACATCACACGGGATACGCGCATTGAGTCGATTCGGGTCTTGGCTGTCGCGTTCGACCAGCAATTTGCCTTTGTTCTCGGTCACTAGCTCAACGATTTCGAGTTCTTCGAGCTTGGTCAATACGTCGAACAGCTCGCTCCAAACGCGTGGCGCAGTGCGTTGGCTGAGCTTTTCACGAGGGAAGCGCAGGCTAATGCGATCACGGCAAGCGCGGCGCACATAATCCAGCGTGCGAATCGTCGTCAGGTCAAACAGACTGATATCGATAATCCCTTGCGGGTCTTTGGTGTACGTTGTTACCGCACGCACGATATGCACTTTTTCACCGGGGCCGACTTCGAGTGGGGTTACGCCATTGTTCAGCGCGTTTTCCTGCTCGGTGCGGCCTAAGCGATTGGCCAGTGGCGGTGCCACAATGCCGGTTAATGCCAACGTGTTCAGCGGCCGCGCTGGGTCTTCTTCAAAGGCAATCACTGCGGCATATGCTGCAGCGACTTCCCACGGCAAGCTGATCGTGCCAGGCAAAAGCGCACAAGTGATGCGGCCGCTATTAATCGTCGTGGCCAGCGTAGTGGATGCGGCTAAAGTGCCGGTAAATCCATACGCAGCTACTGCACCACGCTGCTCAAGTGCCGCAGAGACATTGTCCAAATGGGTACGCAATTTAGTTAAATTGGCGCTGTCATTTAAACTCGTGCCGATCACATGATGACCCGCCGAAAAAATCGCGCTGAGTGCCGTTTGAAGATCAGGGTCGGTTGCACCGGCAGCCATTGGCGTTGCGACCACCGTTAAGCCGGTTGCCTGCCATGCACTAGCAGAGACTTTGATCTGATTGCCAAGCGTGCCTTTGTTTTTCGCGGTTAATGTCACTACACCTGCAGCCGCAATCGCCGAAACCGGTAGATCAGGTAACGCGTCTAAAGCTGCTTTAAGTGCGGTGGCTTCGGTTGCAGCGGTATCCCCCACAGAAACGGGTAAATCAACACGGCAATCCGCAATCCAAAGCGTGATCGTGCCAGCGGCCGTCGCCGTGCCGGTGAAGGTAACCGTGCATGATGCTGCTGTACCCACCGCATCATCCAAGGCGACACAACTCAGCTGCAAATAAGGATTCGCGGCCAATGCGGCGGCGGCCATGCTATGCAGATGTGAGCCCCGCCCAAAAAACGCACCAGCATCGGCATCACTAAACACATCGGTAGGCACGCCCGCCAGCACCGAGCCAGTGGCAAGGCGTTGACCGATGAGAACCAGCTTCTGCAAATTGCCTGGCAAGGTGCGAACAGCTAGTTTGGTGTTAAATTCAATGTATTTCCCTGGCTTGCGGATGCTGCTTGGGATGGAGTCAAAACTAATATTTGGACTGGCCATTATTGCTCTCCCTCGGTGGCGTTCGGTTTACGGCGGGGTTTAACATCAGTTGGCGCGGACTCAGCCACAACCGCCACGGCTTCGGCAACATCGGTCACTGCGGTGGTGGATCGCTCTGCGGCTAAATCCTCATCCGTCGCCAGTCGCAAATCTCCATCGGCAATTCGGCGGTGGTAATAGGTATCGTCAGCTACCTCGACGACTTTGGCGTCGGTGATGTAGCGACGCGGGTTGTCGGCCATTGGCACTTGGATGCCTGTTTGAGCAATGACTTTCATTCTTCAATCCTCAGGGTAATTAAATCGGAATCATCCACCACTTCATCGCCAGGCTTTAAAACAAAGTCCAGTTTGATTGAGGTCAAATCGCCGGCTGGCTTGCTCAACGTTTCGATGTAGGCAGTATGAAATTGTTGGGCATACACCGACATGCCACGCTGGCCACCATTGATCCCCAAAGACCGTAAGCGCCCAGGCTTCAAATGCTGCACGGGCAAGTTGAAATCTTGGTTCATCAATACTCGGCGCACATCCGTCAATAATTGATAACTACCGACTTCAAAATGCCCACCAACCTGCACGCCGTGCCGTGCATCGCGTTCGCCACGCAGATTGCGCGTGGCCACGATCACCGACCAAGTGAGTGGTATCAGCCATTTTTCTTTGCTAGTGCCATACGGTGTAGGCTCGCCGCCACCTTCACAAAACAGCCATACGGCCGGTAACTGGCGAACGCCTTCAGCCCATTCCGCATCCAGCTCACCGCCATACGTTGTTACGAGCGGCTTGTAGCCGCCTGTTGGCAACTGGGTTTTCAGCGCATTAAGCATCTTGTCTTCGAGCTGGGCGATGATGGTAGGGGAAGTTGGCGCGCTCATTAGTAATCGCTCAAGGTGTCGCGGCTAAATACCCGCACACCGCCAACAATATGCACATCATCACGGGTGACTGGCGTTTGCGTACTCGGCAGGCCAAAGCTAACCTCACCTCGCGAAATGGCTTTGAGTAGCTTTTGCGCGTCTTCGAACCGGCGCAGAATAATGCTGGATTCATTGACGTCATTGCCCGCCAAACGATAACGAGCAATATCGCAGCACGCACCAACCAGTACGCGGGGGACGTTGGCCAAAGGCAAACTGTAGCGACTCGCCACCCAGCCATCGATTTCTGCAGAGGCATCCAGCAAAGCCTGATCCAGCACCACGTTATCAATGAGGCCGAGGCGATCACGGTCGGTGAGCATGATTAGCTCATTGTCACCAAAACGTGAAGCCATATCGGCGCGGGTGGCGTAGGCCATTATTTAGCCGCTTCTTTTGTGCCAGCTTTCTTGGCATCATCAACCGCTGCAGCTTGATCGGCTTGATCCGTGCCAGCGCTCGAATCATTCTTAGGCGCTTCTATGACTGACGCTTCATTTGGCGCATCTGATTGTGGGTTGAATTCAATCGCATTGCAGGCGATCAAAGGCGCGGCATCTTCTTCTGGTAGCTCAATAATCGAACCGATTTCAAAACGCTTCTCAACAAAACGACCATCAACGGCGATGCCATAATTAATGGGACTGAGGACTTTAAAGCTAAAACGCATGGTCTTTTTCCTTTATTAAAGAGCTCTGGTGGGGCAAGCCCACCAGCGCGCCGTTAAGCAATAATGTTCTGGAAGAAATAGCCCGCGTCTTGAGCGGCAATCACTTCTTTCACGGATTCACCGACACGGATACGATTTGAACCGCGTAAACCCGCTTTAGGATCGGGGAAGTCACCGGCAATGCGCGTGCCAAATTGCGCAGTAAAACCAAAGGTCGGTTGATCTGCATTCGCCTGGTCTTCGCTGATATAGAGCAGACCACAATGCTTACCCCACACACGGCTCATTACTGGCGCTTGGCCTTTACGGGCGTTATTCACAAAACCTGCGCCAATCAATACGTTTTTTACTTCGAGCAGATCAGCAAGGTCTTGGCGTGTAATTGCACCGCCGGTTTGCGCTGAGGCATTCGCGGCCTGAATCAGACGCGGATGCTGGCGCAATTTAGTCCAGCCAGCCTGACCCAGTACAATGGTATTCGGGCGGAACAAGGGGACATCTAAAGCCGCCAGCAAGGCATCCAGTGGATTGGAGTTTGCAAAATCACTCCATTGGGTGGCACCTGCTAATGTGGCTTGATTTCCCGCTAAATAATTGGCGGCATTGAATACCGTACTAGCCACGCGGATTTCACGATCCAACTGGATCAACCCCGACAGCAAACTCACCGACTTGGCCATTGGACTGACCATCGTGCCTGGCTTGGGCATCGCAGCCCAAGCTTCCATTTCTTGGTTAGGCACTAAGTCATCCAAGCCCCAGTCGGCACATTCGTCATTAATAAGCGTGCCACCAAAATCAACCATGGTTGGCTCTGACTTACGGCCAACGCGGGTGGTCGGTACGGTATAAGCATCCGTTGAGCTGTACTTGGTGTAGGCAAACTTCATTGCCGTTGGAATGCGTGGCAAAACCGCATCGGCGATCAAATCAACGTCGCGGTTTTTGTAGCCAATCGCGACGGCGGTTAGTTCTGGATTGACAGGAAAAGCGGTGGTACTCATGGGTAAATCTCCTAATTAGCCTTGCATTACACTTGGGGCGAGCAGCACACGGATAATGTCTCCGGCGGCGAGAGCAGCATCAAAAGCGATGCCACTCACTTGGGCATTCACGCCAACGGCAGGCGCAGCGGTAATCACTCGCCCTGACGCATCGCTAGTTAAACGAGCCCCTAGCGCACTGACTGCACCAGCATTTACAAAAGCAATGCCTTCGAGAATGACATCGCAGCGCTCACCCGCTGCGGCAGGGATGTCCGTTGTGACGCCAATAATTAGATCGGTGGACGAAGTCGCAGCCACTACGGTTTCTGCTGCCGAAAACTTGACCAAGGTGCATGCAGGAATTGCGGCCCCGGCAGTAAAGTTTTTGACGATGTTCGGATTACTCATTTCCTGTTCCTTTACTGATTACGAGCGACGATGTGTGCGACCGCCATCTCGTATTTAATTGAAACGCCACTTTTTTCTTGCTGCGCCTGATACTGCACCGCCGCATCAGCAATGGCCTGAGGGTCTGCAAAATCAATACTTGGCGGATTGCCTGCATCAGGGTGTTCGCCATAATTCACTTGCTTTGGTATGCGGCCTAAGAACGACTTCAACCATGCCGTCGGGTTGGCAACATCACCTTCGCCAAATTCGGCAGTGCCTACTTCATCGCCTGCGGCATGGCACAGCACACCCGTTAGCGCAGCGGCATCGACTGGCAACACTTTGCCGTCCTTTACCAGCCCCGCAATGTACTCACCAAATTCAGTCTTGCGCTTGGCAGAGGCGTCAGCTTTAGCTTGGGTTTCATTTTGGGTAACGAGCCCAGCCAAACGCTGGTTTTCAGCTTTTAAGGCCGCAATTTCTTCAGGGGTCACAGGGTTTACCTCTTGGTGTTGAGCGGACGAATCCGTAATGGGTTGAACTTCGGAATAAGGAATTGCGCCAACTGCTGAGGGCTCGTCGTCACGGCGAGCACTTTCCTCTAAGCTGGCCACGGTGTAGTCAGGGATGATTTTGTCGGCTTCGTCGAGGCCAAAACGGCCAATTAGCCATTCACGCATTCGACGCCAAAGCCCTGCGTTCTGTATGTCATCCCAATCACCAAACTCGACTACGCCGCTAGCATCACTGTCTGCGAAGCTCGCGGCTTTGAGCCCTTTGACCGCAGGCGCTTGCGCACCAAGGAAACCAACATGGCGTAAGTAGTACACGCCAGGCACAGGGTTCACCGGCGAATCGGGCAGGTAAAATGAAGCGGAGATTTTTTTGAAGCGGCCAGCATTCACCATGTCGGCAAAGGCGGGATCGACTTGTTCTGGTGCAGCATGCAAGCCATCTTGGTCGTTGGCTAAGCCGGCGATCCAGCCATATGCAGGGTTGTCGGTACTTGGATGCCCAACCACAATCGGTGCTTGGTGCAACTCAGGGTTGTACGCGGCGGCCGAGGCGGCTAGATCGGATTCGCTAAAACTCAACGTCACCCCGTTCATCGCGGTGTGTTGGCCAGCTTTAAAGATGTGGAGTGGTGTAGTCATAGCGCCATGATCGGAGAATCATCGCGCGGGGGCTTTTAATTGGATTTATCAAATTTCAGAAAGGGATTGCGGCAAGCCCCAGCGCAAGGGCTGCTGCAATGGTGCGGCTGGGCGGTAGAAACGCTTTATAAAGCGGGTGCAAGACGAAACTGGCATCAATACTTATGCGCTACGCCGTCGGCGCGCTAGCGGCGATTGCGCCAGAATGGCTATTTTGCTAAAGCGCGCTGCAAATGCCGCTCAATTAAGTCGAGCACATCTTCAGCAGCATCGGCTTGTAATGCACCATTGATGACCGGCAGGAATGGACGGGCTGGCATTTTGCTACCTGGATGATTCACCGATTTAAAAACCTTGCCGCCAAACGCCAAAGCTTTTTTATTCTTAGGGCGGATCACATGCGGGCTAGTTTGTCCGCCAAACTGGTGAATTGCAGCGTAGGGCTTATTGGTGCCAATCGCGGCGTAGTCGCGGCCAGAGCTGGGCGTGATGGATGCGGCCAATTGACCACTTTTTTGTAACGTCGCGGGGCTACCATCTTTTTTTGCCGTCCACTTAGGTCGGCCACCTGCTGCAAAATTGGCCTCAGTATGGCTGAGCAAGGCAGTGGCAATGCTACGCATGACGGGGGTCAGATCGCTACTCGCCTGCATCAGGCGCGACAATCCTTCATTTAATTCGCGGCTATCGATCTTTACTTCAAACATGGTCGGCCTATAATTGGTGTGTGACGTAGAGGTGACGACAGGAAATGCGAGACCTGCCTGAGGGCGGAAGCCGTCGGCGATGGGGGAACCCGCACCCCCCCACCTCTACCTCACCCTTTCGTACTGCCCGTTTTTAATCCCACTTTCAATATCCGCTGCCGTCACTTTGAAGGCCGATGCCGCTTGATTTTTACTCAGGTCTGTAGGCTTATTAAAGCGATTAAATGCGATCACCAGTTTGCTCTCTCGACCATCTTGGCTCGGCACCACATACAGCAAAGTTTGATTCTTGGTATCCCACAGCACCTGTGCATTCGTTAAATCATCAGGCAGTGCGATCCATTCTGCGCGAGTGAGCGCATTACCTGCTCGGGCGTGCCGCTCGGCTTTCGGCCCGACAAACATACGATCTTCGACATAAATCACGCCACTGACAGGCGTGATACCGCGAGCCTCGACAAATTGCAGATCACGTTCAGCCAGCACGCCAACGGCCATGCTTTTATTCATGGCGTAGGGGCTAGATATGGCCGTATCAACAAAACCTTTCCAAGCGCGTCGACGAACTGGCGACAGTAACGTTTGTTGCACTTCCTGTAATGCCATTGCACGATTGGGTAGCGTGGTAACGGCCTTTTGGTACAACAAGTCATCCAACGCATGGCTCGCTGCTGGGCTACTGGCAAAGCCCACGTCAGGGGCAAAAATATGTGGCTGACCTTCTGCGCCAGTGACCTTAATACCAGGCACATCCACCTTAACCACTTCGCCAGTTCGTTTATCCGTACCCGCCGTTTTTTCAACTGTTTGCATACGGCCAGCGCTGCTTTCTACCTGAGCGCCTTCACGATCAATCATTTTCTGCGTGAGCGGCTGCACGCGGCAACGGCAATTAAAGCCGTTGGGTGGGAAGCTACTATCCCACAGCCCATCATCATGACGGAAAACACGGCCATTCATGGCGCGGTGACTGGGGCGAGTGCGGCCATCCAAAATGGCCACATAACGCCAGAAAGGGAAATCATCGGTAGTCGATTTCATTTGTTGATAACGACCCGCCATATATGACGATTGCAGGTTGGTTTGGTAAATCGTTTTTAGCCGGCGCGAGCTACCCAGTTGCACCATCTCGGCATTACCAGCGCCATCGACAATCACTTGCTTACCCCACCAGCCTTTGGCTTGCAGCGTGGGGGTCAGTGCGTCCTTGAATTGCTCCAATGTTTGGCCACTTTGCAATGCTTTAGTCACCGCGCCACGAATATCTTGCAGCACATCGAGTCTGGCACACTTAGCAACAGTAAAAGCACGGGCATGCGCTTCATCCAGCATTTCATGCCAGTTCCAGCTGATGCGGTAGCCCTTGGATTGCAAGTATTTCACCGCAGCTTCAGGCTCCATACCAAAAACCGCTTTCATCTCTGGACTCATGCCACTTGTTCCTGGGCACTAATACGACCAAGCAAATCAGCCAAAAACATTAATCGACCTAATTCCTGCTCGAGCAGATTGGCATCCATTTGCGGATAAGCTTCTGACAACAAACCCAGCACTTCGTCTTCGCTTTTGGCCGATTGAATGGCCTTGATCGCAGGGGCGAGCAGCTGCGCCATTTGATCGGTTTGCTGTTTGGCGGGAATGCCATCCAAGACTTGATCCAGCAAAGCTTGATCTGGGAACTGCGATGGGTCTGCTTCGGCGAAGTCATGCGGCGCTGGTGGCGTTAGCTTTGGCGATCCAGCGACTGGAGTGGCTTCATAGCCTTCGCCATAAACACGGGCGACCAATTCGGCGCTAGGTCGATAGCCCAATTTGCCCAGGCGCTCATCCACCTGACTGCGGCTATTTAAGTCTTCTGGCTCACTGCAATCGCGATAGACGCGCGGCGGCGTTGCACCCGGTACATTAAATTCCACAATCCATTGCACCAATTGCGCCAAGGTATCAGATAACAAATCGGCGTCGGCCAGCGTCAATTCACGTCGCACGTCATTGTGAGTGCGGGATGCGGCCAGACTGCCACCGCCATTACCCAAGGTGGTCGATAGTGTTTCGCCGAGCACGGCCTTGCTAATTTCTTCATCCATATAACGGCATAGCGATTCATAGGTATTCACTGACCCACTGCGCGCAGCCTCAAGCAGATCAACGGTCATACCTTCTGGAATTGTTACGGCAGCATCTTGGCTGATACGGCTTAAGGCATCAGTCAATTTGAGCTGTTCGGCAGGCTGAGTGCCCTTCGGATATTTGCCAACGGCGGTTGGACTGCCGAATTTATCGGCAAACGTTAGCCAGAATTGGATGCCTTGGCGCTTAAAGAATACTGGCCAAAAAAGCCGCGTACCGAGTCCAAGACCGTAGGGGTTGCCGTCTTTCGCGCCATAGCGATGGATCAGGAATTTACGCTCGGGCAGCGCTTCGCCAGTCGTCCAATTTTCGCGCGTCAGTAAGCGCGGTTTCATTTGATCATCAAAGATGAAACGGCGCGCATTTTTATCCTTAGCCTTGCTGGCCCAAATCTCGGCACCACGCGCTTCCCAGATAATTTCAACCGCTGCATAACCCTTTAAGACCGCATCCATCAACTGCAAGCACATGCCATCAAAACCGATTGCATTGAGCTGCTGCTCAACAATGTCGCGGGCTTTTTTATCCAGCAGCGCATCACTGGCAGCCTCAACAATGACCGGACGGGCGATCAATGCCAGTTTGCGCTTTTGTAATACGCTAAAAGCATGGCAATCGCGTTCGATCTCATCATAAATTTTGAGCCCACGGCCGCCGCCACGGCTCGCTAAGGTATCGTCGTTCGGACGCATTAGCCCATTAAAAACCACACTGAATGGGTCTTTATCGGAGGTCGCAATCTCTTGCTTCAAGTCTTGATCTAGGCTCATCGTTGCGATCCAAAGTAATCGTTAAGGTTATAACCCGCACGCGAGTGGCCAACCGTTTGAATATCATCAGCAGTGAAGTAACCCCCGAGTTCACGGCTAGCAAAATAGGCCAAGGCCAGAGCCACAGCGGCGTCACCGTGGCGTTTGCTTTTATCTTGGCCAGTGGTGCGTGCATCAGGGATGCGTGGAATCCCGCGAATAATTTGCACCAGGCGCAGATCCGCCAAAATGTCGGCATCGAGCGGCAAATCAATCAGCGTGCCATCTTCCAGTGCCGCTTTAACCGGTGGCATGTTCTCTCGGTACCATGCTTCAGACAGCATCACTTGAGCAATACGCAATGCGCTATAACGCTGCATCGCCACCTCGGCCATAAACTGGCCATTACCACGCGCATCAAAAGCACCACCCATAAAGCGCGGCAGACGATCAAGTAAATAAAAGCAAACCTGTTCTTGCTGGCGAAACGGCACATTGCGCAGCTCAAGCACGAACGGTACTTTCATGCTGAGATTCTGTTGCTGAATCAGCGGTACGTGTACGGTCAAATCACCAGTGCGGCCAAAGTCTTCGCCATGATAGGAATTGGCTGTACTCGGCAATTTGGCTAACAACGGCGCAAGATGTTCTTCCAGCCAATCGCGGCACTCTGCGGTGCGGATGTGATCGGGTAGCAGTTCGAAACCTTCTTTGCACGCCCAGCGCAAAACGGGCGTATCGGCTGACATCCGTGATTCAATCAGCGCCCGAGATAGCCATGCGCCACCGCTATTTTTTGGCACGCAATCCAGCTCTTCATCAGCATCATCGCCATAGAAGTTACGGATTTCTTTTGCCCATTCCAGCTCGCCCTCCGCAGTCCAATCAATGCCGCGCCGCAGACAAATGCGGGCATACAGACCATCGGCCAAAGCATCGTTAAAGGTAACGCGGTGCAAGCTGTAGGGTTTCTTCTTGCTGCGGGCATCGGTTACTAATTCATTGAAGGCATTGTCGACGCCATCGTGCGTCGAAATGATATGCACCTGACCGCCCCACATTAGCAGCGCCATCGCCGCTTTGAGTAGCTCGGCGAGCTGCTCGTGGAACGCTGCCTCATCGATGATGACGCGACCTTGCTTCCCCCGCAGATTGGAGGGGCGCGACGACAAGGCGGTAATCCGAAAGCCAGAAGCAAAGCGGATCACAAATGCCAGAATGGCTTTTTCATCATCACCATTGATAAACACTTCTTCGGTTTCTTCAATCTCACCAGCAGCAAGGCTGTAGTGCTTCGCCCAGTCGGCACAGTCACGGATAAATTCTTGTGCCATGTCTTTGTTGTAACCGATGTACCAGGTATCCATGCCGCTTTGGCTGGCCGACAACAAGGCTGAATCCGCCGCTTCGCCCCACGACAAACCAATCCGGCGCGATTTTTCCATGACTTTGACGGGCGACATATCGGCACACCAGCGCTGCTGATACGGCAGAAGCACCGTCGGCGCGCGATCAAGGCGATTATCTGGGGTGGCAAGTGCATTCATCAGCCTACAATCCCCAAGATTTGGCGGCGAATCGCGTTCGCAGCATCGTCAGAAAGCCCGCCGGATTTAACCACCTGATCGACCGCAGCCGCAGCGGCTTCAACCTTGGCACGTACTTCCATCTGGAATTTCTTTAAATTGACCGAGGCGCGTGACAAAGTCGCGATATTTTTGGCCGCATTGGATAGTATGCTAATGCGCTCGGCAGGGTCGATCCCTTCTTCGCCAGCCTCTTGCAAATTAATAATCGACTCGAATAGCTCGGTTTGCACCAGTGCCACCAAGGCTTCCGAGCGGGCATCTTTATCATCGGCCGCACCTTCGGTGAGCATACGGGCGGCCTCGGTACTGGCTTTGATCGCAGCAAAACGCCGTTCGATCTTCTGGCCATAACGATGAATCGCGCTTTTGCTAATGGCAAAGCCGCGTTCATGCAGCATTTCTTCCAAGGCTTGGTAGCCGCTGAAATTACTGTCGGCCAAAGCACGCTCCAGCCAGCGTCGCACGTCTTCAGGCAAACCATCAATACTGCTACGGCGCGCCATCATGCGCTCCAATACTTCTCTGGCCGACCAATGCCAGGCTCGCACACAATGGTGTATTCAGCGATATCGATGCCATAGCGCGTTAGATCAGCAAACCAAGTACCGGATGGCGTTTTGTTGAGTTCAGCCAAATCACGATCTGCCAAGTAACCTAGCTCGCGGCGAACTTCTAAAGCCGTCGCATCGGGATAAATCGCACGCATCACATCCAGCAAGAATTGTTCATTTGACGTGTGTGGCCGCGCTTTATCCATGGTGTTGATCAAATTCCAGCGCATTGATTCGCGGCGAATCTTGGTTAAATCACTCATGCTTGGCTCCCTTTAATTGCGCCAGTTTGACTTCGCTATATAAGGCATCCAGCTTGGCTTCGAGCACCGACTGCCCGCGAATGTAATCCTCGCGCCGCACATACTGAATAGGCAACTCAGCTAAAAACTTCATCCATTCGCGCTCGAGGCGAGTGAAATCGTCATCGCGTTTGGATACCGCGTTTTCAACCGCATTAAAGCGCGTGTTTTGGCGCTCTTCAAATTGCTTTATGGCAACCTTACCCAGCGCCACAATGGCACTGAGCATAAAAACAAATAGCGCTGACACGGTGCCGATCCACTGCCAAAAATCCATCGCTAAATTCATCGGTTTTTCCTTGTTTCAAAGTCGGTTTGGCATTCAACACAGCGGGTGCAGTGCGGTACGGCTTCGCGACGTGCCTCAGACAAAGGCTCGCCGCAATCGTGGCAACCCAAGGAAATTATCGTCGATTCCTCGTGAGCCAGTGCCTGTGCTAAAGCCTGATCACGCAACCATTGTTCTTGCTCACTGGCTCGGTCAAAGATGTCGGTCATGGCTCAGTTTTTCCTTCAGCAGATAACCTTCCAATGGCCAAATCTTTTGGATTGCATTTTGGCGAGCTATCTTGCGCCCAATTTCAGGGTCAAAGTTTTCAGGAGAGGCGCAGGCGGATTCGCCAGTGACGGTGAACCCATTACGTAAAATCAGGACACAAAAGGTTAGCAATCCAAGTGTAGGATTGACGCTGATTACTTCAACGGTCTTTGAGCTTCCAATGTCGCTTTCAGCAACGGGATAAAGTTCAGCGCCAATTGCACCGGCAACACCGTCTGCAGCTGTGAAGTAATGCACGTTCGCAATGCATGCCTCAATGTCAGTAGGCGTAATACGTGGCGCTGTTTTGCCTTTGGCTTGGATTTCTTGTTCGATTTGCTGATCACTCATGGGAGGTTCCTGTATGCCAATCAATCAGTTGATTGAGCTGGCTTTCGATGATTTGGCAACGGTTGGCGTTGTCAATGTGATTGGTGAGGATGTCGGCTTGATTGATGTCGCTGGCGTCGAGGCCGTCAGTGGCGTTGCTTTGGCTGGCCGGATCAGTAGTTCCGCTGGCGGATTGATTTGCTTTAGGTACGGTTGGCACGCCAAGGGCGGTGTTCCAGTCGCGCACGAAGCCAGCAGTAAAGATGCAAGCAGGCAAAGGCCTAGCCGCAGCTTTCGGCGCGGGGCGGTAAATGGTCGTAACATTAGGCACATTCCTTGAAAGTTGAACGCGGCTTTCAGCCAAACTATTGCGCACATGGGCCAGCTCAATACTGAGTGCGTTGCCACGCAAAATCGCACCGTCTCGGGCGATTTCGGCCTCGCTCAGCCCAGCAATCACGGCTTGCTGGTGGTCGGCTTTGAGGGTGGCGATTTCTTTATCAGCGCGACTACTTGCCCAATCCCACGCAGCAGCGCCGCCTACCGCAGCGCCACCAGAAAATACAAAGAGCGTGATTAGGTAGGGAGCAAACCGACTTGCAAAAAAGGCGGCCATCATTGCGCGGCCCCTTTATTCGCCAACCAGCGGCGAGCAACGGCATAGCCGCCAACCACGCCCAAGTACACAAACCAAGCATCGGCAGTCAGCGTGCCAGCCCAACCTTGCTTGATAAAAACAACGGTCGCTGCTGCGCAAGCGACGTTGGCCCAAATTTTGGAATGTGAAAGATGCTCACCTTGGGCATCAGTAATGAGGTCAGAGAGTTTCATCGGCGGCTCCGGCGTTGATTGCGGCGTTTGGCGGCGGCGCGCTGAATGGCACGAACGCCGCTGATACGGTGTGGCTGTGGCGACGATTTGTTATTGCTTGCGCAATGTAAAAACAGCGGTGCGGATGGCGACCATCGGCTCCACATTGCACCTGCTGCGGCAAGGAGATAACGCAACATGGCCTAGCTCTCCCACAGAGCGGAGCGCAAAGGCAGCATGCCGCTGGCTAGCCACTCTGCAACGGTAAAGCCGGGGCAAATCTTGGTGAATTCATTGGGGGTAATCTTCCCATCGAGATTCAAATCGGGCGATAGATCGCGATGCCCCACAATTGAGGCCACTGGATATTTAAGCTGCAAGCCACGAATCAGGCTGCTTAATGCATCCCACTGCGCTTTAGTGAAGCGATCCGTGCCGACCAAGCACACGCCGACCGAGTTAGTGTTATGCCCAGCTACATGCGCACCAATTTCGTCCAGCGAGCGGCCGGTTTCTTTAGTGCCATCGGTATCGATAACAAAGTGATAACCAACCGCAAACAAGGTAGGATTAAAAATAGCGCGGGCACTCGCGGCACGCTTAAAACCCCGTGCGGAGTGCCAAACGTCAATGCAGCCAGCGGCTGTTTTGCGCTTGCCATCACCAAGCCGTTTACCGTTTTGACTGGCGGCACAGTGAATTACAATTTGATTTATATTACGAGACATGAGCCAGCTCCTAGGTACATGCCACCCATTGTGAGGGTGGCATGCAGGAGTGGCTTTTAATGAGGTTTAGGGTATTTACGAGGGGCTGTCTGGGGTTAAGTTACTTAAAACCAACCAAAATCGCCAACCAGCATCAATCAACAGTAAGGTTGCAAACAGTACACAAGTAATCGCCCCGATCGTAGCTAAGACTAGATTGGCACTTGCTAAGTAAGCGAGTAGCGTTGTCACGGTTGAAACACCATAGGCAACAGTATTAGCAAAAAAACGCTTCAGTAACACTTGGTAGTGTCCTGTTTTTTGCATGTTACGCATTAGCCTATGACCGGCAATTGAAGCCAAAATAGCAAGCGCAGCAAGTAAAAACCCAAGCATCGTGACAGAAATTTGAGCGAGTAACCCAACAAATGTTCTCAAGTCCGCTGGTGACAACTCAGCTATTAGGCCGTAATGCCATATAGCAAAACCTGCCGTGATACTTAATAACATACTAAATTTAGTCCAGTTTTTCATCGCCTTTTGCCAAATAAGCCGCCAAATCTACGTTGGCGCGTTTAGCTGCACCTATTTCAGTATAGAGGTGTTGACTATTTATGTGACCCTTATCAAGAACAACGGATACTGTATCAAACACTCTATCCGCAAACAAATCAATCGGGTGATCAACGCCAGAAAGACGAACGCTGAGTTTCTTGGTCTGATTCGATTCAAACAAAAACCCAATCTGTTCCTTGACTAGATTGATTAAACCTTTGGTTCTTGATGTGGTTTTTATTTTGCCCCAGAAGCGAGTTGCCCCTGTGCTATTCATGAACTGGATCGCATCCTTGGTCCAAGTGTCATTTGGGTCGGGGGCATAGCTTTTACTGCGCGGCTTAGCAACTTCAAATTCAATTGATTTCACGACGCCATTTTGAAGCTGCAAAAATGCATCACCTTTAACTACTTCATGCAGCGCAACAGTAACCCCATCAGGGGTAAGGTGAGTGAAATAACGTGCCAACGATGAAATATCCGAACCCTCCATACTCATTTGGTAGGCAAGCAATTCTGCCCCATCATCCTCAACAAATAAGACAAAGTGATTTTTCTCAATCAACTCTTCGTCAGGTTTTAACTCTGGCCGTGACTCAACACATGAAGTTCTTTTAGAAACGGATGGCAATTCATCCCTAAACCGTACAAACGCAGCACGATACTCTTGTTTGGTTGATAGGTCAGCAATCACCCGAACTTGATGAACCATCGAACCGGCCTCACGCACTGAGCCAATACCATCGTCCATTAAGGCGATTCGATTAAGTAAACTTGCTATTGAACCTTGCGCTCCATCGGCACCGACAGAAGGCATGTAGTAACGAATCTTATAATTTTTTGGTTTCATTCAAAATCTCGGTAAAGATGATTATTTCTGACAAATCTTCTTCGACTGGCTGATCGTGCTGTTTTGGCAGATGAATTTACCGTCTTTGGTGCAAGCCGCTACGCCGCCTTTTTTGCCTGAGCACGGGGTGTTTTGGGCGTAGGCAGTAGCAACAAACATCGATAGCGCGGCGATCAATAAAAATTTCAGCATGGTGGGCCCTTAGCTTAGCAAGAATTACTTACGCGACAGAATTTGCCTTTTATACGTTCTAGCTCGCTCCCACGCCTGACTTGCATCACTTAGGGAGAGCGTATGGCAATAAACCCATTCGTTCGAATAATCGGCATCCTTGATTTTATTGCTGTCCAACAAAAGTATTGTTCGATACCAAGCGCAGGACTCAATTGGTTTTTTAGCAACATAGGTTGCGCCGCCGACCGTTCCCCATCCTGTACCATAGCTATACGCTAAATTACGTTGAGCCTGATAGTCACCTTTCAGTGCTGCGGATTTCATTTCTTTTTCAGTTTGAGCCAAACAGGTCAACGATAAACCCGATAGTAATAAAGCTAAAAATAACTTCGACATCAACGATTCCTTAATCAACATGGCTAAATTCATTCTGTTGTATCAACAACATCAGGAAGCTCAACCACTTTGGGCTTACGTGGTTTAACTGTTTTGCGGATTGGTTTTGCGCCTGCGACCTCACCCCAGCTGGCTACGCCATTTTCTAGTTCGCAGCGCATAAAACCCATACCTGGAGTGTCAACTTTACCGCCAGGCAAATACGATTCATTTTTGTAATAACACAGCTTTGCATCGCGCTTAATCACCGTATTGGTGAATTGCGGCTGTTTCAACCATGAATAACTACCCCATGCCGACGCCATCAAGCTGCCGCAAAGTAGTGCCGAGAGCCATTTCAACTTGGCGTGCCGACGTAATGCAATCGAATCGCTCCACCGCCATCCTGTTTCTGCCTTTTCCGCCCGCAGTCCAAAATGATTGGTTCGCTGTTTTTGCTCACTTAGCTCTGCGGTCAATCGATTAATCTGATTCGTGTATTGCGCAGTTTGTGGGCGATTGCCCAGCTCAGCATTGAGCCGATCATTTCGTTGCACTTGTTCAATGAGTGCTCTGGCCGATTGATCGGCTCTCGCTTGCTGTGCCGCGTTATCCAGTAGCAAATCTAAAATAGCGGTCACCGCATCGCGTTGGCCTAGCTTCATATCTTCGACAGAATCAACGCCAAAAATCCGATGCAGAAACTTCCACGGCTGCCAGCCTGGCACCCCATAGTCGTTTTCTAATTTACGCACTTTGGCATTTAGTTCATTGCGCTCAATCTTCGTTAGTGCACGACCGCCAGAGTGGTAAGTATCACCCACATGCAACCGGTCAATATGGCCGCTAAATTCTACGTTGCGTTGTTCTACTGTCATTTTTTACCGGGCTTAAAATCCTGATTAACCTGTGCGTGCTCGCCATGTATAGTGATATTTTGACCAATTGTGGCCTGACCAAAGTTAATGTCAAATTTTGATGCTGCTGTTGAAAATGTCGGTGCAGTTGCTGATTTCACAGCCAGCTTCACTACTGCCTTAGCAAGCTGATTGGCATCGACTTTCTTTTCCAGTGACAGCAAGTCAACCGCATCAAGTACCGCTTGATGCACGGCAGACTCACCAATTCCTTGCCCTTGGCGCTGACCTGTAAGGATATAGAGTACATCTGCGCCAGATGCAGCAAGTGCCGCCAGATATTCGGCATCAGGCACGCGCTCACCTTTTTCGTAATTTCTTTGTGAACGCATTGCAATTCCACACTTCTCAGACAGCTCCGTTTGACTCAAACCAAGCCGCTCTCGCTCATCCAGTAAACGCCCACCAATAAAAGACACTATTTTTCCTAAATATACATTTACATTGGGCACGATTGTGCCTATTATCACCACATCAAAGCATTTTTAACCACTTCTCGCCGCGCAATGCCACTTGCACAGCGAAAAAAAAGGAGCCGTCATGCAGACGTTAAAAACCCCACAACAAGCTCATGCCTGGTTTCGCGCCAATGGCATTTGCATCAACGATTGGTGCCGCGAAAACAAGCTGAGCCGCTTTACCGTGCTCGACTTATTACGTGGTCGCCGCAAAGGGTTGCGCGGTGAAGCTCACCGTGCCGCCGTATTGCTTGGCCTCAAAGCCGATCCTGCCACCTTATCACACTAAGAGACCGATCATGACCCATGTCCCATTTGGCTTTACCCCTAACGCGATCGCCCTTGGTGGGCAATTCGTACCTGAGTCAGAACCAGAAACTTGCCAAGCGCTTTACACCCGACTGAGCCAAGAAGGCGTACGCACCAATGGCAAGCGTCTTTATTCTATAGCTGACGTGCAGGAAGTCCTGCGTTCTGCGCGACCTGATTGCGCCACGTATTTAGAGTCAGAACAACCATTGCTGTGCCCGGTTTGTCTTTCAGCAGCTCGTCCAGTGTTTGATCCAGCTTTGGCAGTACTTGAGCCGATTGCGGAGCAGGCAGCGACTGAACCACAGCGGCCAACGTGCCCTTGAGCATCGTCATTGTTTCAAACACGGCATTCATATCTCGGTCGAGTGCGTCTAACCGTTCTTGAGTTGATTGCGTCATTTCCTTTCCTTTTTGCTGTTATGAATTATGCCTTGCTAGTTTCGATTACGGCAAACGGTTTGCATAGAGCGAAATCAATAAATTGTTTAGAAGTCAGGATTTTAGGGGGTTTCCAGAAATGAAACGTAATTGGAAGGCCATTCAAGCCAACTCACTGATCGATGCTTTGCGCTTGACCAAGGACTACGCCCGCGAATGCAAAAACCTCAGCGTGGAGCGGATCGCGGATTTGATGGCGGTGACGCACCACGATTTATATAAGTGGCTGGGCAATGGCCGGATGCCTTCGATTCTGATTCCGGCGTATGAACTGGCTTGCGGTTGCCACTTTGTTAGCCAGTGGTTGGCGCTGTCGGCAGGCAAGTTGGTGATTGATATGCCACGCGGCCGTGCCAGTACGGCAAGAGATGTGCATGCGCTGCAAGCACTCTTGAATCAAGCGGTCGGGCAGATTCTGGCCTTTGCGGATGGACAAGCTGAGGCCGAAACCGCACTGGGCGCAATCCATAGCGGCATGGCGGGCCTAGCGTGGCACAAATCGAATATTGAAAAACATAACCAACCTGAGCTGGCGTTAGGAGCCGAATGATGAATATCAATCAATTGAATTACGCCATTGCCAAACAAATTCCTGATATGGCACGTGGCTTTGTGATTCAAACCAATTACGGCGAGATCGCTATAGATAGCGTTGACGCGCCAACTGTTATCGACGCCGTCAAAGCAATTATCCAGCGCAACATTAAGGCGCAGCGCGATGAGTAAAACAGCGCCCAGCGGCAAAGGTAGCCGCGTATTGCAAGTGCTCAAGGCGCTGAAAGGCCACACGATTACTGGCCTTTCAAATAAAGACCTGGCCGAAATGCTCGGTTGCAGCCCCAGCAGCATCACCCGCGACTTGGCAGATCTGATTGAAGAAGGCTTGGCGGTGAAGTTGGATAACGGCCGCTTCGCTCATGGCGTGGCACTACTGCAAATCGCCCAAGCGCATTCGGCGCATGTAGCCAATCTGCAAGATCGAATTACCGAAATCAACCGCCGCATCGCGGCGGGATCATTGAACTAAAGGGAGAAGAACATGGGTCGCGAAACACAACAAACAACAGAAGCCATCGTGTTGCCTGATTTACCTGTGGCACACCTGCAAGAAGTTCAACAAATGGGCAGCATTGCACTGGATCTACAGCAAGCACATGTGCGGGCGATTGCTCTGCAAGTGGGCTATCAATTGCCAGGCGATATGATCGACCCTGACCTGATTCAGCGCGACATTGCTTCAAACATGCGCCGTAGCGTTGAAGCCTGCCTTGAGGTTGGGCGCGGCTTAACTGTGCTTAAGGCTGCTTGCATCCACGGGCAATTTACCGCTCGTTTGGATGTATTGGGTATTGATAAGTATGTTGCAAGTCGCTTTATTCAATCCGCAACCAAGTTTTCAAAATTGCCGTCAAACGCAACTTTAACCAAAGCAATTGGCAATCAAACCAAGCTATTCGAAATGCTAGTGCTTGATGACGAGCAAATCGAAGAACTCGAACTCACCGGCCAGACTGGCGAACTTAAGCTTGACGATGTTGCCACCATGAGTGTGAAAGAACTACGTAAGACATTGCGCGAGGCGCGTGAATCCTTGACCGACAAAGACCGTGTACTCGAAACGCGGAACGGCAAAATTGATGAACTCGATCAAGCACTGATCCGCACTCAGCGCCAAGTGCAAGCGATGTCGCCACTCGATATCGGCG
This sequence comes from uncultured Deefgea sp., assembly GCF_947072475.1. Taxonomy (GTDB): domain Bacteria; phylum Pseudomonadota; class Gammaproteobacteria; order Burkholderiales; family Chitinibacteraceae; genus Deefgea. Next base: position 45,857 of record NZ_CAMTIA010000005.1, read on the forward strand.
AACAAATCCGCAGCGAAGCCAGCGCGATGGCCTCCAAAGCTGAAATTGAAGTGCGTTCACTCAAAGCCGCATTATCGGCACTGCAAGCGCATGGCGATAAAAATGCGGTGAGTCATAGCGAAGTAATGGCCGGCCTGATCGCCCAAGTGCAACTAGCTCTGAATCAACTGCGCGATGAGTTTGATATCAAAGCGCTGCCGGATGGTGAAATTGAACCGGAATGGGTGCGTGAAGAGGCCGATGACGCCCTAGCTAAATTCAAGCGCCAGCAAGCTGCGTTGCCACTGGATAGCGAACTCCACCACGGCAATGTTCTCAGTCCTGTAGAGAGTTAATCATGAGCGCGGTCATTAATGAACGTTTGTTCTCTGCTGCCCAAGCCGCGAGTCGGGCTGGGCATGGTGGCAAAGGCGTAATTTACCAAGCAGCTTGTGCTGAATTGGGCATTAGCCTGGCTAAATTGCATCGTAAACTGGGTGAACTCACCGTAAAAAAACCACGTAAACAACGCAGTGACACTGGGGACACCAGCCTGAACCGTGATGAAGCGATGATCCTGAGTGGCTTGCTGATGGAATCAACGCGGCGCAATGGCAAACGCTTGTATTCAATTGCCGATGCACTTGAAGCGGCACGTGCCAATGGCTTGGTACGAGCTGAGTATATTGATAGCGCGACGGGCGAAGTGCGGCCTTTGTCTGAAAGCACCATACACCGCGCTTTGCGCGTACATGGGGTTCATCCTGATCAATTGTTGCAAGCCGCGCCTGCTGCGGAGCTCGCTAGTCTGCACCCAAATCATGTTTGGCAAATCGACGCCAGCTTGTGCGTGCTGTATTACCTCAAAAACGGCAACCATAGTCGCAAGGCGACGGGTTTGCAGGTGATGGATCACGCCACGTTTTATAAGAACAAACCCGCCAATGTGGCCAAAATTGCGCATGAACGTGTTTGGTCGTATGAGATTACCGATCATACCTCTGGCTGGATTTACGTTGAATACGTACTGGGTGCGGAATCGGGCGAAAACCTATGCAGCGTTTTAATTAATGCGATGCAGGAACGTGGCGGCAACGATGTACTGCACGGCGTACCTCGGTTTTTGAATATGGATCCTGGCTCGGCCAACACGGCGGCGATGACCAAGAACCTATGCAAAGCGCTGGGTATTGACATGCTGGTTCACAAAGCAGGCAGCGCCCGCGCCACCGGCCAAGTCGAGAATGCTCGGAATATCATCGAACGTAAATTCGAGCCGGGTTTGAAGTTCGTCGAGGTGCATGATCTGGCCGAACTCAATGCGATGGCAAAGAAATGGCGCACGCATTTTAATGCCACTGCAGCGCATCGCCGCCACGGCATGACACGCAGCAGTGCTTGGTTGAAGATTAAACAAGATCAACTGATCAAAGCACCGTCGATTGAAGTTTGCCGCGAGCTGGCGGTGGCCGAGCCAGAAAGCCGCAAGATCACCGCTCAGCTACGCGTGTCTTTTCATGGTAATGAATATGACGTGGCGACGGTGCCTGGCGTCATGGTCGGTGAAAAACTGCTGATTACCCGCAACCCGTGGCGCGACGATGCGGCTCAGGTGGTGCTGAACGATGCTGATGGGCGTGAGTATTTCCACATCGTGCCGATGTTGGTTAAAGGTGAATTTGGCTTTACGCAAAATGCTGCGGTGCTGGGCGAGCAGTTCAAACAACCCGCCAACACACCTGCGCAGACTGCATTACAAGAAATCGAATTACTCGCCACCGGCACAAGCACGTCGGCTGAAGCAGAGGCTGCCCGCAAAGCGAAAACGCTGCCATTTGCTGGTTTTGACCCATACAAGCATATCGAAAATACGCAACTACCAAGCTTCATGCCACGTCGCGGTACTGAGCACGGTTTAATGGCACCAAAAATTGAATATGCACCGTTAAGCCATTTTGATGCAGCACGCTCATTGAAACCGATGATTGAAGCTGCGGGCGGTGCGTGGTCGGCAACGACGGTGCAATGGCTGCAACAGCGCTATCCAGCAGGCGTACCGCAAGATGAATTCGACGCCATCGTCACGGCATTGACTCAGGCCAAGCCAGTCAACTTGGTACGGGTGGCTTAATGTTGAAGCTTAAAACCATTTTATCCAACCACAAAATCAAACAGTCCACTTTGGCTAGCCACTTGAGCTTGTCGCAAGCGACCGTTGCTCAGCTGCTGAATCATGGGCAATGGCCAAAGTCGCTGGTTCGTAAAGATTTAGAAGCCGCCATTGTGTGCTTTCTCTACGAAGCGATTGCGTCGGATTGGGATAGTGAAAATTTATTTGAAATCGTCAACGAGGTGGATCAATCGTGTTCGAGCACGATTGATCCTGAGCCTCAAGCCAACCCAGAGGAAGAAAATATGCTGTTACGCAAACAAGGTTTAACTCAAGTCACTCGCAAGCATTTTAGCTTATTTCGTGATCCATTCGGCGAAGAAGTCCAAAGCCATGATGAAGTGTTTGTTAGCCCGGATATTCGTTACGTGCGCGAGGCGATGTTTCAAACCGCAAAACACGGCGGGTTTATGGCCGTGGTGGGCGAATCGGGGGCGGGTAAATCCACACTGCGCCGCGATTTAATTGACCGTATTCAGCGTGAAGGCCAATCGATTGTCGTGATTGAGCCGTATGTGCTGGCGCTGGAAGACAACGATATTAAAGGCAAAACGCTGAAAGCCGGGCACATTGCCGAGGCGATCCTTGCCACGCTGGCTCCACTGGAAAACCCAAAACGTTCGCCCGAAGCACGATTTCGCCAATTACATCGTGCCTTGCGCGACTCACGCCGCGCTGGCCATAGCCATGTATTGATTATTGAAGAAGCCCACGCGCTGCCGATTCCAACCATCAAGCATTTAAAACGTTTTTTTGAGCTGGAAGATGGTTTCAAAAAGCTGCTATCGATTGTGTTGATTGGCCAACCTGAACTGGCGATGAAACTCAGCGAGCAGAATCAGGAAGTGCGCGAAGTAGTTCAGCGCTGCGAAGTGGTGACTTTGGCGCCGCTCATTGATGGTCAATTGGAAGCGTATCTGAAATTCAAGCTCGATCGTATCGGTAAACCAATGGCAGAACTGATCGACGCTAGCGGCATCGCGGCAGTACGTGAGCGCCTGACCATCGCAGGCCAACGTAAAGGACAGGCCGAAATGTCGTTACTTTACCCACTGGCGGTCGGCAATTTGCTGACGGCGGCGATGAATAAGGCGGCGGAATATGGCTTTCCGCTGGTAACTGGCGATGTGGTGAAGGGAGTTTGAGATGGGGATGAACTTTAACGCCGCCGCGCACGGCCGAGCCGTGGTGGCTGATGCAGAAAAAGCGCTAGCGCTGGTGCGCTGGGTAGCGATTCGCGGGGGCTTTTTTCTTATTACCGATATCGGCATGGCACCTTGCCCACGCGTGCAAATTTGCAGCAAGCGGTCAAAACGCTTAATCGAAGAAATTAAACAGCAATTTACCGCTGAAATTATGGGGCGTAGTTATGGCTCGCAGGGTGAGCAGCAGCACTGGCAGGCTGAAATTAATGGCGGACTTATTCTATGGGTTGAATATTCGGGAGATAGCAATGATCGTGTTGAATGAACAATTTAATAGCAAATTGGCGCGAATTAACGGGGTATTGCGCAAGCTACGTAATGCGGGTGTTTCGGCTCTGGCTACTGATTTCGATCGTGATGGTGGGCGCTTGCGTTTGCCATCAGCGCCACCTGTGCATTTGGTTGCCCCACGTATTCACAAGGTTCACGGCTTGAACGTGGCGAAATTGGATGGTGTGACTTTGGTGTGGGGGAATCCGGCATGAGCAAATCAAATCAATCGGCCGCACCTGTTTGGCGTTTTAGTCCCAATTTTAAAGCGAAGGATAGTACCAAAGTGAAACCGCCCATAGACCCCGAAATGGAGGCAAGAAAACAAGCTCGATATGCTGTCGAAGACCTGAAGTTTGAGCGCCAGCAGCGCGAAGTATGGGAGCAAGGCATTTGAATCTCACGCCCGAAGTTCAGGCGGAATTGGCCGCTGCGGTTGATGTGTTGGTGGCTTCGGGGGTAGATCGGGCTTTAGCGCGCCAGAAGGTTTGGCAAAACTATCAAAATGATTTGATTGCCATTGCGCAAGATTTACCCAGCGTTGCTGAATGCGCTACGCCTGAGCTACCACCACCCAAATGGAGCCAGCAAGATTTAAGCCGAACGGGCAATAAGCCGTTTTACCAGCGGCGCGCCGACGATGGCGCGGCATTTTGGACGCCAGATCGCAAGGCAAAGAATCGAAGCGAATTGGAAAAATTAAAAAATACTTTAGGAATACGAACATGCCAGAAAACTATATGAAGGATGCCAAAGGCCGCTTGATTCCACTGGATATGATTAAGCCGGTGGACTTGCAGCGCAATGATTTGGTGTTGGAAATCGTAGGTAAAGCCCGAAAAGTATCAGAAACGTTGGCGAAATTTAAAGCCGAAACTTTTGGCGATATCGAAGCCTTTGTCGAGCTGTCGTTGGAGCGTTACGAAGCTAAGGTTGGCGGGCAAAAAGGCAATGTGAGCCTGATGTCGTTTAATGGTCAATTCAAGGTACAGCGCGCAATCAGCGATACGCTCACTTTTGATGAGGGTCTGCAAGCGGCTAAATCACTGATCGACGAATGCGTACACGAATGGACTGAGGGCGCTCGCAGCGAAATTCGCGCTTTAATTAACGATGCGTTTAACGTCGACAAGGAAGGCAAGATCAGTACTGGCCGCATATTGAGCCTGCGCCGCTTGGATATCGTCGATGAAAAATGGCAACGTGCCATGAAGGCGATGGGCGATTCAATCCAGGTGCAATGCTCAAAATCGTATATTCGTGTGTACGAACGTGTTGGCGATACCAGCCAATACCGCCCGATTGCGCTTGATGTTGCGGGGGCGTGATGAACTCAATCACGCTTTCTCTCGAAATAAATGAAACACGCAATGAAGATGGCTCGATTGATTTACAGGTCCAATGTGTTGCTGATGAAGAAGGTGACATTCACCCCAAAACACGACAAATGGCAAATATGCTTAGCAAGCAGCTTCAAATTGCAGTATCAGCCTGCCAAACAACAATGAATGAAGGGGTTAGAAGCTGAAACCCGACGTAGCACGTAACCAACGCATGCGGCTGGCGTTAATCAGCCGCAGAACCAAATCTAAATTACCCACCAAGGAACAACACCATGAACAAGCAAGAACTGATCAAACACATTGCAGCCAATGCGGAAGTGACCACCCGCCAAGCCGAAGACGTACTGACGGCACTGACCAATAGCATTTTAGAAACCGTGAAGGCTGGTAATGAAATGCGTATTCCTGATCTGGGCACGTTTAGCGTCCGTAAGGCAGAAGCCCGCACTGGCCGTAACCCAAAAACAGGTGAACCACTGCAAATTGCGGCCAAACGCGTCGTCAAATTTACCGCTGCTAAGGCGCTGAAAAACTGGGCGAATAGCTAGGTTTCAGCGTGCAGGCCATTACATATATATGTAGTGGTTTGCGCGATGCGATTTAGCCCACAAGGAACCCATATGGCCAGCAATGCCCACCTCGCCAAAATTCATATCGCCAAGAAACAATTGGCGATGGATGATGAGACTTATCGCGCCATGTTGACTAGCGTGGCTGGTGTTGAATCCAGCAAGAATCTCACTGTGCCACTGGCGATGAAGGTACTGGCGCATCTTGAGCGTTGTGGCTTCAAAGCCAAACCACCGACAAAAGCGAAAACACGAGTTTTGGCTGACGACGCGCAATCGAAAATGATTCGCGGCTTGTGGATTGAGCTGGCCGACATGGAAATCGTGCGCAATTCATCTGAGGCGGCTTTAGCTGGATTTGTGAAACGGATGACGAAGGTCGATGCGCTGCAATGGCTATCGAGCAAACAGGCCAGCCAGGTGATTGAGCATTTGAAAGAATGGCTGGATCGCGTGAACACACAACGCAAAGCGCAATTGCTGGCTGCTCTGGCTCTGCCAGTTGCGGTGGGTATTGAGGCCGTCGTTTATCAACACCAGCAGTTACAAGCTGCCATTACTCGTACTCTGGGACGTGCCGTAGATTTATCGGCGCTAACGGAAACTGACTTCAAACGTGTCTTGCAGGCGCATACTAAGGTGAAAGAATGAGCAAGCGCGAATTCAAAAGTAAGGGTCCTGAATTATTAGCCGACTTGGCTGCACATACGGCGGCGATCTCGATTGAATTATTAAATCTGGACCAGGATGCGGCCGAGCAGCTGGGTACTGAATTGGCGGAGCGCATGGCTGGCCATTGGGGCGGTCAGAACTTATATTTCCCAATGGGCTTGTCGTTGCAACTCACCAAACGCGACAATCAGATTTACGCAGAATTTGATGGCATGAATCACAGCGATTTGGCACGCAAGTACAGTGTTTCAGTGCAGTGGATCTATAAGATTGTCAAAGCGGTGCGGCGTGCGGAAATGGCTCGACGCCAAGAGGATCTTTTTCAAGAGTAGTGAGCTGTGCAACGTGATTTTTTGCCGAAATTATCGTTGCACAGAATGAAACGTTTTTGCAGTAACCATTCCAGAATATCCCACCTCGTTGTGCCTTATCCCGAAATTATCGTGCATACTCCCTAACACTTATCTCACACCCCCTCACAAATAACCGGGCTCTTCGAGCCACACGCTGTCATTCGGATCGATCAGTAGTTGGGCAATTAATTGCAGTGCTTGCTGTGAGCTGGTTAGCACTAAAATTTGCGCCGCATCACAAACTACGCCACGCGATTGCGCCAAATAGCCGGCAATGGCTTCGCGTAGTTCGGGTAGACCTTGCGAATCGCCATAACGCATCAAGCGCTCGCCGTCTTTTTTCCAGCGTTGTTGCGTCATTTTGCCCCACAGCTCGCGGGGAAAAGCAGCGGGGTCGGGCTGGCCCGCAGTAAAAGCTTGAAATGGCGAGGTGGCATCGCGGCAAGTGCCCGCCTCAACCATCATTTGCCCGCGTTGTGATAAGCCAGCGGCCGTTTTGCGTGGGCGAGGTTTGTTAGGCTGTGCGGCAATCGCGACAAAACTACCAACGCCCACTTGGCGATGCAGATAGCCTTCGGCTTCTAATTGCGAAAAAGCCAGCTCAACCGTGCTGCGTGAAATCGCCAAATCTGCCGCCAACACTCGGCTGGCCGGTAGCTTACTCCCCAATGGCAAATGCCCCGCTAAAATCGCTTTGCGTAAAGTTCGCGATAATTGCGCATACAGTGCTAAATCAGGCTGCGACTCGGCAGCAAATAAAGTGGGCAATGCGGACATTGGTCTGGCCTAGTTGTAGAAATTGGTCTGTAGAAAAAGACCATTATGCCGTTATAGTCAATTTCTTGGGTAGTTTGGTCAGCAGCAGTGTAGATTTCTTGACTTGAATCTGAATTTTGGCAGCTTTGATCGCAGCGCTAGTTGGTGCTTGCGAGTGATTTTATTAAAGGAATCAGCATGCGGGATGTTTTATTGTTGGTGCATTTTTTGGGTTTGGTGCTTGGGGTTGGCTCTGGCTTTGCGTTGTTTTTTATCGGCTATTTGGCGCAGCGTTGGCCAGCAGAGGCGCGGCGCGAGACGATGTTGCGCTTGTTTGCGCTGCGCTATGCCTCGTATGTTGGTTTATTGCTGTTAGTGCTTTCGGGCGGCGCTTTATTGCGACCTTACACCGCACATTTAGCGCAGATGCCATGGTTGTGGTTTAAAGCGATTGCGGTGACGGTGATTGTGATTTGCGCCGTGCTCGGTATTTGGCGGATGCGGCAAGTGCCGCAGCAACCGGCGGCGTTATTGCGCTTGCCGATACTGGGCAAAGTGAGTTTGGCCGCCAGTGTGTTGGCGATTTTGGCTGCGGTGATGGCGTTTTCTTAAGGGCTGCGGTTTGCTGAGTGATTGAGTCGTAAACGATCAACGGGGAGAAAAAAATGAGTGCAGTGTTAGCCAGTGGTTTAGCAACGGCGAGTGAGTCGGCGCAGTTTTTTGCCGCGCAATTGCAGTTTCGTACTGATGCTGCGGATTTGGCGGCGGATTTAATCGCGGCAGAAGCGCGGATTGTGGTGATTGATACGCGCTCCACGGCGGCTTATCAGGCGGGGCATATTCCCGGCGCTTTGAGTGTGCCCCATCGCACGATGACTGCAGAATCGACCGCCAACTGGGATCGTCAGCAGGTGTATGTGTGTTATTGCGACGGGATAGGTTGCAATGGCTCGACATGGGGGGCGTATAAATTGGCCAAGCTGGGGTTTCAGGTCAAGGAGCTCATCGGCGGTTTGCGTTATTGGCAGCAAGATGGTTATGCCGTGGCGACAGGTGATGCTGTCGGGGTATTGATAGCTAACACAATTGATTGCGAGTGTTGATATGTATACCCCACCACATTTTGCAGTAACAGATCGCGCGCGGTTATTGCATTTAATTGCAGCGCATCCGCTGGCGAGCTTGGTGCAATCGACCAAGGACGGCTTGAGCGCCAATGTGATTCCGCTGTATTGGGTCGATGATGGCTCCGAATTGGGCGTATTGCGTGGCCATGTGGCGCGAAAAAATCCGCTATGGCAAGAGACCGATTCGGCCATTTTGGCGTTGTTTCAAGCGGGGGACGGCTATGTGTCGCCGTCATTTTATCCAAGCAAAGCCAGTGATCCACGCGTGGTGCCAACGTGGAATTACGCGCTGGTGCAGATTAAAGGCACTTTACGCGCGATGGACGATGCGGCTGAAGTTCGCGCCATTGTGTCGCAGATGACGGCGCAGCATGAAGCGGGGCGCGATCGGCCTTGGCATATCGACGAAGCCCCGGCTGACTTTATCCAAAAAATGTTGGCGGCGATTGTGGGCATCGAAATCAAAATTGAACAAATTAGCGGTAAATTTAAGCTCAGCCAAAATCAAAGCGCAGAAAATCAAGCCGGGATTGCCGCGCAATTGGCGGCACCTTGGGCCGTGGCTCGCTGACGTTGGCTCTCCACGCGGGATCGATTTTCGCTGCGACTCCGTGTTGTAGCAAGCTCACATAGAATGACTATGCATCGCTTACTACGCCTTGATTCGCCGCGAAAAGCACGTAAGCAGCGGCGGAAAACCAAACATCAACAGACCCTAGGAGTCATCGATGCCAATCAATGAATTTAATCAGCCGGTGGGTGACATCGTTGCCAATTGGCAGGGCGCGCCTTTTCCGCCGTGGCGGGTGTTGCAAGGTTGGGGTTGCCGCGTTGAGCCACTTGACGCGGCGCAACATGCCGCCAGTTTATGGCAGGCATTTAGCGCTGATAGTGGCGCATTATGGACGTATTTTAGTGCCGGGCCGTATGCCGATTTGGCGGCGTTTCAGCATGAATTAAGCCAGCGTGCACAGCAGTCAGACCCGCAGTATTACGCGATTGTTGATGCGCAATCGGGCGCGGCCTTGGGTTTGGCGGCGTATTTGCGGATTGCGCCAGCCGCAGGCTCGATTGAAGTCGGCTGGCTGCATTTTTCACCAGCGTTACAAGGCACACGTTTGGCCACTGCGGCGATGGCGCTATTGATGCAAAACGCTTTTGCTCTGGGCTATCGGCGCTATGAATGGAAGTGCAATGCGCTCAATGCGCCATCACGGCGAGCCGCGCAGCGTTTAGGCTTTAGCTTTGAAGGGGTTTTTCGGCAAGCCACCGTGAATAAAGGCCGCAATCGAGATACGGCGTGGTTTTCAGTGATCGACGCCGAATGGCCGGCTTTATCGGCGGTGTTCACGGCTTGGTTAAATGACGACAATTTTGCAGCCAATGGCCAGCAAAAACAGTCTTTATCCACGCTGACTTTGCCCTTCGTTGCTCAGCGAGATCCGGGCTGATTGTTGTTTGTCTTGAAGACCTTTGCCGGGGAATAGATCAGCTTGGGTTTGTTCCGTCATGCATAAAAAATCCCGCCAAGATCGGCGGGATGATTTTGAAATCTATCTAGGGTATTGCGTTACAGATCAATATTTATATTGCCTGTAAATCAATACCTATCCATTAAGCCGTCCAGTTCACCAAGCCAAAATACCACGTGCCCAGTACGACTAAGCCAAAGGCGATGCGATACCAGGCGAAGATGATAAAGGTATGCGTAGAGATGAATTTGATTAAGGCGCGAATCGCGATAAAGGCGAAGACAAAGGACGCCAAAAAGCCCACGGCAAACACACCAAAGTCGTCCATGCTCAGCGCGTTGCGGTGTTTGAGCAGGCTATAAATCGACGCCGCACCGAGCGTAGGTATCCCCAAAAAGAACGAGAATTCAGTCGCCGCTTTGCGCGATAGGCCTAAAAACATGCCGCCAATAATCGTTGCGCCCGAACGGCTGGTGCCGGGAATCAAGGCCAAGCATTGGCAAAGACCGACTTTGATGGCGTCTTTGAGGCTGATGTCGTCCACCGTGGCAACGCTGATGTTATGTTGGCGTTTTTCGGCCCATAAAATAATCAAACCGCCAATGATAAACATGCTGGCAACGGGAATCGGTTGAAATAAATAGGCTTTAATCGTTTTGCTAAATAACAAACCCAAGATGGCGGCAGGAATAAAGGCAATGATGACGCCTAAGAATAAATTACGCTCATTGCCCGGGCGCTGAATGCCCGATAGCGTGGTGCAGAGTTTGGCGCGGTATTCCCATATGACGGCCATCATCGCGCCAAGTTGGATGAAGATGCCATAAACGTCGCGTTTTTCTTTGCTCAAAAAATTGAGCATATCGCCAGTTAAAATCAAATGACCGGTCGATGAGATTGGGAGGAATTCGGTAATCCCTTCAACCAAACCCATAATGAGGGAATGAAATAATAAAATCGGATCCATGCTGGCTGGCGCTCGGTGGGTTGATAGATGGGGTGGGATTATAAGCGGCTGCGGGGTGGATATTGTGATTTTCTGGTAAAAATATCGCAGCCAGCGTTTTTTGTTCGCTTTGATTGTGCTGGGTGATTTGGGCGGACTGCCGGTTTTAACTGGGCGAAGCGGACTTGAGATTTGCGGCTAAAGGTTTCAATAGTCTTTGTTAATATTTACACCAGACTTGTGAAAGTCTGCCTTCGCCCCCAGTTTTGATGGGGAGTGTGCAATGTGTAAATGCATTTTGTTCACCTCCTCCCTGATTTTACCGGGCACCTTGGGTGCCCGTTTTTTTTGCCTGATCGATCACCATTCAGGACATCATCCGGTACGGCAGAAAACGGCGGTAGACACGCATTTCGTTTGACTTAGCTCAGCGAAGCTGGAGGCGATCAAATCGCCGTTCTTTCCTCTTTTCTTTGGTGACACAAAAAAAAGGGTCGCGCTCGCGTACTGCGGCTGTAAATGGATGTTGCCGCAGACACTTAAAAATCAGACCCGCAGATGTTAGCGGCGATGATGTTTGAGCAGGCTCGCCAGTGCGGCTTTGAGTGCGGGATCATCGACTTTTTGACTGAGCTCATCAATCGCTGTTTGCGCTGCCTCAGGTATTTGTAAGTTCTTGGTTTGAATCGGGTTTCCATGTTGTAATGCAACTTGCACCTTGGGCTTAATTGCGGTAGCGTGCCAACCGGCCATCTCGAGTGCGCGCAAAATATCCGGCGCAGCTTGCCGTAGCCGAGTTCCGGCGGCGCTAAAGGGTACGGCAATCATCAGCTCAGTGCCCGCCCAAGCCACGCCTTGGCAAACATTGGCCACCTCCGGCGGCAGCGCGCCGCGAACAATGTCCAAAATTTGATTGAGTGTATCGACCTGTTGCACCAAGCGTTTGAGTTGAAAATCACGATGGAGCAAGCGGTCAAATGAGGGGTTTTTATGATACATAAGCAGCACATCGTATGAATATCATTGTGGTTTCCAGTCGTCTTGATAAAGCGATTTCACTGGGGCAGCGAGAGCTGTTGGCTCTAGGTTTAATTTTAACGCTATTAGTCGGTGCTGCGGCATTTGGTTTAGGCATGCTGTTTGCGCCTAATCGCGTCGAGCCCTTATTGCGCTTAATGCCGGGCCAGCACGCTAGGCAGGGTGAAATCGACGCTTTGGCGGTGCAAGTGGGTGAGTTACAAGCCAAGTTAACGCGTTTGGATGGTTTGGCGGCGCGAGTGGGAGACAAAACCGGTATTGATGTGCAACCGTTTTTAAGTCGCAATGCTGTGCCGCAAGGCGGCTTGGCCGCGCGCGGCCCATCGTTTTCTGTGCCGGGTTTGGCGCAAGTTTTAGAACAAACTGCGGGCAAAATGTCGGCGCTGATTGATCAGCTGACTTTGGCTGAGGCGGTGTTGTTAACGCCAAATTCAGCGCACTTACCCCGGCATTCCCCGATGCTGGCGCCACCGCAATCATCGAGCTTTGGTTGGCGAGTGGATCCATTTAATGGCTCGCAAGTGTTTCATGAAGGGGTGGATTTTCAGGGTGAAACCGGCTCGTCAGTGAGTGCCGCCGCGACAGGCAAGGTGGTGTATGCGGCTTACCACCCTCAGTATGGTAATATGGTCGAGCTCGATCATGGCAATGACTTAACCAGTCGTTACGCGCATGGCAGTCGCTTGATGGTGAAGGCTGGGGATACGGTAAAGGTGGGCGAGCCAGTGATTTTATTGGGTAGCACGGGTCGATCAACAGGGCCACATTTGCATTTTGAAATCCGCTATCGTGGCGTTGCACAAAATCCGCTGCGTTTTATCGACCCTAAGTCATCTGCATTGGCGCAAAAATAAGGCCAGACATCAAAGTCTAGCTTGAAATTTTGTAAGCCTGCAACCATATAGCCCTAATAGCTGGATAAAACGCCGATGTATTTATTTATAACTAAAGTCTGCAAAAGACCAAACGCTGGTAGCACAAGATGATTTCAACTCTGCTTAAAAAAGTTTTCGGAAGCCGTAACGACCGTTTGCTCAAACAATACGGTGTCATCGTAAAGCAGATTAATGCGCTTGAGCCGCAGATGGTGGCTTTGTCGGATGAGGCGCTGCGCGCAAAAACGGATGAATTTAAGGCGCGTTTGGCAAAAGGCGAAACCTTAGATCAAATTCTGCCCGAAGCTTTTGCGGTGTGCCGAGAAGGTGCGAAGCGCAGTTTAGGTTTACGTCATTTTGATGTTCAGCTCATTGGTGGCTTGGTTCAGCATCAAGGCAAGATTTCCGAAATGCGTACCGGTGAAGGTAAAACGCTGGTCGCCACGTTGGCCGCGTATTTAAATGCATTGTCGGGCAAAGGCGTTCACGTGATTACCGTGAATGATTATTTGGCCAAGCGTGACCGCGATACGATGGCGAAGCTATTTGAATTTTTAGGCATGTCGTGTGGTGTTAATTTGGGCCAAATGGCGCATGAAGACAAAAAAGCCGCTTACGAATCTGATATCACTTACGGCACGAATAACGAATTTGGTTTTGATTATCTGCGCGACAATATGGTGTTTACACCGGCGGAGCGGGTGCAACGTGGTTTGAACTTTGCCATTGTCGATGAAGTGGATTCGATTTTGATCGACGAAGCGCGTACGCCGTTGATTATCTCGGGCCCAGCTGACGACAATACCGATTTGTATTTGGCAATGAATGGCATTCCAGCACAATTGATCGCGCAAACGGCTGAAGACGGCGAAGGCGATTATTGGGTTGATGAAAAAGCCCATTCAGTGATGATGTCTGAATCTGGCCATGAGAAAGTCGAAGCGATTTTGGGCGAAATGGATTTATTGCCGGTTGGCGAAAGCTTGTATGGCGCCGCCAATATTAATTTAATTCATCATTTGAATGCGGCATTGCGCGCTCACACCTTGTTTGTCAAAGACCAGCACTATGTGGTGATGGATGGCGATGTAATTATCGTTGACGAACATACTGGCCGTTTGATGTCGGGTCGTCGTTGGTCTGAAGGCTTGCATCAAGCCGTTGAAGCTAAAGAAGGCGTTGAAATCCAGCAAGAAAACCAAACGCTGGCCACCATTACCTTACAAAATTACTTCCGTATGTACGCCAAGTTATCGGGTATGACCGGGACCGCTGATACTGAAGCGTATGAATTCCAGCAAATTTATGGTTTGGAAACCGTGATTATTCCAACCAATCGGGATATGTTGCGCGATGATCGACAAGATCAAGTATTTAAAACCGCGAATGAAAAATACAAAGCCATTATCACTGATATTAAAGGCTGCGCCGAGCGCGGTCAGCCAACGTTGGTGGGTACCACATCGATTGAGCAATCGGAATTACTCTCGGGTATTTTAACTGCCGATGGCATTGCCCATAATGTGTTGAATGCCAAACACCATGCCAAAGAAGCGCAAATTGTCGCGCAAGCCGGTAGCTCAGGCCAAGTAACGATTGCCACCAATATGGCCGGTCGTGGTACTGATATTGTGCTCGGCGGTAGTATTGAGCGTGAAATCAAAGAAATCGAGCACGATGAATCACTCGATGCCGCAGCCAAAGTTGCGCAAATTGCTGCTTTGAAAGCCGAATGGCAAATTAAACACGACGCCGTGCTAGCCGCAGGTGGTTTGCACATCATCGGTACCGAGCGCCATGATTCACGCCGTATCGATAATCAATTGCGCGGTCGTTCAGGTCGTCAGGGTGATCCAGGCTCAAGCCGTTTCTACTTGTCGCTCGAAGACACGCTATTGCGTATTTTTGCTGGTGATCGCGTGGCCTACGTGATGGACAAGCTCAAAATGCCAGAAGGCGAGCCCATTGAAGCGGGGATGGTGTCGCGCGCCATTGAGTCAGCGCAACGTAAAGTCGAAGGCCGTAACTTCGATATGCGTAAACAATTGCTGGAATACGATGATGTATCCAATGAGCAACGTAAAGCCATTTATGGCCAACGTAATGAAATTCTAGAAAGCGAAGAAGTATCCGCAACGATTAACGCGATGCGCGATAGCGCGATTGCCGATATGTTTGATCAATATATTCCACCGAACTCGATGGATGAGTTGTGGGATGCGGCTGGTTTGCAAGCGGCCTTGGCTGAAATGCAAATCGAAGCGGATATCGCCGGCTGGGTGGCCAATGAAACCACCTTGACCATTGATGAGATGAAAACGCGCGTCTTGGCCGCAGCAAAAACCGCTTACGATAGTAAAGTTGAACAAGCCGGTGAAACCAACTTCCGTCATTTTGAACGCTCGGTGTTGTTGCAGCACGTTGATCAGCAATGGCGCGATCATTTGTCCGCGCTGGATCATTTGCGTCAAGGGATTCATTTGCGCGGTTACGCACAAAAAAATCCGAAGCAAGAATACAAACGTGAAGCGTTTGAATTGTTCTCTAGCTTGCTCGATTCAATTAAGCGCAATGTGTTGAAAGTGATTATGACGGTGCAAATTCGTGGCCCAGAAGATGTGCCTGAAGTGCAGCAGCATGAAGTGCCAGAATCAGCGATGCAATTTTCGCACGAAGCATTAGAAGAAATTCTAGCCAGCGGCGACGAAGAACAAATTCGCGAAGCTTTAATGGCGGCGATGCAAGAAGAGAGTGGGGTAAAAATCCAATTCTCAGGCGTTGGCCGTAATGATGCTTGCCCGTGTGGTTCAGGCAAAAAATACAAACATTGTCATGGCCAATTAGCTTAAGCCATTGATGTAAAAAATCCCGCGTTTATCGCGGGATTTTTTTTGCGCTAAAAATCTGTATTTAAATTGGATTAAATATTCGGGATTAAAAATAAAAATTGACCTTGCGAAAGTGGTCGTTTTTAATCGCCGTGGTATTTATATTGCATGTTTTAGTATGGGTCTGGATTTAGTGCGGAATCTTGTTCAATTTATCCACCCAAACTCATCGAACGTCGCCACCGAGCTTACCAATTTAGCCACAGCCAAACTTGGATTGCAGCCCACTTTGATTTACGGGTTTAAACTCTACGACAGGCAGCAGTCTGCCATAAGCGGAAATTGAATTGTAGGTTGGCGCTGAGCTTGCGAAGCCCAACAATCGCGGTAAACGTTGGGCTGCATTTCATTTAGCCCAACCTACGCACTAATAAAAAATAACCAATAATTATTTACAGCTATAGAGATGGAAAATGAGTGACTCAGAAAGTGTTTCAATTAATCTTACAGCACTAGAAAATTTATATGGAAGCCAAGAGTACTCTGTAGAGTTGAGTGTTACAAACATATCAGGAAAACCAATTTCTAACCTACAAGTAGCAAACACCCTTTCGGCTGGTAGAGAGCTTGTTTTAAGTGACATTCTTAACGCCTCTAATTTGAATGAGTTAGAAGACAAAAAAAGAACACTTATAAAAGAGCTTGAAAGCGCAGTGGAAAGCGCTTATGGCCGACATCGAAGAAAAAACCAAAAAATTTCTGAAGTAATAGCTCTGTCTATAGTTGAAGCTGTCGACTTTTATGCCTCAATTTTTTCAAAGCGACGGTTTCAAGCAACAACTCCATATTGGGCTGAGGAAGCTTTTAAAATTGATGAGTGGGAGGATGTTGAGAGGCTTGAGGAAGAGGTAATTAGTTTAGTAACAGATGATTCATTTTTAGTAAAAGCATACGCAATTAATAAAGGAAAATTAAGAAGAGTATTGGCAAAGCTAGAAGAAGAACAGGTCAAAGCATTCTCTAGAGGCACTTCACTTCCTGTTGGAAGTACAATTACATTTCCTTTTTCCTTCCGAGCGCCTCATCTTCTTCGTCAGAAAAGTATGGATTTGTCATTCAAGATTTCATATAAGGTTGATGATGATGCAATTCATGTTCGTTCAAAAACAACAAGAACTTCATTTTATCCTTCAGGTTTTGCTGTCCCAACAGGGGGAATGCTAGGAGCAGTACTAGGCTATGCAATTAAAAACACATTGATTTCAGAAAAAGTATTATCAATGGATTGGAAGATTTTTTCAGGTAGTATAATTTTAGGTTTGGTTATTAGTCTAATTGCGGCTCGAAAGCCAGATTCATCTCAAGCAATAACAGTTGAAGACTTCACTGGCGGCCTCATAATAGGAGCTTTAGCAGGACTCTATTCAACGAATATTTTGACAAAATTAGAGGGATTGATTTAAACCATCTTAAAAACGTCCTTCCAACATAATTATGTTACTTCTAGCTTAATATCAGATAGTTTTTATGAGAAAATTTTTCAATAAAATTATTATCTAAAATAGAGCACTGAGCTTAGCGTTATATATTATATGAGGGCATTAATAATGCATCCCCATTATTAACCGGCCACTGAACGGCAGCCCACTTTCGTTCCTGCCACTCGTGACGAATCCGGCTGAGCGTCTGCAACGGGTCGGGTGCTGCCGCTCAACTCACTGGATAAATTCGTGAGCGTGGGTGGCGGTATCCAATAAGAACGGGTGGATAAATTGATAAGAATCTGCATTTAGAAATCGACAAAGGTAAATGAATGTTTGGTATTCATGATTTAGGCTTGTTTATGATTTCGGGTTTATTGCTCAATATGGCACCGGGCCCTGATTCATTATTAATCGTCACGCGTAGTGCGGCGCAAGGCTGGCGCGCAGGCTCAGCTGCAGCATTGGGAATTGGTAGCGGTACGCTGATGCATATTATTGCGGCGGCTTTAGGTTTATCTGCAATTTTAGCGACTTCGGCCACTGCATTTTCAATTGTGAAATATATCGGTGCGATTTATTTGTTGTATATCGGCGTTGGTTTATTGCTGAGTAAAACTGCGGCAGTGACAGCTGTTGTTGATGAAACTTTAGCGCCGTTATCATTACGGCGGATTTATGTGCAGGGCTTGTTGACGAATTTATTTAACCCTAAAGTCGCGATTTTCTTTTTGGCTTTTGTTCCGCAATTTATTAGCCCGCAAGCGGAAAATAAAGCCCTCGCCTTTATTATTTTGGGTTGTATTTTTAATTTAAATGGCATGCTGTGGTGCCATTTGCTTGCCGTAACCTCGGCCATGGCCAGTCAGCGTTTGCAAGCGAGCCGCGCAGTGAGTCAATGGTTAAATCGACTCATCGGTGCGCTATTTATTTCATTTGGGATTAAATTGGCCTTGGTTGACCGTTGATGCGTTTTTGTTGGGTGTATCGCGGCAGACCTAATAAAAACTCGCCTCGCCCTCAGGCCGGGTTTTAAAGCGCCGATGTAACCAATAATATTGGCTAGGGTGTTCGCGGGCGATGTCTTCGATAAATTGATTCATTCGCGTGGTGTCGGCGAGCATATCGCCGCTCGGGAAGTTCTCCCAAGCTGGGTAGTAGCGTGAGACCATATGGCCTTTGGCGATGGTGGTGATGACCGGTACGACAGCGGCATCGGTCATTTCGGCGAGTTTACCTAGCATTGGCAAGGTGGCGGTGGGGATGCCAAAGAACGGTGCAAAAATCGATTGCTGCGGCCCCATATCTTGGTCGGGCAGATAATAAAACGGCAGTTTTGATTTTAAAGTGCGAACAATCGAACGGATGCCGGCGCTACGTTTAATCAGTTGCGGATTATTGTAGCGTGAACGGATTTTAAGACTGATTTCATGAAACACACCGCGCTGCTCGGCGTACATGCTACTGCCTTGATGATCCATGATAAAACCCATACCGCCAAAATCGAGCCCTAAAAAATGCGGGACCAACATAATGATCGGCCGATCTTGAACTGCAGTGAAGTTTTCAAAGCCTTCGATATGTATCAGTCTGCGTAGCCTGTTTTTACTGCCGTGTAGCAAGATACTGTAGCCCAGTAATGTGCTGGTCATTTGAATAAAATGTTGGCGCAGCACGGCGCGGCGTTGGTTTTCTGTCCATTCCGGAAAACATAGCCGCAAATTGATGAGGCCCACTTTGCGCCGACCACTAACGACGAAAAAGAGTAGCGATCCCAATGGAATCGCAATCCATTGCATTACACGAAATGGCAGTAAATGCAGTAGCCAAAGCAGTGCGATGGTGAGTTTAAGTTTCATACTGACTCCGAGCAGCGCGTAGACAAAGTCGCGCTGAAAAATACGCTCCATCCCAAGCCGTTATTACCTGTGAGCGGCGATCGCGGCGGTGCTGATGCGTTATTTGGGATGGATTTAGATAAGTGCAAGTTACGCGGCATCGGGCGGCAAAGGAGCGCCCGCTGGGTGTTTGTAGCGACTGTAACTCCAGAAATATTGCGCTGGCACTTGGCGGATCAAGTCTTCCAGATTTTGGTTGAGGACGGTGGCGTCATGTTCAGTGTCACCATTGAGCTCGCCAACAAACGGTTGCACATGAAAACGATAGCCTTTGCCAATCCCTAGTCGCTCGACATAACACGGCAAAATAATGGCGTTGCTCGATTTTACTAATTTAGACAATAAGGTCATGGTGTAAGCAGGGCGACCAAAAAAAGGTGCCCAAACGCCTTCACCACCGCCGGGGGCTTGATCGGGCAGTAAATAAGCCACACCCCCTTGCTTGAGGGTTTTAAGCAACACGCGCACCCCAGAGGCATTGGCCGGTGCAGGTTCGGCACCACTGCGCGAGCGCGAGTAAATCATCAATGGTTCAAGATAAGCTTGTTTAGGTGGACGGTATAGCGGCGCAAGCTTTTTAGGAATTAAGCCAGCGACACATACCCCAACCATTTCTAGGGCACCTAAATGCGGAGAAACAAAAATAATCGGTCGCTCGGTTTTGAGTGCCGCTTCGACATGTTCCCAACCGGTTTTTTCGTGCACCAGCGCCAAAAGTTCAGGGATCGGCCGCATCCAGTGCGCCAACAGCTCGGTGGCGGCGATGCCGTGCTCAGGAATACTTGAGCGAAGTAATCGGGTATAATCCATACTATTTTTCGCAATCGCACTTTGAGTGAGGTTGCTACGCAGGACTTTGCGATGATGGGCACTGCCCCACCAGACAAGCCAGCCGAGCAACCAACCCAGCGCTTGTAGTAAGGGCAGCGGCAATTTAGCCAATAATTTGCAGAACGTAAGCAGCATAATTCGATGAAAACTGTGATTTAAGGCCTGATTGTAGCTGCGATTGGCTCATTTGGGGTCATGTAACCGAGGGTAATACACGAATGAAAGACTTTTTATTTACTTCTGAATCTGTTTCAGAAGGCCATCCTGATAAAGTTGCCGATCAAATTTCGGATGCAATCTTGGATGCCATTTTCACCCAAGACAAATATGCCCGCGTTGCGGCAGAGACTTTAGTCAATACCGGTTTAGTGGTTTTGGCGGGTGAAATCACCACGCATGCCAATGTCGATTACATCCAAATCGCGCGCGATACCATTAAGCGTATTGGTTATGATCATTCGGACATCGGTTTTGACTACAAAACATGTGCTGTTTTGGTGGCCTACGATAAGCAATCTCCAGACATTGCCCAAGGTGTGAATGAAGGCGAAGGCCTTGATTTAGACATGGGCGCTGGTGACCAAGGCTTGATGTTTGGTTATGCGTGCGATGAAACGGCACAATTGATGCCAGCGCCAATTTATTACGCGCATCGTTTGATGCAGCGCCAAGCTGAATTGCGTAAAGATGGCCGTTTGCCATGGTTGCGCCCGGATGCGAAATCGCAAGTGACGCTGCGTTACGATGGCGAAACCGGCAAAGTGAAAGAAGTCGATACTATCGTATTGTCGACGCAACATCATCCAGATGTATCGCACGCGCAATTGAGCGAAGCGGTGATTGAAGAAATCATCAAACCAGTGATGCCAAAAGAATGGCTAACGGCCAATACCAAATTTTTGGTGAACCCTACAGGTCGTTTTGTGATTGGCGGCCCAATGGGCGATTGTGGTTTGACCGGTCGTAAGATTATTGTCGACACCTACGGTGGCGCTGCGCCGCACGGTGGTGGTGCTTTCTCGGGTAAAGACCCAAGTAAAGTGGATCGTTCGGCCGCTTATGCCATGCGCTATGTGGCAAAAAACATCGTAGCTGCTGGCATTGCCAAGCAATGCTTGGTGCAAGTGTCATACGCCATCGGCGTGGCGCAACCAGTGTCGATCATGGTTGATACTTGGGATACCGGTGTGATTCCAAACGATCAAATCGTCGACATTATCAAAGAAAACTTTGATTTGCGTCCGAAAGGCATTATCAAAATGCTCGATTTGCTGCGCCCAATCTATAGTCGCACTGCGGCATATGGCCATTTTGGTCGTGACGAACCTGATTTTTCTTGGGAACGTACTGATAAGGTCGAACAGCTCAAAGCGGCAGCTGGCTTAAAGTGATACAAAGAGGAATTCGCACTCTGCCCATTGGGGCGAGTGCGGCGTCCTCTTTTTTTTGCTTGGAGTTTAGCGATGACCGTTATTGCGCGTTTAGTTCGTCCTGCTGAGTTAGCTGCTGTTAAAGCGTATGTCGATACCGCCCGACTGGGTGAGCCAAGCTTGGCTGATTTATTAGTTGTGGCTGAAAACGACGGTTGTTATGTCGGATTAGTTCGCTTAAGCCACGAGCGTGGCGAGTTAATATTACATGGCTTACAAGCCGATCATCCCGAAGCCCCTGCATTATTAATGCAAGATGCTTCTCGCTGGATTGCCCATCAAGCTTGCTGGGCACTGGCGCAAGCGGTGGATACCGCCCTCTTGGCTGAGCATGGTTTTATCGAGCCCAGCATCACCTGCCCTGAATTTCTGCTAGAACTAAAAGCAAGTCGCGAAACTGGCGATTGTGCATTGCAAATCTTACATAGAGCTGCAAAATAGTCTGGTGTTTCTACTGCCATCTCGCCTTCATACCTGCTGTTATTTGGGTGTACCCATTCACCTAAGCAGGTCGGTTGTCGGTTTTTCGGCGGCTGCAGCTTGACGTACTGTAATGGTATAGCCATGTAGGTCTTTATTCATAAAGGCTGCATAGCTATACCTTGGATTTGCTTTTATTTCTAAAAGGAAAACCAATGACTCAGTTTACCGATTTTAAAGTGGCCGATTTATCGCTAGCAGCATGGGGCCGTAAAGAGCTCACCATTGCCGAAACCGAAATGCCGGGTTTAATGGCGGTGCGAGATGAGTATCAGGCCCAGCAACCGCTCAAAGGGGCGCGCATTGCGGGCTCTTTACATATGACGATTCAAACTGGCGTATTGATTGAAGCCTTGCAAGCATTGGGGGCGAAGGTACGCTGGGCGTCTTGTAATATTTTCTCCACCCAAGATCATGCTGCGGCCGCAATTGCGGCGACCGATACGCCGGTATTTGCTTTTAAAGGTGAATCGCTCAGTGAGTATTGGCAATTTACTCATGAAATTTTTGATTGGCCTAACGACGCCAATGGCCAGCCACAATACGCCAATATGATTTTGGATGATGGTGGCGACGCCACTTTGTTATTGCATTTGGGCGCACGTGCCGAAAGTGATCTGAGTGTTGTCAGCCAGCCGAGTAATGCAGAAGAAACTGTCCTCTACACCGCAATTAAAGAAAAAATTAAGCGAGATCCAAAATGGTATTCAACGCGTTTGGCGGCAATTCGCGGTGTTACTGAAGAAACCACCACCGGCGTGCATCGCTTGTATCAAATGCATGAGCAAGGCAAATTGGCTTTTCCTGCGATCAATGTCAACGACTCAGTAACTAAATCCAAATTTGATAATCTATATGGCTGCCGAGAGTCCTTAGTCGACTCGATCAAGCGCGCGACCGATGTGATGGTGGCCGGTAAAGTGGCCTTGGTGCTGGGCTATGGCGATGTCGGCAAAGGTTGCGCGCAGTCGTTACGCGGCCTCGGGGCAACGGTGATGATTACCGAGATTGACCCAATTTGTGCATTACAAGCGGCGATGGAAGGGTATCGCGTGGTGACTTTGGCGGATGTGGCTGATCAAGTGGATATTTTTGTCACGACGACGGGCAATGTCAGCGTGATTGCCCATGCCGATTTACTGCGCATGCGGCACAACGCCATTGTTTGCAATATCGGTCATTTTGATTCTGAAATTGAAGTGGCCAGTTTGCGTCAATACGAATGGGACAATATCAAGCCACAAGTGGATCATGTGGTGTTTCCGGATGGGAAGCGCATCATCTTATTGGCGGAAGGCCGCTTGGTGAATTTGGGCTGTGGTACTGGTCACCCTTCATTTGTGATGAGTAATTCTTTTGCCAATCAAGTCTTGGCGCAAATCGAGCTATTCACCAAATTGGCGCAATATCCAGTTGGGGTGTATGTATTGCCCAAGCATTTGGATGAAATGGTTGCGCGTTTACATCTTAAGAAAATTGGCGCCAAACTGACTGTTTTAACCGATGAGCAGGCGGCGTACATCAATGTGCCGAAAGAAGGGCCTTATAAATCCGCGCATTATCGCTATTAAAACGCGCTTATTGAGCGGGCGACGCGGTGCTCAGCCATGTCTTGCCTGCTTTGAGCGCCGTTATTGCTGATGATGCGCTTGGTTATCGCATGAATTGGGGATGATTTCTTGCTCTACGTGTCGCAGTAAATCGCTTAACTTGCTGCTACTGAGTTGCTGGCGTTGGTTGTTACTTTTTATTTCTTCGTAAATGGCAAAGTGTTGTTGCCAATGCGTAAATTCTAAATCGGTTTGGCCACTGGCGGCGTAGCTTTTGGCTAATCCGGCATGCGCTAATTGGACTAGATATTTTGCTGGGATTTCGGTCGCGGTATCGAGTGCTTGCTGCATAAAATATTGGCTGGCATGCGTTTGCTGTTGTTCTAAATGTAGCTCACCGAGCGCAATCATATTGACGACTTTTCCCCAGTGATTACAACTGCGTGCACTGAGAGCGAGCGCCCGTTCTAATTGTTGTTTCGCCAAGTCTTGCTGACCGGCTTTGCGTAATAAATGGGCGCGATAGTAATGCAGTTCGGGTTCAAATTCACAAAATGGCAGTTCAAATAACAGCGCTTCGGCACGATCTAGTGCCAATTGGGCTGCCGTATCGTGGTTTAAATGTAATTGTGCTGCGGCAACATTGATGTGATGGCAAATATGCAGGTTTTTGTCGCTAATTTGCATCAGTAGTGGTGCTACTTTCAAGTGGGTGGCGAGGCTACTCTCTGGGTCTTCACTAATAGAAAATAGTTTGCCAAGCCCAATATAGGCACGAGCCACGCCTTCTGGCCATTGTTTGGCGATTGAGCGCTTTAAAAGTTGCAGCCATAAATCCATGGCCTTGGCGTAGTTGGCGATGTCATAGGCGACATCAGCGTGGCAATCGATGGCGGCAAGCCAGCTTTCATCATCGGCATGATATTGAGCCAATTGACTGGCCACTTCGGCCATGTGTTCTCGCACGCCTTCAGCGACGCTGGGTGTTGCGCGAAAAGCCAAGGCAATCAGTAAGGCGGCCTGTGTTTCGGCGCGAGCGTCGTTAATGCTTTGGGCGCGAAAGGTAATTAATTGAGCTAATCGAAGGGTTTCGGCAGGATCGGTATAGACCAAGGCACGTGCAATGAGGAGCATTTGCTCGATTTCGGCACGTAAATCATAAAAACCCATTCTGTTCTCCTGCGGCCTAAAACCACTGCGGCCTGAGTACAGGGTTGTGCGTTGTTAAGCAAAAATTGTCTGGTGTGATGATTTGCTGCGGGGGAAGCCGCTGAAATTTTGCGCATCATATCGCAAATAAAAAGCGGGCCTAAGCCCGCTGATCTGAAATTATTACTATTTAAGCTTGACCTGAAATAATCAAATATTTGGCTTGAAGTTCTTCTTTGCTTTCTTTATGTTCTGGGTCGAGTGGAATACAGTCAACTGGGCAAACTTGTTGGCATTGTGGCTCATCGTAATGGCCAACGCACTCAGTACATAGATTAGGGTCGATGACATAAATCTCTTCACCTTGTGAAATGGCGCTATTTGGGCATTCCGGTTCACAAACATCACAGTTAATGCATTCGTCGGTAATAATAAGTGCCATGATTGACAATTCCTTAGTAAAATAGTCAAGTATTCGATATGTGGGGGATTTTCCCACTTTCGGGCCTAAGCCACAACCCTAAGTGTTTTGTGTGGGAAAAAGTATCTTATTGGCCTGATGCACGGCACAATAATGCATATTTGACCGTACCGGCTTTGCCTTCGCGCAAAATCTCCCAATCGCTGAGCTCTGGCCATTGGGCGCATTCGATATACACCCGCGCTGTAGGGCTAAGATGCTGGGCAATTTGCGGCAAAATTTCATCGAGCAAAGTGCTGGCAAACGGAGGATCCAGTAAGACCAGATCAAACTGTTCTTGGCATCGGCTGAGGTAGTGCTCGGCAGTACTGCAAATAATCTCAATTTGATCGGCTGCGAGTAAAGCTTGATTGCTTTTGAGCGCAGCAACCACCGGTTTTGCGGCTTCGATCATCACGACTTTTTTGGCCCAGCGTGAAGCCGCTTCAAAACCGAGCGCGCCACTGCCGGAAAAAAGATCCAAACAAATCATGCCGGTGCAATCTTGCCCTAACCAGTTAAAGAGCGTTTCACGAACTCGATCAGGTGTCGGACGCAGCGCCAATGAGTCCGGAAATTTTAAAATTCGGCTTTTATATTGCCCACCAATCACCCGAACCTGATTTTTATGCTGTGCTGACATTGCCGCTCCGCGTTAAAATCTAAATAATCAACCATTTTCCTCGATTTGTAGGATCGCCGCCAACGTCATGTTTAGTTTTTTTAAAAAAAAGAAGCCGCCAGAGGCGCAAATTGTCGCAGAAATTGCGCCAGCAACCCCAATTACGGTGATTGAAACCGAGCCGCTCGCTCCAGCCTCTCTACCTGAAACCCCCGTCATCGTTGAACCGATCGCAGAAATTGAACCGATTGAACCAATTGAACCAATTGAGCCAGTTGCTGCTGCAATTGAGATCCAGCCTGCGCCAGTTGAGTCGGCGATTGAACCCTTGATTACCCAAGAAGCGGAGCCTGTACCGCATGCTGATGCATTTGTGCCGCCAATCGGTTTAGCTCAGCCGCAAGAACGGCCTAAATTATCTTGGACTGAACGCCTAAAAATGGGTTTGGCAAAAACTCGCGATAAATTAGGAAAAAGTTTAGCCAGTATTTTTGGTGGTGGCCAAATTGATGAAGAGCTTTATGAAGAGCTCGAAACCGTGTTGTTGACCGCCGATATGGGCGTCGATGCGACTCAACATTTATTAAAAGACGTTCGAGAGCGGGTGTCGCTGCGTGGTTTAAAAGATTCGGGCGAGCTTAAAGAGGCACTTAAACTCAGTCTGACTGATTTGATCCAACCGCTAGAAGTCCCGCTGGATGTATCGGGTCACAAGCCATTTATTCTGATGGTGGCTGGCGTTAACGGTGCAGGTAAAACCACCAGCATCGGTAAGTTAGCCAAGTATTTCCAATCGCAAAATTTATCGGTTTTGTTGGCGGCCGGGGATACATTCCGCGCTGCGGCGCGTGAGCAATTGGTGGTTTGGGGCGAGCGCAACGGAGTGCAAGTGATTGCGCAAGCATCGGGCGATGCCGCCGCAGTGGCGTTTGATGCGGTGAACGCGGCTAAAGCGCGTGGCATCGACGTGGTGATTGTTGATACCGCTGGACGTTTGCCGACGCAATTGCATTTGATGGAAGAAATCAAAAAAGTAAAACGCGTGGTGCAAAAAGCTGATCCGAGCGGCCCGCATGAAATTTTGCTGGTGCTGGACGCCAATACGGGGCAAAACGCTTTGGCACAAGTCAAATCGTTTGACGACGCTTTGGGTTTGACCGGTTTAGTGCTGACTAAGCTCGACGGTACTGCCAAAGGTGGCGTGATTGCGGCGATTGCCAAAAATCGCCCAGTACCGCTGCGCTTTATCGGAATTGGTGAGTCGATTGATGATTTGCGCCCATTTGTGGCAAAAGATTATATCGATGCCTTGTTTGAATAAGTGGGTATTTGCGTAGAGACTTTTTTGAATAAGCCTTATGTGCATATACCCATGTTCTCTGTATTTTTTGATGCAGAGGCGCTCGCTTTGATTTCATCCCTGAATGCATTCAGACAGTGGCTCGTTGCAGAACGAGCAATTGCTGGGGTATGAGTCAGTGGCCACAAGTCCCTTGGGTGGCTCGTTTTGAGAATGAAGGATGCAAATGATTCAATTTCAGCAGGTCAGTAAAAGCTACCCCGGTGGTTTTGATGCCATTAAAAATCTAAGTTTTGAAGTTCCCGATGGCGAGCTGGTATTTTTGGCGGGGCATTCGGGGGCGGGTAAATCGACTTTACTCAAATTAATGGCCGGGATCGAAAAACCCAGTAGCGGCGCGGTACTGCTTAATGGGCAAAATTTAGCGCGGATGAGTCGTGCTTCTTTGCCGTTTGTGCGCCGGCATATTGGGCTGATTTTTCAAGATCATAAGATTTTGTATGATCGCAATGTGTTTGATAACGTGCGCTTACCGCTAGATATTATTGGGTTCGATCATATGGAGGGTCGCCGCCGCGTCTTGGCAGCGCTGGATAAAGTGGGTTTGGCGGGTAAAGAAAAGCTCAATCCCGTGTCGCTATCAGGGGGTGAACAGCAGCGTTTATGTATTGCGCGCGCGGTGGTGCATCGGCCGTCGATTTTGCTGGCCGATGAGCCAACGGCGAATCTAGATAGTGATTATGCGCATGATATTTTGGAATTATTTAAATCGTTTCATCAAGTCGGGGTCACGATTTTGATTTCGGCGCATGATGAATCGTTGATGATGGATTATGGTCGACGCATTTTGCGACTCAAACATGGGCAGTTTTGCGCTTAAATTCGGCAAAGTTGAGCCAAGGAAAAATAATGAAAAATTGGTTTCGCCTGCATTTGTTGGCACTAACACGCACGATTGGTAGCTTGTTTCGCCACCCCTTAGGTAGCCTATTGAATCTATTGGTGATCGGGATTACGACGGCACTGCCGCTGGCGCTGTGGACTTTGATTATGAGTGTTTCGCAAATTAGCGATCAAGTTTCAGTTGAGCCTGAGCTTTCCGTTTTTTTGCGGCATAGCGCGACAGCTGAAGACGTGAAAGGTTTGCAGGCGACATTAAAAGCCGATGCACGCTGGCTTAAAGTTGAATTTATCCCCAAAGCCAATGCATTGGCTGCTTTGCAGGCGAATTTAGGAGCCTCTGATTTAACCGCTGGCTTGGCAGAAAATCCACTGCCGGATGCATTTGTTTTGCAGGCAAAAGAGAACGATCCAGCAGGACTTGAGGCGCTAAAAAAAGAACTCTCTTCGATCGTGATTATCGAAGAAGTGCAGTTAGATTCCGATTGGGCTGAGCGTTTGGCGCGGATTACCGACTTAGGCCGCGCCATTTTTGAAGTTTTGGCGAGCTTATTAGCGCTGGCCTTGGTGCTGATTACGGGCAATGCCATTCGGATGCAAATCTTAACGCGCCGTGATGAAATTGAAGTCGCCAAACTGATTGGTGCGACCGATTCATTTATTCGCCGTCCCTTTATGCATGCAGCTTTGGTACAAGGGCTGCTCGGTGGTGGGGTTGCCGTATTGATTGTGTGGGGCTTGGTGGCGTATGTAAATCCAACCGTCATCGAGCTGGCGAGTGCTTATGGGCAATCGGTGAGTTTATTAGCGCCAGATGCCTTAACGATTGTGGTGGTCTGTTTGGCGAGTGCCGTGTTGTGCCTTATTGGCGCGAGCTTGGCAGTATCTAGATATTTATATCAATTTCGCTAAATGCCGCTAAGCAGATTGCTTAAGACTATGACTTGAATAGTAATAATTACCGTGCACAATGCGATCTGCATGTGATTGAATAGAAATCTGATTTGAGGCGATTTAGCACTCTGAGTATTTGAGTGCTAATCTTTTATGCTACAGTCAACTTAGTTTTGCGACAGGAGATTCAAGCGATGGGCAATGCGATGACACTTTCAACATTATCGATTGGCGATAGTATTGAACGTTATATTCAGCGCGTTAATGCGGTACCTATGCTGTCACCTCAAGAAGAGCACGATTTGGCGACACGACACCAAGAAAGCGGTGACGTTGAGGCCGCGCGTCAGCTTGTGATGTCCCACTTGCGCGTCGTCGTCTCGATCGCGCGTGGTTATAGTGGCTATGGTTTACCACAGGCTGATTTGATTCAAGAAGGTAATATTGGTTTAATGAAAGCGGTTAAACGCTTTGAAGCCACACGCGGTGTGCGCTTGTATTCATTTGCAGTGCATTGGATTAAAGCTGAGATTCATGAGTATATTTTACGCAATTGGCGCTTAGTGCGGATTGCGACGACTAAAGCACAGCGTAAATTGTTTTTTAATCTGCGCTCGATGAAAACCAGCTTTGCGGCATTAACGCATAAGCAAGCGCAAGAAATCGCCGATGACTTAGGCGTTAAGCCCGAAGAAGTCCTTGAGATGGAAACGCGCATGACCGGCCAAGACATTGCGCTGATTGCAGATGATAGTGATGACGATGGTTATGCGCCGATTGATTGGCTGGCCGATAGCCATAATGAGCCGACTGCGGCGATGGCAAGGGTTGCGATCGATCGTTTACAGTCAAGCGGTATTTCAGAGGCCTTGGATGGTCTTGATGAGCGTAGTCGCCGTATTATTGAGGCGCGTTGGCTGACCGATGAGGGGCAGTCTTTGACTTTGCATGATTTGGCGGCAGAATTTAAAGTTTCGGCCGAGCGTATTCGGCAAATCGAGGCTAAAGCATTGCAAAAAATGAAGCAAACTTTGCTGCCAGCTACAGTTTAAGTGAAGAAAAAATCAAAAATGAGCGCCATAATCGGCGCTCTTTTTTTTTGCCTTTTTTTTTGCATTAACTGCACTGTTTTTGCTTGTTAAGTGAGACGGATCCAGAGGGTTTGAATGTAAAAACAACCCGTCTATTTAAATCAATGGCCTGCGTATCCAGCATTCAAGCGCTGTGAGGCAACCGTATTTATGCGCGAAAAAAATGCCAAGTGATGGCAATCATACTGGCGACGATGAGTGTCGCGGCGCTAATTTTACTGATTCGGTGTAATTCTTTGCGGTGTGCCGGATGAAGGTGACGCCAAGCAAAATGGGCGGTGAGCAAAAATATACACAGATAAAGTAGCTTGCTGCTCATGAATGAAAGTGCACGGGGTGTCCGGTGGTCGGGATGTTGCGGTTGAGTATTGTCTTTTTTCTTACAAGACTTAATGTATCACCTTAGATTTCGACTCTTTCGTGTTTATTTTTAAGACTTTTATGAATAAAAAATATTTTTAACTAAGTCATTGTATCAAAAGATAAAAAAACTGGCGCAACTTGTGCCAGTTTTTTTTTTGCTCTATAGTGGGTTTCGGTGGGGTAAAGTGGGTAAAAGTGTATTTTTGTAGTCACTTTTTCGCTAAAATTGCACCGCAGGTAGATTGACAGGCTTTTTAATCGCATTAGCGAACTAAATAGGGGCGTCTGCATACATGTTGGGTGGTGTGTCATCTCTTTCATTGGACAGTAAAGGGCGCTTAGCGATGCCGGCTAAGTATCGTGCTTTGCTGCTAAACACTGAAGGACAGTTGGTCATCACGATTGATCCGGCGGGATGTTTGCTGATTTACCCTGAAGCGCAATGGATTCCTGTTCGAGATCAGCTCAATACCTTGTCTGGCTCAAAAATGTCGGTACGCCGTTTAATCGTGGGTCACGCTGAAGACATCGAAATGGATACAGCGGGCCGTATTTTAATCCCGGCGACTTTAAGGCAGCGCGCGCAACTGAATAAGGCGGTTGCTTTGGTTGGCATGGGCAATAAATTCGAATTGTGGGATGAAGCCAAGTGGAATGCGGTAACGGATTCTGTGATGGCGATGGATCCACATGAATTAGAAAACAATATGGAAGGAATCGTGCTTTGAGTGAAGTGGTTGGAACAAACTTCGTGCATTGCACGGTATTGCTCAACGAGGCAGTGGATGCGCTAGCGATCCAGCCCGATGGCATTTATGTGGATTGCACGTTTGGCCGTGGTGGCCATTCTCGATTGATCTTGTCCAAATTAGGACCCAATGGTCGTTTAATCGCATTTGATAAAGATTTATATGCGATTGCCGAAGCCGCAACGATTACAGACCCTCGTTTCACGATTGTGCACGAGGGCTTTGTCACGTTGGCTGAATCACTTGGGCAACTTGGGATCGAGAAAATTGATGGTTTATTGATGGATTTGGGCGTGTCCTCACCGCAATTGGATGATGGCGCGCGTGGATTTAGCTTTAGATTTGATGCGCCCTTGGATATGCGTATGGATACGACTCGAGGGCAAACGGCGGCTGAATGGCTCAATTTAGCCGAAGAAAAAGACATTGCAGAGGTGGTAAAAGATTATGGCGAAGAACGGTTTGCTCGGCAGGTTGCAGCAGCGATTGTTACGCGTAGGGCAAGCAAACCTTTTGCTACAACAGGAGAACTTTCCGAGGTCGTGGCAACGGCTGTCCGCACCCGTGAGCCGGGCCAGAACCCGGCGACGCGCACCTTCCAAGCTATACGGATTTATATCAATCGTGAGCTTGAGGAGCTGTCGCTAGCACTGCCTCAAGCTTTGCGCTTGCTGAAAACGGGTGGGCGCTTATCGGTGATTGCCTTTCATTCTCTGGAAGATCGCATCGTCAAACGGTTTATTCAAGACGCTGCCAAGGGCGATCATTTGCCTTCGCGTTTACCGATTCGTGCCAGCGAAATTGCCGCTGCACCATTGCAGGTTATCGGTAAGCCGATTCGCGCCTCAGAGATCGAAATTAAAGCCAATCCGCGTGCACGCAGTGCGATTTTGCGAGTGGCAGCACGCACAGCGGGGCCTTTGTGACGCGTTTGAATATGTTTTTGTTGGCGGTTTTGGTGATTTGCGCCTTGGCGGTCATCACCAGCCGACATAAGTCGCGAAAACTATTTATTGAGTTGCAAAAAGAAGATGTACTCACTCGTAAGCTTGACGTTGAGTGGGGGCAGTTGCAACTCGAGCAAAGCACTTGGGCGATGCATTCGCGGATCGAGCAAGAAGCTGGACACAATTTGGAAATGCAAGTGGCACCCTCGAATCGCACTCAGGTTATTTTGGAGCACGGTGAACTCGTGAAGCAACCTGAGGTTAAAGATCTGTAATGATGACAGCTGGAAAAACGGCGGCAAGCCGTCGTCGACCTAAGTATGCCGTAGTCCCTAAGTTAGAACGTTGGCGAGTCTGGACAGTATTAGGTGGTTTGATGCTGTTGTTTGCCGGCTTATTGGGTCGCGGCCTGTATTTGCAGGTGTGGAATGAAGGTTTTTTACAAGATCAGGGCGACGCACGTTATCGCCGAGTTTTAAAGCTGGAAGCCAATCGCGGCATGATTACCGATCGAAACGGTGAACCGTTGGCGATTTCAACGCCGGTTCAGTCGATTTGGATGAGCCCACGCAGCATGCTGATTTTACCCGCAGGACAGCAGCGTGCCGAGGATTGGAAGCCCGCGAACGATGATGAGCTGATGCCGTTGTCGCTGGATGAAGTTAAAAAATTAGAAACGCATTTGCAATTAAAGTCGGGAGAGCTGTTAACAAAATTGTCCGCCTCACGAAAAAACGCGCAAGGCAAAGCAATCAAGTCTGATTTTCTGTGGGTGAAACGACATATCTCACCGACGGATGCAAAAAAACTGATGGCGATGAAAATCCCCGGAGTGTATTCGCAAACTGAATATCGGCGCTATTACCCGGCCGGTGAAGTGATGGCCCATATTGTCGGTTTTACCGATATTGACGGCAAAGGGCAGGAAGGTTTTGAATTAACGCGGGAAAAAATGCTGGCCGGTAAGCCCGGTTCTCGCACCGTAATTCGAGATCGACGTGGATATATTGTTGAAGACGTTTCAACGATTGTGCCGCCGCAAGAAGGACAAACATTGCAGCTGTCGATTGATCGCCGGATTCAATATCTAGCGTATCGCGAGCTGAAAAACATGGTGGATAGCTCGGGCGCCATCGGTGGGGCGATTGTGGTGCTGGACGCGCAAACCGGAGAAGTTTTGGCCTTAGCCAATGCGCCGTCTTACAACCCCAATAGCCGTGCTCGAATTGACCCAGCGCATAAACGCAATCGCGCGCTAACCGATTTGTATGAGCCCGGTTCGACGATGAAAGCGGTGACGGTGGCGATGGCACTCGATGCGGGCAAAGTCACACCGCAGACGGTGATTCAAACTGGCAATGGCACGATGGCCATCGGTCCAAATCGAGTGAAAGATGATCATGCGGTGGGGGCGGCAACAGTGGAAACCATTATGCAAAAGTCATCTAACGTCGGCGTGGCGAAGATGGCTTTGATGATGGACCGTGAGTCAAAATGGAATTTTTATAAAGACGTTGGTTTTGGCGAAGCGCCGCATACCGGATTTCCCGGTGAAGCGGCTGGCCGGATCCGGCCTTGGAAAAATTGGCGGCCGATTGAAGAGGCCACGATGTCTTTTGGCTACGGGATGTCAGTGAGCTTAATGCAAATGGCGCGCTCGTATCAGCTCTTTGCAGGTAATGGTGAAATTCACCCGGTGACCTTTACCAAATTGGTTGCACCCGCGCCGGGTAAGCAAGTGATTTCAGCAAAAACGGCAGAGCAAGTACGCAAGATGCTGGAGATGGTGACCTTGCCTGGCGGAACGGCCACTCGGGCGCAAGTGGTGGGCTACCGAGTCGGCGGTAAAACGGGTACGGCGAAAAAATTAGTCGATGGGAAGTACTCGGATACGGCGCGTGTGGGTTCTTTTGTCGGCTTAGCGCCGATTTCAAATCCACGCTTGATTGTTGCCGTCATGATCGATGAGCCTTCTTTTGCGATGCGTTATGGCGGTTTAGTTGCAGCACCGATTTTTAGTAATGTGGTGGCTGGAAGTTTGCGGATGTTAGGTGTGCCACCGGATGCGCCAACGAGCAATATTTTCTTGCCCAATACCGAAGCCGAAGTAAAGGAAGAAACATGAAGCCTGCGAGTTGGGAATTGCCTGCTTTTGATTTAACGGCGCTGATTGAGCTGCAATCGGGTCGTCCTTTGGTGGCCGATAGCCGCCAAGTGCAAGCCGGTGATGTGTTTATGGCTTTTCGTGGCGAATATGTCGATGGTCGGCAATTTATTGCCGATGCATTGGCCAATGGGGCCGCTGCGGTGATTTGGGAGGCGGACGATTTTACGTGGAATTCCGCGTGGCATGTCCCCAATTTGGCGGTGCCAGCACTTCGTGATCAGGCGGGTATTGTTGCCTGCGCCTTAATGGGTAATGACTCTGGGCTAATGCCTGTAGTGGGTATTACTGGAACCAATGGCAAAACTTCGATCGCCAATTGGTTGGCGCAAGCGTTTGATTTATTGGGGAATAAAGCCGGCGTTCTAGGCACATTAGGCAATGGTTTTGTTGGGGAATTAGTCGAGTCAACCCATACCACTTTGGATCCTTTGGCCTTGCAAGGCTGGTTAGCCAAGTTCAAAGCCAGTGGTGCAACGCATGTGGCGATGGAAGTTTCCTCGCATGGTTTAGAGCAAGGTCGTGCGCATGGCGTACCGTTCAAAACGGCCGTTTTTACCAATCTGACTCGCGACCATTTGGATTATCACGGCACCATGGCCGCGTATGCCGCAGCGAAGGCCAAGTTGTTTCAGTGGGATGGATTACAAAACGCGGTAATTAATGCCGACGATGCTTTTGGCCGCGAACTCCTGGAATTTACCAGCGCCCCCAAAGTGTATGGCTATGGTTTTGAGCATGGCAATTTACGCGTTAAGCATTTTGAATCTTCGCTCGATGGCCTCTCTTTGGTGGTGGATACCCCGCTGGGATCGGGCGCGATTAATTCGCCCTTATTAGGCCGTTTTAATGTCAGTAATTTACTCGCCTGCTTAGGGGTCTTGCTCGCCGATGGCGTGGCACTGGATGACGCTTGCCGAGTGCTGGGCCAAATTCGTTCGGCGCCAGGCCGGATGCAGTGCTTGGGTGGTTCGGGCAAGCCTTTGGTGGTGGTCGATTACGCGCATACGCCAGATGCTTTAGAAAAAGCCTTACTCACCTTGCGTGAAGTGATGCCGCAAGGCGCGCGCTTATATTGCGTGTTTGGTTGCGGTGGCGACAGAGACAATGGCAAGCGCCCTTTGATGGGGGAGATTGCTTGTCGTTTGGCCGACTCGGTGGTGATTACCAGTGATAATCCGCGCAGTGAAAAACCGCAGGCGATTATTCAGCAAATTATTGCTGGCGTAGCAGGGGTGCCCGGCAATGGTGAAGCCAACTATGCGATTGAATCGGATCGTCGTTATGCGATTAGCGACACCATTGAAATGGCCAGTGCCCATGATGTGATTTTAATCGCTGGCAAAGGGCATGAAACCTATCAGGAAATCGAAGGTGTGCGTCATCATTTTGATGATGTTGAAGTGGCCAGCGAAGCGCTCGCCAAAAAAGTAATAAGGAAGTCATGATGTTGAATTTGCAGGAAACCGCGCAAGCGCTCAATGGCCGTCTTGCGGGCGCGCCCGAAGTGGTCTTTAGCCGGGTCACGACCGATAGTCGTGACATTCGCGCCGGTGATTTATTTGTCGCTTTAAAAGGCGAGCACTTTGATGCTCACGATTTTGTTGAGCAAGCTTTGGCGCAAGGCGCCGTTGCCGCCCTGGTTGAAACGGACGGTAGTGGCAACCGGATTGTGGTGGCGGACACTTTACAAGCGCTGGGACAATTGGCAAGGTATTGGCGTGCAAAGCACGCCGATATTCAGCTAGCGGCCATTACTGGCAGTAATGGCAAAACTAGCCTGAAAGAAATGCTGGCCAGTATTTTGGCAGTGCACGTTGGTGACGCCAGCAAAGTGCACGCAACCCAAGGCAATTTTAATAACCATATTGGCTTGCCACTGACGGTGCTAGGGCTCAATGCCCAGCATCGTTTTGTCGTTGCTGAAATGGGAATGAATCATTTTGGTGAGATTGATTACCTAACGCGCATTGCTTGCCCAAACGTTGCGGTCGTCAATAACGCCGGCGCCGCCCATTTAGAAGCCTTGGGCTCGGTGGCCGGTGTGGCTAAAGCCAAAGGCGAAATTTTTGCCGGTTTAGTCGCCGATGGCGTGGCCATTATTAATCACGACGATGAGTTTGCTGGCTTGTGGCGGCAATTAGCGGGCGAGCATCAATGTGTGTCATTTGGCTTGCAAGACGCAGAAATCACTGCCGAGCAGATTGAATTGGGCGCACTGGGCAGTCAGTTTCAATTGCTCACCCCCTTAGGTTCGGCATCAGTGCAGCTGGCGGTGCCGGGTTTACACAATGTGCGTAATGCGTTGGCTGCTGCGGCCACGGCGCTAGCAATGCAAGTGCCTTTGGCCGATATTGCTGCCGGTCTATCGGCATGGCAAGGGGTAAAAGGGCGTTTACAAGCCAAAAAAGCCGCCAATGGCGCGCAAATTTTGGACGATAGCTATAACGCTAACCCCGATTCAATGCGCGCGGCGATTGATGTTTTGGCGGCGATGGGGGCAGAGCATAGTGTTTTGGTCTTGGGGGATATGGGCGAAGTGGGGGCGGATGCCGCAGAGCAACATGCTTTGATTGGTGCTTATGCTCAGCAACAAGGCATTGCAACTTTGCTTGCAGTCGGCGAAAACATGGCGCATGCCGTGGGCGCTTTTGGTGAACACGGCCAGCATTTTGCCAGCAAAGCACAATTGCTCGCGAGTTTGCGTGCCGCATTGACGCCCGAATCGATGGTGTTGGTGAAAGGATCGCGCTTTATGCGCATGGAAGATGTTGTTAACGAACTAGAAGGAGCACAGCCATGTTGCTGATGTTGATGCAATGGCTCGGCGAATCAGTTCGTGCCTTTAATGTCTTTAATTACCTCACTTTACGCGCCGTATTGGCGACGATTACTGCGCTAACGATTTCATGGACTTTAGGTCCGTGGGTGATTCGTAAATTGACCGAGATGAAAGTCGGCCAAGCCGTTCGTGATGATGGCCCGCAAACGCATTTAATCAAAGCCGGCACGCCAACGATGGGCGGCACCTTGATTTTGCTGTCGATTGGTTTGACGACGCTGTTGTGGGGCGACTTGGGCAATAAATACATTTGGCTGGTACTGGTGGTGACTTTGGCGACCGGCGTTATTGGTTTTGTGGATGATTATAAAAAAGTCGCGCTGAAAAACCCGAAAGGTTTATCCGCCAAAGCCAAGATGTTTTGGCAATCGGCGATTGCGATTGGTGCCGGTTTATTTTTGGTGAACTTTGGCAATGACGCAGCCACGACTGGATTTGTCGTGCCATTTTATAAAGAAATTTTGTATCCCTTTGGGGCGATTGGCTTTTGTATTCTGACTTATTTTGTCATTGTCGGCACCAGTAATGCCGTCAATCTCACCGATGGTTTAGATGGCTTAGCGATTATGCCGACGGTGTTGATTGCGGGGGCGTTTTGTATTTTTGCCTACGTGGCAGGCAATGCAAAATTTGCGATTTATTTGGGGGTACCGCACGTTCCCGGTGCGGGTGAATTAGTGGTGTTCTGTGCGGCAATGGCCGGTGCAGGCCTCGGCTTTTTGTGGTTTAACGCTTATCCCGCAGAAGTTTTTATGGGCGACGTTGGCGCTTTGGCGCTTGGCGCAGGCCTTGGCATGGTCGCGGTCATTGTGCGGCAAGAAATTGTGTTGTTGATTATGGGCGGCGTATTTGTGGTTGAGGCGCTGTCGGTGATGATTCAAGTTGCTAGCTTTAAAACGCGTGGAAAACGGGTGTTTCGGATGGCGCCATTGCATCATCATTACGAATTAAAAGGCTGGAAAGAAACTCAAGTAGTGGTCCGTTTTTGGATTATTACCATGCTCTTGGTCTTGGTTGGCTTGGCCACCTTGAAATTACGGTAAGCAAAAATGGAACTCAAAGCAAAGCATTGTATCGTGGTCGGTTTAGGTGAAACCGGCTTGGCGACCGCTCGCTGGTTGGTCGGGCAAGGCGCGCAGGTGACCGTGGCCGATAGCCGCCCAAAGCCGCCGAATTTAGCGCAAGTTCAAGCTGAACTGCCACAGGTCGCGTTGCGTTTGGGCTCATTTAACGTCGATACCTTTGCCGATGCCGAGGTCTTAATTACCAGCCCTGGTGTGCCATTGGCTACGCCAGAAGTGGTGGCGGCGATTGCGCGCGGCATCCCAGTGATTGGGGATATTGAATTATTGGCTTTGGCGCTGCAAGGTCAGCCCGGCAAAGTGATTGCGATTACCGGATCGAATGGCAAATCCACCGTGACCACAATGGTGGCGCAAATGTGTGAAACCGCCGGAAAAACCACGGTGATGGCCGGCAATATTGGCGTTCCGGTGTTGGCGGCATTAGCACAATGGCAGGCGCGTGGTGAGTGGCCCGATTTTTGGGTGTTGGAGTTATCCAGTTTCCAATTGGAAACCACGTATTCCTTAATGCCGACGGCGGCGACGGTGCTCAATGTGTCGGAAGATCATTTGGATCGCTACGCCGGAATGAAAGAATACGCTGCGACCAAAGCGCGTATTTTTAACGGCCAAGGCGTGCAAATTCTCAATCGTGAAGATGGTTGGTGTAAGGGTATGGCTGATTCAGACCAAGATGTAATTTGGTTTGGCGCCGATACCCCTGCTGATGGCGAGTATGGCTTGCTTGAAATCGATGGTGATTTTAGTCTTCGCTATGGCGCAACTGAATTACTTAAAGCGTCCGAATTACCGGTAGCGGGTTTGCATAATGCCGTAAATGCACTGGCTTCGATTGCCTTATGCCGCGCCGCTGGTTTGCCGTTAGCGCCATTGCTTGATGCCTTGAAAAACTTCAAAGGCTTGCCGCATCGGGTTGAGTTTGTCGCCGATATTCATGGTGTGGCGTATTACGACGATTCGAAAGGCACCAATGTCGGCGCGACTGAAGCGGCTTTAAAAGGCATGACGCGGCCGGTGGTGTTGATTGCGGGAGGCGAGGGCAAGGGCCAGGATTTTTCACCATTATTTGCCGCTTGCGAGCGAATTTGCCGTGCGGTGTTACTCATTGGTAAAGACGCTCCTGCCTTGGCTGAGGTATTAAACGAAGCGCAATCGGCTTATTTGCCCGATGACGATGATAATTATTTGCCAGTGATGATGTTACCGACGCTAGAAATGGCCGTTTCGGTGGCGAGTAATTTTGCCGAACCTGGTGATGTGGTCTTATTGTCACCCGCTTGCGCTAGTTTAGATATGTTTCGCAATTACCAGCATCGTGCCGAAGTATTTATTGCTGCAGTAAAAGAGTTGGAGCAGTAATGCGGCAAATTCTTTATCAAGCGATGCAGCGAATGAAACCCAAAATGAGCGCTTATGATCGGGGCTTATTTTGGTGCGTTACTTTATTGCTGACCATCGGCTTGGTAATGGTGTATTCCTCATCGATTGCGATGGCTGAGGTGGATAGAGATACCGGATTTAATTCCAGTTATTTTTTGATTCGGCATACGATTTTTTTAGGTGTTGGCGTATTTGCTGGGTTTTTGGCTTTTAATATTCCCACTGAAATATGGCATCGCTATGCGCCGGCTTTATTTATTTTGGGTATTGTGTTATTGATTTTGGTGTTGATTCCGGGTATTGGTCGTGAGGTGAATGGCAGTCGGCGCTGGTTAAGTTTATTTGTGATTAATTTACAGCCTTCCGAATTAGTAAAATATTTTGCTGTGCTATATGCCGCCGATTATAGCGTGCGTAAAAACAGCAGTATGACGTCTTCTTTTGTGGAAAGCTTAACTAAGGTTTTATTACCGCTAGGCGTTGTAATGGTCATTGTGGGTGGCTTATTATTGGCCGAACCCGATATGGGCGCGTTGATTGTCGTAACGGCGATTGCGATGGGCATATTATTTTTGGCTGGATTTAGTTGGCGAATCTTTGCTGGCCTGATTATGTTTTTAGGCGGCGCTTTTTTTACCTTAATTATTTCTAGTCCCTATCGCCGGGCGCGGGTTTTAGGCTTTTTAGATCCTTGGCAAGATCCGTATGGCAAAGGTTACCAATTAAGTCATTCCTTAATTGCTTTTGGTCGTGGTGAATTTACTGGCGTTGGTCTGGGCTTGAGTGTCGAAAAACTCTCGTATTTACCCGAAGCGCATACCGATTTTTTAATGGCGATTATTGCGGAAGAATTTGGCTTTATTGGCGTTGCCGTGGTGATTAGCTTATTTGCATTTTTAGTTTTTCGCGCTTTTTCGATTGGTGTACAGGCCAATAAATTAGAGCGGCATTGGCAATCATTAGCAGCGCAAGGCGTTGGGATTTGGATTGGCGTGCAAACCGTGATTAATATCGGCGTCAATATGGGCGTGATGCCGACTAAAGGTTTGACGCTGCCTTTATTGTCGTTTGGTGGCTCAGGGATTGTGGCCAATTTATTAGCACTAGGTTTTTTATTACGGATTGATTTTGAAAATCGTCAAATGATTCGAGGCTATAAGGTATGACGATTATTTTCTCGGTACTTTTTATTGTTGCCATGCTGGCTTTGATTGTCAGCGGATGGCGAATGGGAAAAGAAGATGCCGAATGGATTGAACCCGCCGCCACCGGCGGACAACGTACGCTATTGGTGATGGCCGGTGGCACGGGTGGACATATATTCCCCGCGTTAGCGGTGGCCAATGCATTACGTCTTGAGGGCTGGGATGTGGTGTGGTTGG
This sequence comes from uncultured Deefgea sp., assembly GCF_947072475.1. Taxonomy (GTDB): domain Bacteria; phylum Pseudomonadota; class Gammaproteobacteria; order Burkholderiales; family Chitinibacteraceae; genus Deefgea. The sequence continues at coordinate 86,458 of NZ_CAMTIA010000005.1, forward strand.
GCGCAAGCGGCGCAATGGAAACCCGCGTGGTGCCGCAACAAGGTATCGATTTAGTGACGCTCAAAATTACCGGTGTCCGTGGTAAAGGTTGGTTAAAAAAACTCAGCCAGCCTTGGGTGCAAACTAAAGCGTTGTTGGTGGCGTTGAATTTGATTTTCCGCCGTCGCCCTGATGTGGCGATTGGTTTTGGTGGCTTTACCGGTTTTCCCGGTGGCTTGGCGATGCGTTTGTGCTGGCTGCCTTTAGTGATTCATGAGCAAAACTCAGTGGCAGGTTTAACCAATCGCCTGTTGTCGAAAATTGCCAATCGAGTGTTGTTTGCGTTTCCGTCGGCATTTCCCAATCAAGCCGATTGTGTTGGCAATCCAGTCCGCAGTGAAATCACCCAAGTGGCTGAACCTGCGGTGCGCTTTGCTGGCCGAACTGGGCCTTTAAAGATTTTGGTGGTGGGCGGCAGCTTAGGCGCGCAAGTATTTAATGAACAATTACCGAAAGCCTTGGCGCTGATTGCACCTGCCGATCGCCCGATGGTGACGCACCAATCGGGTGAAAAGCATTTAGAGACATTGCGCGCCAATTACGCCGCAGCGAATGTGACTGCCGATTGCGTGGCGTTTATTGCCGATATGGCGCAAGCGTATGCCGATGCCGATTTGATTTTGTGCCGTTCCGGCGCGTTGACGGTGGCCGAGCTCGCATGCGTGGGTGCGGCAAGTATTTTGGTGCCATTTCCGCATGCGGTGGATGATCACCAAACGGGTAATGCACAGTTTTTAAGTGAAGCGGGTGCCGGGATTTTATTAGCTCAATCACACAGCAGCCCAGAAATACTGGCGCAATCGATTCAAGAAATGACGCGTGAACGCTGCCTAACGATGGCAACGGCCGCGCGTGCTTTAGCTCAACCTAATGCAACGGCCGCCGTCGTTGCAGTGATTAAAGAATTAGCGCAATGAAACATAAAGTAAAACGCATCCATTTTGTTGGGATTGGTGGGGTCGGCATGAGTGGGATTGCCGAAGTATTGCTCAATTTAGGTTTTGAAATTAGTGGTTCGGATTTAGGCGTGAGCGCCACAACACAGCGCTTGGTGAATGCCGGCGCGCAAGTTTATCAAGGGCATGCTGCTGAGTTTGTTGCCGATGCCGACGTGGTGGTGATTTCGAGTGCGGTGAAAGACGACAATCCCGAAGTGATTGCCGCGCGCCAGCGCAAGATTCCTGTTGTGCCCCGCGCGATGATGTTGGCTGAATTAATGCGCTTAAAGCAAGGTATTGCCATTGCTGGTACGCACGGCAAAACCACCACCACCAGCTTGAGTGCCAGTGTGCTCGAGGCGGCTGGTTTGGATCCAACCTTTGTGATTGGCGGCAAATTACACGCCGCAGGCTCGAATGCCCGCTTAGGACAGGGCGACTTTTTGGTTGCCGAAGCTGATGAAAGCGATGCGTCGTTCTTGCTACTCACGCCGGTAATTTCGGTGGTGACTAATATCGATGCCGATCATATGGACACGTATGGCCATGATTTTGAAAAACTAAAGCAAGCTTTTATCGATTTTCTGCATCATTTGCCGTTTTATGGTCGGGCGATTTTATGTATTGATGATCCGCATGTGCGCTCAATCTTGCCGAAAGTCACTAGCCCAGTAACGACGTATGGGGTGTCAGACGACGCGATGCTGCATGCAGAAAACATTGTGGCCGATAACGGCATGATGCGTTTTGATGCGGTGTGGCAGAACGGCGAATCACGGCGTTTGGCGGTCACGCTCAATATGCCGGGCATGCACAATGTGCTCAATGCCTTGGCGGCGATTGCCATCGGGATTGAAGTCGGGGCCGATGAGGCGTCGATTGTATCGGCACTGGCGCGTTTTCAAGGTGTGGGTCGTCGTTTCCAGCGTTATGGCGAAGTGGCTTTGCCAGCGGGTGGCTCGTTTACCTTGGTCGATGATTATGGCCATCATCCGGTTGAAATGGCGGCTACTTTGGCCGCTGCGCGGGGCGCGTTTCCGGGGCGTCGCTTGTTATTGGCGTTTCAACCGCATCGCTATACGCGAACCCGTGATTGTTTTGAAGATTTTGTCAAAGTGCTTAACACGGTGGATGGTTTGTTATTGGCCGAGGTGTATGCCGCCGGTGAAACGCCGATTGTTGCTGCCGATGGCCGATCTTTAGCCCGTGCTGTTCGAGTGGCCGGCAAAATTGAACCGGTGTTTGTGGCGGAAATTACCGATATGCCAACGGCAATTTTTGCCGCAGTGCAAGCCGGTGACGTAGTAGTGACGATGGGCGCTGGCACGATTGGCAATACACCGAAATTATTATGTGAGATGGTGAAATGAGCGGTATTGATGTGAAAGCAATGGGTAAAGTTGCAGTATTAATGGGTGGTGCTTCGAGCGAGCGAGAAATTTCTTTGCTCAGCGGCGCAGGTGTATTGGAAGCTTTAGTTCGCCAAGGTGTGGATGCGCATCGCTTTGATCCTGCTGAAAAACCATTATCGGCCTTGCATGATGAAGGATTTAACCGCGCCTTTTTGATCTTACACGGCGGCTATGGCGAGGATGGCACGATCCAAGGTGCTTTGGAATTTATGTCGATTCCTTACACTGGCTGTGGCGTGATGGCTTCGGCGATTGGTATGGATAAATGGCGTACCAAGCTGATGTGGCAAGCGGCCGGTTTGCCGATTCCGGATTATGTGTTGCTCGATGCCAGCAGTGATTTGGCGGCCGTGGCCAAGCAGTTGGATTTACCGCTGTATGTTAAGCCCGCCAATGGTGGCTCAAGCGTGGGTGTTTCGCGTTGTACTAGCGTGGCGCAAATTGCTCAGGCTTACGCTGTAGCAGCACAGTACGATGCTTTGGTGTTGGCTGAACGCTCGATTAACGCGGGTGAGTACTCGTGCGCGGTGCTTGATGGTAAGGCTTTGGCCACCGTCAAGATTGAGCCGGCGACTGAGTTTTATGACTTTGAAGCTAAATATATCCGTGATGACACGGTCTATCATTGCCCCGGTTTATTGGGTGAGCAAGAGCAAAAAGCGCGTGATTTATGTGAACAAGCGTATCGGGTGCTCGGCGCTTCGGGTTGGGCGCGCATTGACTTTTTAATGAATGAGCAGGGCGAAATGTTTTTGCTTGAGCCTAATACGGCACCCGGAATGACGACGCACAGCCTGTTTCCGATGTGCGCTAGAGAGGCGGGGCTCAGTTACGACGCTTTGGTATTGACAATTTTAGGAACAATCTCGTAGGTTTTGCGCTTTGTAAGGGTATATCCTTGCAACTATTGTTATAATTCGGCTACGTTTGTATACCCATGCTGGGTGGGTGTTTGAAGCACCCAATTAGGAATCAATCCATATGCCTGAGTGGGCTTTAAATCGACACTTAAAAGTGAGCTGTTATGTGGGATAAGCCACAGCTATTGATGTGGCTTGCTAACTTGCTGACCGCTTTAGCATTAATGTTATTGTTTTATTCTGTCTTGTTTTTGGCGGTGCATTCGCCCTTGTTTCCGGTTCGCATGATTAAGGTCGACGGGGATTTAGCGCACGTAACACGCGAGCAATTACGCTATGTGATTAAAAACGAATTAAAAGGGACGTTTTTTACCCTGGATTTGGATAAAACGCGGCAGAATTTTGAAAAATTACCGTGGGTACGTCAGGTTGAAGTGCGTCGTCGCTGGCCTGATCGATTAGAAGTGAATATTGAAGAGCACAAAGCAGTGGCGCGTTGGGGAACGACCGGTTTACTCAATTCGTATGGCGAAAAGTTTGATGCTGCAACCAGTGATCCTTTGCCGATTTTGGAAGGCCCTGAAGGCGCTGAAAAGCTGATGGTGAGTGAGTTTAAGGCTTTGCAGGCGGCGTTATTGCCTTTGCAGCGCACGCCAACGCGCTTGTGGCTATCGGATCGTCGGGCATGGCGTTTTGAATTAGATAAACAATTGATTGTAGAAGTAGGACGTGATCAAGCGGTGGATAGAGTAAAGCGGTTTGTGAATGCTTACCCCAATTCATTGGCTTTATTGCAGCAACCATTTGAATACGTTGATTTGCGTTATCCCAATGGTTTTGCGGTGCATTTACCGTCGTATACGCCCTTAGAGGCCGGCAAACAGGGCGTTAAGCCACCGCCGGTCGTAAAACCTAAGGCAAATAAAGCTTCGGCATGATTTATGCTTTTGGTATTTCAAATACTTAAAAAGCAATGACTTGGCCAAGCTATTTAAAGTTAAACATTAAGAATTGTAAAAGAGGCTGTCAGTGACTAGGGATGCAAAAAACCTCATCGTTGGGCTAGATATCGGGACTTCTAAAGTGGTCGCGGTAGTGGCTGATGTGAAGGAAGATGGCTCGTTGAATGTGGTGGGCTTAGGCTCCGCAGCATCCAAAGGCTTGAAGCGTGGTGTTGTCGTTGATATTGAAAAAACCGTTGCGGCGATCCAGTCGGCATTAGGCGAAGCCGAATTAATGGCCGATTGCAAAATCAGCGAAGTGTATACCGGCATTGCCGGTAGCCACATCAAGAGTCTTAATTCGCACGGCATGGTGGCGATTAAAGATAAAGAAGTCACCCCAGCCGATATTGAACGGGTGATTGAAACGGCGAGCGCGGTCAATATTCCAACCGATCATCAAGTGCTGCACATCTTGTCGCAAGAGTATGTGATTGATGGTCAAGAAGACGTGAAAGAGCCGCTCGGTATGTCGGGTGTGCGCTTAGAAGTTCGGGTGCATATTGTGTCTGGCGCAGTGTCGGCAGTTCAAAACATCACCAAGTGCGTGCGCCGTTGTGGGCTAGAGATTGCTGAAGTGGTATTGCAGCCATTGGCCTCCAGCTACGCCGTTTTGACTGAAGATGAAAAAGATCTTGGCGTGTGTTTGGTTGACATCGGCGGTGGTACCACCGATATCGCGGTGTTTATTGGCGGATCGATTCGTCATACCGCCGTGATTCCAATCGCCGGTGACCAAATTACCAATGACGTCGCAATGGCATTGCGTACGCCAACCGGTGAAGCCGAAAACATCAAAATCCAACACGGCGTGGCATTACGCCATATGACCGATCCGCAAACGATGATCGAAGTGCCTGGCGTGGGTGAGCGCGGTGCGCGGCAAATGAGCCGTCATACGCTGGCTGAAGTGATCGAGCCGCGTGTGGAAGAATTGTATAGCTTTGTGCAAGCCGAATTGCGCCGTGTCGGCTTGGAAGATCGATTGTCGAGCGGGATTGTGATTACCGGCGGTGCTTCATTGATGCCGGGGATGACGGATTTGGCTGAAGAGATTTTCCATATGCCGGTGCGCTTAGGTTTGCCGCGTTATGTGGGTGGATTGGCAGAAGTGGTTAAAAATCCACGCTATTCCACTGCGGTTGGCTTGTTGTTATTGGCGCGCCAACAAATGCAAAAAGCACCCGGTGCTCGAGGTAAGGAAGGCGGCATGGGTGATGTTTTTAGCAGAATGAAGGCATGGTTTCAAAATAACTTCTGAAATATTCGGGTAAGCAGTAAAATCGGGCAAGAGGAGAGTGAAAATGGCATTATTAATTGAAGTACCAGAGGTTTCACATCACGTGAATATCAAAGTGATTGGCGTTGGTGGCGCAGGCTGCAATGCAATCAATAATATGATCGAGCATGCGATGCAATCGCACGGCGTTGATTTTATTTCGGCCAATACCGATGCTCAGGTTTTGAAGCAATCGCGGGCGGATAATGTAGTTCAGTTGGGCGCTGAACTCACCAAAGGCTTTGGCGCTGGGTGTGATCCTGATATTGGCCGTCAAGCGGCTGAAGAAGATCGCGAGCGCATTGCCGAATTGATTTCTGGCGCAGATTTATTATTTATCACCGCTGGTATGGGCGGCGGTACCGGCACTGGCGCCGCGCCTGTGATCGCGCAAGTGGCGCGTGAAAAAGGCATTTTGACTGTCGGCGTGGTGACTTCACCCGGACAAGACGAAGGCCGTCGCCAAAAAGTGGCACAAGTCGGTATTGATGAATTGTCGCGCTATGTGGATTCATTGATTGTGGTTTCTAACCAAAAACTTGAAGAAGTTTTAGGCGATGATGTCACGGTTGATGAAGCATTCCGTGCTGCTGATGATGTATTGCGTAATGCCGTTGGTTCGATTGTTGAAATCATTCAATACCCAGGTTTAATCAACGTTGACTTTGCTGACGTTAAAACCGTGATGCGTGAAATGGGTATGGCGATGATGGGCTCGGCGCATGCCACAGGTCCTGATCGTGCCATTCGCGCTACCGAAGAAGCCATTCGCTGCCCATTGCTCGACAATATTAGCTTTAAAGGCGCACGTGGCGTGTTGGTGAATTTCTCGACTGCACCGGGCAAATTGAAAAAATCAGAAACTCGCCAAGCGCTAGAAATTATTGAATCACACGTTGCCGAAGGTGCATTGGTGAAACACGGTGTGGTTTACGATGAAGCATTGGGCGAAGACGAAATCCGCGTGACCTTAGTGGCCACCGGTTTGGGCGGCAAAGCGATTAGCACGCCATCACTAACGGTGGTGAATAACCCAATGCAAAAAACTGGCACCGACAATGCTGCTTACGATGAGGCCTATGATACGCCAGCAATTTGGCGTAACAATCGCGGTAGCCGTGCGGCAGAAACGCCAGCTCGCCCAGCCGCAATGAGCAATATCGATATGGATATTCCAGCATTTTTGCGTCGCCAAGCGGATTAAACCCTGCGCTGGATCGGCGTAATACATTAAATCAATCAGTATGATTGGAATGATTTAACCAGTCTTTTGCCTAGGACTGGTAAAATCAAGCAATTGATTGTTTAGGCAGAATGGCCATGTTTTTACAAAGAACTTTGGATTCAACGATCCATGCGACAGGGGTTGGTTTGCATTCGGGTGAGAAAGTAAAACTCACTTTGCGACCGGCTGCTGCGGATACTGGCATCGTTTTTAAGCGCTCTGATTTACCCGAGTCAGCGCCTTTCAAAGTCGGCCCCGATTTAGTGAACGACACGCGACTCTCCTCAACGCTGGTGCAAGACGGCGTGCGTGTCGGCACGATTGAGCATTTAATGTCAGCCTTTGCTGGGCTCGGTATCGACAATGTGATTGTTGAAGTCGATGCGCCAGAAATGCCGATTATGGATGGTTCTGCTGCGCCGTTTATATATTTGCTGCAAACGGCTGGGGTGCGTGAGCTCGACGCCCCCAAGCAGTTTGTTAAAGTCTTAAAACCCATCGAAGTGCATGATGGTGATAAATGGGTTAAGTTTGAGCCGCATAACGGCTACAAAGTCACCCTCACGATCGATTTTAAACATCCCGCCTTTAAAAAATCTGCTCAAACCATTAGCCTTGATTTTGCTGATTCCAATTACATCAGCGAAATTGCCCGTGCCCGCACCTTTGGTTTTATTCATGAAGTTGAATACTTACGCATGAACGGCTTGGCCCGCGGTGGCAATATGGATAACGCCGTCGTGATCGATGAGTTTCGGGTGCTGAATGAAGGCGGTTTGCGGTTTGAAGATGAATTCGTTCGGCATAAAGTGCTCGATGCGATCGGCGACTTGTATATTTTAGGTCACCCTTTGATTGCCGCATTTTCTGGCTATAAGTCGGGGCACGCCATGAATAATAAATTACTGCGTGAGCTACTTTCAGACCCGAGTAATTATGAAATGGTGAGTTTTGATCGGCTTAAAGACGTGCCTTCGTCGTTTCATGACCTCCCTCCGCTTGGCATTTAATGCCCTTTGATTGACGCGTGTTTTATTGCAAGGACATGATGGTGTATGCCGCGCTTTTATATTGATTTGCCACTTTCAATTGGGCAATGTTTTGACTTACCCGAGGCTGTGGCGCGGCATGTGCAAGTATTGCGTTTGCAGCCTAGCGAAGAAATTATTTTATTTAATGGCCAAGGCGGTGAATTTACTGCGCAAATTGCGGCAATGGGTAAAAAAACCGTTAGTGTTGCTGTGCTGTCGTTTGCCGATGTGGATCGTGAATCGCCGTTGAGAATTACCTTGGTGCAAGCGATTTCGGCGGCCGATCGGATGGATTACACGGTGCAAAAAGCAGCTGAGCTCGGGGTTGCAGTGTTGCAGCCGGTGATTTCGCAATATTGCCAACAGCGCTATTCGGGCGAACGCGCCGAAAAACGGCTCGCGCATTGGCAAGCAATTGCCGCTAGTGCCGCCGAGCAATGTGGCCGAACGCGCTTATTAGAAATCCGGCCTATCCTCACGCTGGCGCAATTTTTAGCCCAGCCAAGTTCTGCCGAATTAAAATTATTGCTTTGCCCAACAGGTGCAGTGGCATGGGGTAGCTTGCCAGAAAAAGTGGCTAGCGTTTGCGTTTTGATTGGCCCTGAAGGTGGGTATTCATCTGAAGAGTACAATCAAGCTATTGCAGCGGGCTATACCTCTGTATTGTTGGGGCCAAGAATTTTACGCACCGAAAGCGTTGCGCCGGTGATCGCCGGTTTATTGCAATCACGCTACGGGGATTTTTAAAGCGCTTCGCGGTTTGTGATCCAGTGCGATCCAGACCAGATGCTTCGCCTATACGTCAACAAAGCCTACGCCAGCGTAGGCTTTTTATTGGCGCTAAATAGTGTGAATGTTGCGCTGCTGTCCTGAGCGCGACGTGACTCCGTTATAATCTGACTTTACGCCTTTTCTTTACTGAGCTCATGAATAGCAAACAGCTGTATTTCCGAATTCTTGCCTACTTTGGCCCGTATCGAGGCATCGCCGTGATGTCGATTTTGGCCATGGTGGTGGCCGGCGGCGTTGATGCCGCAATGGTCAAAATGCTCGGGGTGATTATTGATAGCTTTAAGCAAAGCCAAGCTGCAGCACAGGCCGCTTGGTTGATGCCGCTGGCTTTGTTTGGTTTGGGCTTGGTGCGTTTGATTTCTAGCTTTGGCTACGAATATGGCAGCGCTTGGCTGTCGTCACGCGTGATGCATGATTTACGCCAGCAAGTGTTTGAGCGGATGATGGCCATGCCAATTCGATTTTTTGATCAATCGTCAGTCGGGGTTTTATTGTCGCGGGTGACGTTTGATATTAACCAGATCATGGATGCGGGCCTGAATGTGCTCACCGTGTTGATCAAAGATTCGGTGATGGCCATCGCTTTGCTTGGCATTATGCTGTGGACTGATTGGCAGCTGACCTTGTTTTGCTTGATTATGCTGCCCGGTGCGGCGGTATCGATTCGGATTGTGAGCAAACGCCAGCGTAGATTGTCGCAACAAACGCAAGACACCATGGGCGAAATGAGCCAGATCTTAGATGAAAGCTTGGGTGGACAGCGGATTATTAAGATTTTTGGCGGTGCACAATATGAGGCGAAACGTTTTGGTGCCGCCAATCAAAATGTGCGGCGTTTAACCGTAAAGCGCGCAGCCACCGCGAGTTTGAACTCTGGCTTTACGGTGTTTTTAATTGCGGTCACGATTGCGGCGATTATTTATTTTGCCGGTTTACGCGCCGCCGATGGCGCGATGACCGCAGGCTCATTTGTGACGTTTATGAGTTCAATGATGCTGTTGCAGCAGCCAATTAAAAATCTATCTAAGCTCAGCGATTCATTGCATCGCGGTTTGGCGGCTGCTGACTCGGTGTTTGGTATTTTGGATCAGCCATTAGAGCCAGATCACGGCACGTTGGCGCCGCCGCGCGTGAAAGGACACATCACGATTAGCCAGCTTGAGTTTGCGTATCAAGTCGATGGCGTTAAAGCGTTGGCTGGGATTGATTTAGACATTAAACCCGGTGAAAGCGTGGCTTTGGTCGGCCAGTCGGGCAGTGGTAAAACCACCTTGGCGAATTTAATTCCGCGATTTTATGAGCCGAGTGCGGGTGAGATTCGTCTGGATGGTGAGTTGCTGGCGGATTATCGTTTGGCCAATTTACGTTCGCAAATCGCCCTGGTGTCGCAAGACATGGTGTTATTTAATGACAGCGTCGCCGCTAATATTGCTTATGGCGTGGATGAAATCGATATGGCGCGGGTGCGCGCGGCGGCGGATGCGGCATTTGCGACTGAATTTATTGAGCAAATGCCACAAGGCTTTGCGGAAATGCTCGGCGAAAATGGCGTGCGTTTATCGGGTGGGCAGCGTCAACGTTTAGCGATTGCGAGGGCGATTTATAAAGACGCACCGATCTTGATTTTGGATGAGGCAACCAGTGCGCTCGATACCGAGTCCGAGCGTAAAGTGCAAGAAGCACTAGAAAACCTGATGGTGGGCCGCACTACCTTGGTGATTGCACATCGCTTATCCACCATCGAAAAAGCCGACCGCATTATTGTGATGCAGCAAGGCAAAATTATTGAAAGTGGTACGCATCAAGAGCTGATTCAGCGAGAAGGCGTGTATACACAGATGCATGCGGTGCAGTTTTCATTAACTGAAAGTTAACGTTGGAATAGCCAGCGTAAGCGCGTTTTGTATTGCCAAAATGTACGTCGAACCGCTTCAGGTGCTCGATAAAGCTCTCGTTTTATTTTAGTAGAGAGTTTTAATTTGCTACGTTTTCGTGAGCCAATGGATGAAACTAAATTGGCGTCTTCAATGACTAGCGCTGGGGTAATACAAAACATTTTTAGATTGTGTCGCCAAACTTGATCAATCGTATCATCTATTGGATGAATCATCTGTTCAGTTAAATTTAATAAAGTCAGTGCCGCATGGCGATTTAGAATATAACCTTGGGTACCTCGTGGTGGTTTTAAAAATTCAATGAGTTGGTGTCCAGAAGGTAGTGTGCTTTGAATATTCGTTTTTTTTCGTGAGAACATCGCAAAAAAACGAACATAATCCCATTGATCTTTTATTGTTTCTAGTTCGGTAATAATATTACAGAAGTCAGTATTTAGAATAATGTCATCTTCGAAAATACTACATAGATCATTACTCTTATTCTCATTTGTCCGATTAATAAAATCGAGCCAAACTGCCCGATGACTTAGAAAGCATCCCATTTCTCCGGTGGTTAAATCATAGCCATATTGATTTAGGCGTTTTGTTCTTTGATAAATAACTGGCATATCATCATCCGGACGGATGGCATCAAACCAATTTACTTTGAGAGATAGTTGAGTAAATTGCTGCGTCATTCTAGCTCGTCGATCTATTTGATCTGGGAGTGAAATACAGTAATAAATCATTTTTTGGGTTCCGTAACGTACTGTAGGTATCCGCGGACGGCATGAATATGCGTGCTTTTGAGTGTTTCTTCGAGTTTTTTCCAGTTTTCCGCCTGTTTGGATCTATCGTTCTCACGGTGCCAAAGATGCAGCACCGGCACCGCAAAACGGCCGTCTTTGAGTAAAACTCCAGCTCGAATTAAGCGCACTGCGAAGTCTGAGTCTTCGTGTCCCCAGCCAGAAAATGACTCATCAAAGCCGTTAATGCGGATAAAGTCTTGCTTCCAAACCCCAATATTGCAGCCCTTTAATACTGCCCAGCGTTGAGCGCGTTTTTTTCGGCTTTGAGTGAGCGCAAGGCGCAGCCACGGCAGGGCACGATTGGCTTTGCCACTGAGCTTGGCCCATAGCCACGCGATGGCGGACCACTGCGCAGGATTTCCCCCTGCTTGGCATAATTGCGCGGTGTATTTTTGGCTTAGCAGTACACGATTGCCTGCGACAAACCAGCCTGGTTCGGCCAAGCGCAATGTTTGAACGGCGAAATCGGGAAATGGGATGCAATCGCCATCAAGGAAAACCAGATATTCGCCTTGCGCGTTGATCGCTGATAAATTACGAATTGCGGCTAAGCGAAATCCCGTATCTTCATGCCAAACATGCTGTAGTGCGCAGGGAAAATGAGTTTGCCACTGCGCAATCAGTTGCTGTGTCGTGACGGTTGAGCCGTCATCAGCAATAATGACTTCCCATTCTTTAGCATTTATTCCCACTTGCTGTGCGAGCCCTTGCAGCACGGCATTGAGTGCGTCAGGTCTATTGTAAGTTGAGACTATAATTGATAGCTTCATTTGGATCCAAGATACATCAATTTAAGATAGCGATAATACGTACCTTCAGCATTGGATACCGCCAAAATAAAGCCTTCTCGCCCATCTAAAAAGCCGCGTTGTAAAACATAAGTACGGATGAAAGCCCATAAGCCCTTGTAAATCGCTTTACCTAGGCCGGATCGCTCGCCACGCAGAAAACGTTGCTCAGCGCCAGCGCTGGAGTAGCGATTCACTTTATCGAGCACGTCATCTAAGCGATCAAATGAGTAATGTAAAAGCTGCCCAGCTAATAGCGGTGCTGGGCCTGAAAAATTGAGTTTTTCATGTACTAAAGATTCGGAATAAGCCGCTTGTCCCCGTTGAAATAATCGAGGCAAATGATCGGGATTCCAGCCGGAATGATAAATCCAGCGGCCGCAGTAATTCGATAGGCGACTGATTTGATACACGCTGGCCGTCGGCGCTTTGATCGTGGCTTGAATGCTTTGGATTAGCTCGGCATCGAGCACTTCATCGGCATCCAGCGCTAAAATCCAATCGGTATCGAGTAAGGCGATCGCGCGATTCTTTTGGATACCAAAGCCGGGCCAGTCGCTGGTTTGCTCGATCTGCGCACCGTAGGCTTGTGCGATGCTTAAGGTTTGATCAGTGCTACCCGAATCTAAAACAACGATTTTATCGCACCAAGTGACAGCATTAAGACAGTCTGCAAGATGAACTTGGGCATTTTTAGTAATGATGGCAACGCCAATAGTCGGCATGGGTTTCGTTTTTACTTGAGTCAGACTGCTATAATCGCTCTTCTCGCGGCGTCAGGCAAGTCGCCTAGGTTTTGGAGTATAAGTTTTTATGAAAGTCAGCGGATTCACCTTCTTACGTAATGGCACAATGCTTGGCTATCCATATTTAGAAAGTTTACGTAGTTTGCTACAAGTCTGTGATGAAGTCGTGGTCGCGATAGGGCAAAGTGAAGATGATACTTTGGAACAAGTTCGCTCACTGAATGATCCGCGAATTCGGATTATTGAAACAGAGTGGAACGAAGGTATGGCGCAACGTGGCTTTGTATATGCGCAGCAAAAAATGATTGCGCAGTTTAATTGCACTGGTGATTGGGCGTTTTATCTGGAAGGCGACGAAGTCATTCATGAAGATGATGTGCCTAAAATTCGTGCCGTTTTAGAGCAGTATTTAAATCATCCCGAGGTAGAAGGGATTGCTTTTGATTACCACCATTTTTATGGTGCTCCGAATTTAGTTGCTAAAAGCCCCGCTTGGTATCGACAAGAATTACGCGTTATCCGTAATACGATACGTACCTTTGCGCCTGACGGTTTGTTTTGGGTGGTGATGGATAAAAATAAAAAAGGTCGTTACCCCAAAGCGGCGTTAGCGCATTGTCCGATTTATCATTATGGTCACGTTCGCTCTAGTGAAAAAATGCAAGAAAAGCATCGGCAAGTGGCTAAATATTGGAGTCACGCGCCGCTACCGCATGATTATTCGCAAGTGGATGCCAAAATTTTGCAACCGTTTCAAGGTACTCATCCTCAAGTCGTGCAGCCTTGGCTAGCGGCCATGGCCGAAACGCAGTTTGTCGCTGACCCGAATTATTGTTTATCTAAGCGCGAGCGACGCCATCGCATTTTGGCGAAAATCGAGTCTTTATTGGGCGTTGAGCTAACGAAAAAACATTTTATCAAGGTCATTTAGCAATGTTGTGGACGAATCAAAAAGCAGTGTTTGTGGTGTTATTGTTCTCGGCTTTGCTGGGGTTTGCGCTGCCAAGCAGCACTGCGCTGACCAATATCATGGTGCCCTTATGTGGCTTGTTGGGCTTGTATTGGGCACGAGGCCAAATTGTCAATTTTTTTCGCAAGAATCCATTCGCGCTCTTGCCCTTGCTGTTGTGGCTGGCATTGGCCTTAGGTGCTGTGTTTTCTCCTGCGCCTGAGGCGTGGGCTTATTTTGCTAAATATAAAAAACTGCTGTTTATTCCCTTGCTGGCGCTGTTTTTTTTAAAAGGGCCAGAGAAAACGATGCAGTATGCGATTGCTGGTTTTTTATTGGGCAACTTAGGCATTTTATTGCTCTCAACCTTGCTCTGGTCAACGGGGCAGCTTACTTGGTTTGGGGTTACGTTTGTCGCCGCGTCGGCGATTTCTAAAAATGCCATCGCGCAGACGTTTTTAATGGCTTTTGCTGGCGCTGTGTGGTTCGTCATCGGGATCCGCTATCGACAATGGCCGGTATTTTTGCTGGCCGCAGCTAGTTTTGCTGGCGTGTATTTAATGTCGCCACAGCGCACCGGGCATTTGGCTGGTCTGGTGTTGCTGATGACTTTGGGCTGGATGTATTTGCAACATCGCTGTCGTTATTGGTTTGTCGCTGCGATGGGTTTGGCGATCCTCGCGATTGCATTAACGAATAATCCGGTGCAGCGCCGTGCGCAATTGGGAGTGACTGAGGTCATTGCTTGCCAAGCGGCGCTTAATACGCCGCAGCAAGATCAGGCGTGTTTTACTTCAATGGGTATACGAAGCATTTTTTATCTCACGGCGCTCAAGCAAATTGCTGAATATCCTGTGCTGGGCAAGGGGACAGGGGCGATTAAAACGCAGATTGGTCCGATTGTGATGAGCAACCCGCACAATGAATATTTGTTGCAAGGCATGCAGTTAGGATTGCTTGGCATCGCTTTGTATCTGGCTTTACTGGCGAGTGCGCTCAAAATGGCGCTGGGTTTGCCGCGCGTTTGGGCCGCTGTGGCGGTTGGCGTGACGCTGTCGTACGCAGTGTGTAGCTTGTTTAATTCTTTACTGATGGATATTTCCGAAGGAAATACTTTTTCGGTGTTTTTTGCGCTATTGCTGGCCGCGTCAGCATGCATCGCCAAGTCAAAAAAGGAGTTGAATCGTGTCTGATTCAGTGGGCATCGTTACCCCGCAAAAATGGGTATTTGAGGCACCGATCACGCTGTCATCCGGTGCCGTATTGCCGCGCTATGAGTTGATGGTGGAAACCTATGGTGAGCTCAATGCCGATAAATCGAATGCGATTTTGATTTGTCATGCGCTCTCGGGTCACCATCATGTAGCGGGTTATCACACCGCGGAGGATAAAGCGCCGGGTTGGTGGGACAGTATGATTGGCCCGGGCAAGCCGATTGATACCAATCGCTTTTTCGTTATTGGTGTGAATAATCTCGGTGGTTGCCACGGCTCAACTGGGCCTTCGAGTATCAATCCTGCTACGGGTGAGCCGTATGGCTCGGCTTTTCCGGTGGTGTTGGTGCGCGATTGGGTTGAGACGCAAGCGCGCTTGGCTGATCGTTTAGGCATCCAGCAATTTGCGGCGGTTATTGGCGGTAGTTTGGGGGGTATGCAGGCACTACGTTGGTCAATTACGTATCCTGAGCGTATACGTCATGCTTTAGTGATTGCTTCTGCGCCGAAGTTAACCACGCAGAATATTGCGTTTAATGATGTGGCACGCCAAGCGATAATTACTGATCCTGAATTTCATGGCGGCGACTTTTACCAGCATGGCGTCGTGCCTCGGCGTGGACTGCGCTTAGCGCGGATGCTTGGGCATATTACTTATTTGTCTGACGATGGCATGGGCGAAAAATTTGGCCGCTTATTGCGTACCGGTGAATACCAGTATGGCTTTGACGTTGAATTCGAAATCGAATCGTATTTACGTTATCAAGGCGACAAATTTGCCAATGTGTTTGATGCCAATACTTATTTATTGATGACCAAAGCGTTGGACTATTTTGACCCAGCACGGCATTACGGCGGTAGTTTGGCAGAAGCGATGCGGCAGGCGAAGGCTAAATTTTTGGTGGTTTCTTTCACCACCGATTGGCGTTTTGCCCCAGCACGTTCGCGTGAAATCGTTAAAGCTTTGCTCGACGCCGATCGTACCGTCTCATACGCCGAGATTGAATCGCAACACGGGCACGATGCCTTTTTAATGCAAGATGCACCGTATATGAATGTGATGCGCGCTTATTTAAATAATGTGGCGAAGGAGATTGCGTAATGGCTCATCAAACTACGCTGCGTGCCGATTTAAAACACATCGCTGAACAAATCAAACCGAACTCGCGCGTACTCGATCTTGGCTGCGCGGATGGGGAATTGCTCGCGTGGTTGCAAGCGAACAAACAAGTGCGTGGTATCGGTGTCGACGTGGATGTGAATTCGATTGTCACTTGCGTTGAAAAAAATCTCAACGTGATTCAAGCCGATATGGAAAGCGGTTTGCAGCACTTTGAAGACGGCAGTTTTGACTTTGTGGTGTTATCGCTGACAATTCAATCGATGCATAACGTCGAGCTGATCTTGCAAGAAATGCTGCGCGTTGGCCGCTGCGGGATTGTGACTTTTCCGAATTTTGGCTATTGGGAAAATCGCTGGCAAATCCTCAAAGGGCAAATGCCAGTCTCGGAAACTATTCCTTATGAATGGTATAACACGCCCAATATCCATTTTTGTACTGTGAAAGATTTTAGCCAGTTACTCGCAAAGTTGGGCATGCAAGTCGATGGGCAAGTGGTGCTGCATCAAGGTGAGCCGGTTAATTTTCTGCCTAATTTATTAGGCAGTTTGGCGCTGGTGCAGTTTAGCCAAACGAAAGTGGTCTAGGGGTAATACTCGATAGGTGTATTGCCCCATGTCATCGATAATTATTTCTTCTTAGGGCTATACCTCAAAGGCAAAACATGAAAACGATACGCTTTGGCATCATTGGTACCGGCAGTATCGCGCAACGTTTTGTCTCGGGTTTAGCCCATGTACCGCAAGCTGAAGCGGTGGCGGTATTTAACCGTACCACCAGCAAAGCCAAGCAGTTTGCTGCCGCCAATCAAATACCCCAAGTATATGCCACGCTGGATGAACTACTCGCGAGCGACATCGACGCGGTGTATATCGCCACGCCACATCCTAGCCATGCCGCATTGAGCATCACGGCGCTCAAAGCAGGCAAAGCGGTGTTGTGTGAAAAGCCCGCTGCGGTCACTTTGGCCGAGTTGGATGAGGTCATCGCCACTGCGCAAGCAGCGCAGCGTCTCTATATGGAGGCGATGAAACCGGCGTTTTTTCCTTTATACCAACAGGTTCGTGAACGCATCGCTGCTGGCGCCATCGGCGACGTGAAGTTCATTCGCGCAGGCTTTGCCAGCCCCAATGTGCCAGCCGGCCACGCGGTGCTCGATCCAGCGCAAGCGGGTGGTGGTTTGCTCGATATTGGGATCTATGCGGCGTTTTTGGCGGTCGATTGGCTCGGTGCAGCGAACGAAGTGCAAACCTTAGGCCGAATTGGCGCCACTGGCGTGGACACCTTTGCCAGTTGGCAGAGCCAGCATCAACATGGCATTAGTCAGCTCTATTGTGGGCTGGATGTGGCAGGTAGCGGCGAAGCGCTAATTTCTGGCACGAAGGGCTATGTGTTGCTTCACGACAAATGGTGGAATCCAGCCCGAGCGACCTTAGTCACAGCGACAGGCGAACGTGAAGAATTGGCCCACGCGCCGATCGGCTCTGGCCTGAATTACGAAACCGCGCATTTTTGCGAGCTGCTGCGAACTGGGCAGCAAGAGAGCCCCATTTTACCGCACGCAAAAACCCGCGCAGCTTTACAGATGACGCTGCAGTCACGTCAAGCGGTGCTGGTCATTCCAATAAACGCATAGAGAGATATATATGAGCAAAGAGTATTTACTTGATGAAAGCCGGATGAAGAAAGTCGTCACCGGCCATGGCCTGTGTGTGGTCAGTGATGAAGTGACCATCGAAGGTTATCCAGTTGGCTTGATGTATCGAGAAAAGCCCAGCAAAGCGGGTGATAGTGGTTGGCGTTTCTTTTCTGGCTGTGAAGAAGAGGCGTTTCTGAATAACCCAAAAAATCACAGCGAATTAGATGTGAACGTTATCGCCAATTACGACAGTAGTGTCGTGGCTTTGCTCGATTCGCCAGTGGGTAGCGTGTTTGAAAAAGGCCCAGATGCCGAGGCTTTTGTCGCAGTGACTGATTGGTCGCCGTTGGATTGATTTGGATAAAAACCATTTACCACAGAGGCACAGAGACTCAGAGGAAACGCCGTTTTATGCTTGGTATTGCTCTGTGCCTTAGTGCCTCGGTGGTTCAATTTTTTCCTCGTTTGAGGATAAGAGGGCCCTATGCTTCGTATCTCCAGCCAGTTTGATTCCGGCTCAATTGAGGTCATTGACGCGACCGACGCCGCTAATATTCGCCTGAAATTGCGCCCCGATAATGCCTCTGATTTCGCTCAGTGGTTTCACTTTCGCTTAACCGGCGCGCGCGATCAGGACTGTACTTTACGCATTGAAAACGCCGGGCAAAGCGCTTATCCCGATGGCTGGCCTGATTATCAGGCGGTGGCCAGTTACGATCGCGAGAATTGGTTTCGCGTTGATACCGAATACGATGGGCAAACCTTAAGTATTCAACATACGCCGATGACCGATGCGGTGTGGTTTGCTTATTTTGAGCCGTATTCTTGGGAGCGCCATCAAGCCTTGATCGGTAGTGCCTTAAGCTATGCGCCGTGGGTTGATCTAATACCCCTTGGGGTAACGCCTGATGGCCATGATTTAGACATGCTGCGCGTTGGCATACCCCTCGGGCATAAGAAAAACATCTGGATTACTGCGCGTCAGCATCCGGGCGAATCGATGGCTGAATGGTTTGTTGAGGGCTTGCTAGACACCTTGCTCGATCCAGAAAATGCCGTCGCTCGCCGCTTGCTCGAACACTGCGTGTTTTATATCGTGCCCAATATGAATCCCGATGGCAGCGTGCGTGGCAATTTGCGCACCAATGCGCAAGGCGCGAATCTAAATCGCGAATGGGGTACGCCAAGCTTAACGCGCAGCCCAGAAGTATTTTGGGTGCGTGAAAAAATGCAAGAAATCGGCATCGATGCGTTTTTAGATATTCATGGTGATGAAGCGATTCCACATAATTTTGTTGCCGGTTGCGAAGACAATCCATCGTTCTCCAGCAAGCAACGCGATTTGCAAGCCACGTTCAAAGCCGCATGGTTGGCGGCGAGTCCAGATTTTCAAACTGAATTTGGCTATACCGACAGCCATTTTGGCCCCGAAACTCTAACGCTGGGTACCAATTGGGTGGGGCACACCTTTGATTGCTTGGCGTATACGGTGGAAATGCCGTTTAAGGATACCGCCAGCCATCCACTGCCCGAAGTCGGCTGGAATGGTGAGCGATCCAAGCAGTTCGGCGCGAGTGTATTGACGGCCTTGTTGGCGGTGGCTCAAAAGTTGAAATAATCAGTTGGTGAGGCTCATTATGGTTGATCCTAGAGTTACGCAGTTATTGCATGATCTGGCTTTGGCCGATGGCGACATACTGGCGATTGTTGAGGCCACCAGAGCGCTGATTTATTCAGTCGTGCCAACGGCCAGCGAGCGCGTGATGTATGGCGGCTTGATGTACGGCGACGCTAGCGATTTTTGCGGGGTGTTTGCGTATAAAAATCACGTTTCGCTTGAGTTTGGCCGTGGTTGTGATCTAAATGACGTCGCTGGCGTGCTCGAAGGCGGTGGCAAATTTCGTCGGCATATTAAATTGATGCAGGTGGCTGATATAGAGGCCAAATCGCTAGCGCAATATATTTTGCAAGCGCATGCGCTGTAACGAATTGGCAGGATGGCACAAGCAAGACCTGCCCGAAGCCGTTATACTGGCCTCACTTTAATCAAGGAGAAGGCATGATGAATGCAAAAATCAAACGTCTGACTAAGCGCCAACAAAAACGCTATTTATTGCGTGAAGCTGAAAAAGTATTGTGCAATCTGCTGATGAGCCCAACAGCACCCAGCAATGTGCAAATTGAAGCGGCAGTTTCAGCGCGTTACAACGAGATTTTTAAATCTGCGTAAAGCGATATGCAATCGCCAATCAACCCCGTAGCTGGCTGCGGGGTTTTTTTATGCGGCGAGAATGTGGATTTGTTGTCTTGGCAAAGGCTCACAAGCAGCGTAAGTTAAAGCTCGTTTCGTCACTTGGGATTTAAACATGCTTAATCCGTTTGCCACTGAAACAGTGACTTTTGAAACCCCGATCGCCATGTTGATTGCCTGCCATGATCGCGTTCGCCAGTATGCCGCGCTGACTGAAACCTTGGCGCTGCATCTGCAGCAGCAAGGTGCCGATGCGGCCGCGGTAGCGGGTGCACAGTCGATTTTGCGCTATTTTGATATTGCCGCACCGCTACATCATCAAGATGAAGATGAGGATTTATTTCCGGCGTTGTTGTTGCATGCATCCCCTACATTGCGCGCAAACATTGAGCAAGTGATGGCGGAGCACGCAGAGCTGGCTCAGCTTTGGCATCAAGTTCGCCAAGCTTTATTGGCGGTGATTGCTGGGGATGCCAGCCGCTTGAATTTGGCGCTGGCGCAGTCATTTGCCAAGCTGTATCCAGCGCATGCCGCCAAAGAAGAAATCGACATTTATCCGGCAGCAGCCCAATTGCTCGACGGCGACTGTTTGGCGCAATTGGGCCAAAATATGGCCGCACGGCGAACCGTTGCGGCCGCGTGAATGGCACGTGGCGAGGTGCACTTCGCCACGCCGCAGTTTAGGCGCGCAAGCGGCGGCTAAATAAGTCGAGCGCCAGTTGATTGCCTAAGCCGGCTAGTTGTGGGTCATAACGCTCGCCTTCGTCGCGCATAAAGGCGTGTGGGCCGTTAAATTCATGCCAAGTAAAGGTTTTATCTGCTGCGACCAAACCTTGGTAAACGCGGGCGCGACCTGCGGCAGGAATATGCGGGTCTTGCTTGCCCCAAATCATTAATAATTCACCGCTGATTTCCGCCAATCTATCCATGCTGTGTTGGCCAGCTTGATTCGGAATCACATGCGCATGCAAATCGGTAGCGTAAAAACACGCGGTCGCTTTGATTTCCGGCTGTAGCGCGGCGCGAAACGCTAAATGGCCGCCAATACAAAATCCCATCGCACCAAATAAGCCGTTATTCCACGCTTGTGTTTTCGCCCAAGCAATCAGCGCGACATTGTCCGAATCGTAGCCTTCGATTGATTTGGCCATTTTGTCGGCATTGCCTTTATCGCGACCAGCATCGTCATACGCCAATACGGTGCCAATCGGATTGAGCTCGTGAAATACTTCGGGCACCAATACGTTGTAGCCATAACCGGCAATCAAACGCGCAGCGCGCTCAATCGGGCCGGTTTGCTGGAAAATCTCTGAATAAAACAAAATCGTAGGGTATTGCCGCCCATCGCTTGGCTGGTGTAGGTAGGTGCGCATTACCCCTGTTGGCGTTGCTAGGTCGTGGCTGGTGCTTTGAATGATCATTGTGCGGGTCCTTAAATTGATATGCGGTGGTTGTGCGTCATTACTTTAGCCCAGGCTGTGACAGTATGCTGGCTGTAAGTAGGCGCTGACTTTGGCGTGCAAAAAACGCCCCGAAGGGCGTTAGTTTATTTAGTTAGTTTTTCCAGCGCTTCGCGGTATTTGGCCGCCGTTTTTTCTGCTACTTCTTGCGGTAGTGCCGGTGCTGGTGGCGTTTTGTCCCAGCCCGTGGCTTCTAGCCAGTCGCGAACGAATTGTTTGTCGTAGCTCGGTGGGTTGCTGCCCGGTTGGTATTGGTCTGCAGGCCAGAAGCGGCTTGAGTCAGGGGTCAATGCCTCGTCCATTAGGCATAAGGTGCCGTTTTCATCGAGGCCAAATTCAAATTTGGTATCCCCAATGATAATGCCACGGGTGGCGGCGTATTCGCTGGCGGTTTTGTACAGCAAAATCGCCGTTGCGCTCACCTTTGCGGCAAGTTCCGCGCCCAAGATTTCTTCGCAGCGTGCATAGCTGATGTTTTCGTCGTGATCACCGAGTTCAGCTTTAGTCGACGGGGTGAAGATCGGTTCTGGCAATTTATCGGCTTCACGTAAACCGGCAGGTAAAGGGATGCCACAGATGGTATTGCTCTGTTGGTATTCTTTCCAGCCGCTGCCAGCGATATACCCACGCACAATGGCTTCAACTGGGACCGGCTTGAGGCGTTTACACACTACGGCACGGCCGATCACTTGCGGTAGATCTTCTTTCGAGACCACGTCTTCGGGTTGATCGCCAGTGAAATGGCTAGGCACCACGTCTTTGAGTTTTTCAAACCAAAAGTTGGAAATCGCAGTCAGAATTTTGCCTTTTTCTGGAATCGGTTCGGCCAAAATAACGTCGAATGCCGACAGGCGATCGGTGGCGATCATTAACATACGTTGGTCGTCGATTTCGTACAGGTCACGCACTTTGCCAGAATAGATTTTTTTTAGGCTAGTGAGGTTGGTCGTAGTAAGGCCGGACATACAGATCTCCAGAAGCAGCGGATACCTTGGTCGTTGGCGGACCAAGATTCAGAAATTGAGGCCGCTATTTTGCCTGAATTAGTGCTGCTGTGCATGACTGCGCAGTGTTCTTTCTGGGCTAGGCTCGATTTCGCCGAGGTTTTTTTCTAGGCGAAAAACTTTCGCGCCTTCTGCGCGATGATCTAAGCGTGTTTCCCAGCCAGCGATGGTAAAGCCTAGCCGTTGATAAAACGCCAATCCAATTGGGTTGCTTTCAAAGCAAATCGTGGCCAAGGTGTGCGACTGATAGCGCTCTTTAGCAATGGTTTGTAAGGCGCTGATCAAAAAATGCGCCACACCACTACGGCGGTGATCGGGATGAACGATGAAATGCCCAATCCACGTTTTTTGTGCGCGCGGATTATAGAGGTTGGCAAAGCCAACCACGCGGTTTTGATCGCAAACGACAAAGCTTTCTTCGTGACTCGCTAAGTGTTCGACCAACTGCAGCGTTTCGGCAGGCCACGCCGCGCGTGGAAAAATATAGCGTAATTCTTCGGCCGATCTAGCCCATGACACGACTAAGAGTAGGTCGTCCAGTGCGGCACGGCGAAAAGTGTATGGAGTCGATTCAGGCATCATTTACACCATGGCAACGAAAGAATAGATTGATGTTAACTGATGCTTGTCAGTGTAACGAAATTTTCTACTTAGATACTCTGAAGGTGTTGCTTGAGTGCTTCGCGGCGCGATAGCGGTGAAAGTGCAGTTTGTGCAACAAATTGCTGCACTGCCAGCAGGTCCGTGCGGGCGTATTGCCTCAGTGCCCAACCAATGGCTTTGCGAATAAAAAAATCAGTGTCAGCGGCATTCACACGGCAGGCGTGAAATAAGCGAACCGTATCAGTATTGGCTTTCCAGCTGAGCTGATAAATAATCGCGGTGCGGCGTAGCCATAAATTCGGCGAACTTGGCCATTGATCGAGCTGGGTTAGCAGCGCTGGCTCACGGCGAGCGAGTTGGCCAACAACTTTACTGGCGAGCGTATCCACGCTATCCCACCAGCTTTGGGTGCAAATTAATTGCTCGATGATCGGCAATGCCGCAAGGCTGAGTTTGGCTTGGCTGCGGATCAGTAACTCAATGGCGCAATAGTGGTATTCACGTTCAGGCTGCTGCCACAGGGCTTGAGCGAGCTGGAGTAAGTCGCTTTCGCCATATTGCTGTGCGGCAGAGATTTCGATGGCTTGAATGAGTTTTCGGCGAACCGGAGTGGGTATGCCGATGAAGCTAAATTGATGCCGCATATAGGCGGACATACCCGCTGCCCGAATTGGATTTGCTGCGCGATTGAGCTGGTGCTGATATTTAGCCAAATCGCGCAGCGTAGTCATTTCTACGCCTGCGCTTGGTAACGCAGCATTAGGCTGACATTATCTAAATCATCCGTCACCAAACCCGGCAGGCTGGGCGTTTTTCGCGGCAGAAAACCAAACATCATCAGACCCTATTACAAAGTTTCTTTAATCGCGTTGGCTTGCTCAAGTGCCGCATCCGCGCTGGCAGCCAGTACGTTAAAGTGACCCATTTTACGCCCCGGTCGCGCGAGTTTTTTACCGTAAAGATGCAGCTTGGTATTGGGCGCCGTCATCAGGATTTCCCAATTGGGTTCGCTGCCATCGTCTTGCCATGCATCACCCAATAAATTGACCATGACAACAGGGCTCAGTAGATCGGTTTTACCGGGGTACAAACCACACATGGCGCGAACTTGCTGCTCAAACTGCGTGGTCAGCGTGGCGTTAAGGGTGTAATGGCCTGAGTTATGTGGGCGCGGGGCCATTTCATTAATGACCAATTGCTCATTGTCGAGTACAAAAAATTCCACTGCCATCACGCCGATGTAATTGAGTTTTTCGGCCAATTGCATCGCCATGCTTCGGGCGCGCTCAGCCAAAGCGGGACTCACCCGAGCTGGAACGATGGAGACATCTAAAATGCCATTGACGTGTTCGTTTTCGGCCACCGGAAAACAGGCGATTTCACCGGCCCGAGTGCGGGTCACAATCGCAGAGATTTCGCTATGGAGCGACAGCATTTTTTCTAGCACGCAGGGTTGGTGTTTCATTTCCGCATGCGCAAAACGCACGTCATCCAAGGTTTTGACGCGGATTTGCCCCTTGCCGTCGTAGCCTAAGCGCGCGGTTTTTAAAATCCCGGGTAAGTAAGGGCTTAAATCAGTATCTAAACAGCCGGCGTTTTTTACCGCTAAAAAGGGCGCAACGTCTAAGCCAGCATCACGAATAAAGGTTTTTTCGGCAATCCGATCTTGGGCGATTGCCAAGCAATCGCCGCTGGGTGATACCGGAATCCCTTGGCTCGCTAGCCAACGCATTGAGTCGGCGTTGACGTTTTCAAATTCGGTGGTAATGGCGGCGCAATGGCTGGCCATATACTGCAAAGCGGCCGGATCGGTAAAGGATTTACACAAATGAACATCGGCAAAGTCGGCCGCAGGTGCGTGCGAATCGGGATCGAGCACGGTAACGCCATAGCCCATGTTTTTTGCCGCGCTGGCAAACATCCGCCCGAGTTGACCGCCGCCTAAAATGCCGAGCATTGCGGGGGGTAGAATTACTTTACTGGCCATCTTTATTATTCCTTGTATTCATTCGGTGCTTTGCGGCTTGATGCGATTTATAACCGTAGGCACCCATACCGTATATGACGCCACCCAGCATGCTGAATGGCATATCATTCAATACCCCTGCCATAAAACTAGTTTGGCCGCTCGCATAGCGCAGAGCAGCCAAAATTAAACAGCATGGGCCGCCCCAGAGTAGGCAGCCTCTAAATAACACCCAGTACCAAAATGAGCGCACTGGTGTGGGTTTTGTGCTGGATTTCATTTTACCTCAGGGCGGATGCGCTGATTGGTATTGTAGGTTGATTGCGGTGCGCGGTGTACGGGTAACAGCGTATTTTACCTCAAGCTGCGGTGTTACGAGCACGTTTGAATCGGCAGTCGCGCAAATTGCGTTCGACGCACCGTGCTGCGCTCAGGGGGCGTCGTAATACAAAAGAAGATTCAAATTGCATTCTGGCGACAGGCTGGACTAGATAAATCCTGTCGCTAGAATGGATTGCGCTGTAATTACTGGCTTACTCGACGCTAGGCAATTGCATGTCAAGGACGGTTTGCTTTTGTGCTTCGCGGAAAGCATTGAGTTTGGCGGCTAATTCAGTGTTGCCATTGGCGAGCATGGCAATGGCAAATAAGGCGGCATTGGCTGCGCCAGCTTCACCGATGGCAAACGTAGCCACTGGAATCCCTTTAGGCATTTGCACGATGGAGAGTAAAGAGTCTTCGCCGCGCAAGTATTTAGAAGGCACGGGCACACCCAGTACCGGCACGATGGTTTTGGCAGCCAACATGCCCGGCAAATGCGCGGCACCACCGGCTCCGGCAATAATGCAGGCTAAGCCACGCTCCGCCGCGGTTTCGGCATAAGAAAATAGCAGGTCAGGTGTGCGATGTGCTGAGACTACGCGGCATTCAAATTCGATACCAAACGCTTGCAGCTGTTTGGCTGCGTGCTGCATGACATCCCAATCGCTATTGCTACCCATTACTACACCGACTTGTATCATGGCGGCTTACCCTTTGAGCAAAGCACGCGATTTTACCGAAAAAACGCAATGCTTTGATAGTTATCTCATCTAGCTAGGCGATTTTTAGGCAAAAGCAAGACACCTAGTGCATTAGTATTGACTAATATTGCTGTGGCTAGCATCCTATAAGTAATGCAATTGCATTGTTTCCATCCTATGTTTTTTTGCACGCCAAATCGCCCGATTTGGCGTTTTTTTTTGGGCAAGCAGCAGCCCCTAGGGATTGATGCTAATGGCAACGTAATCAATATATTCGCCACCGTCGACCATTTGTTTACCAAAAACATGTGTCCAGAAATAAATGCCTTGCTGATAGCCAGCAGCGTTCGCGGTGAGTGGCGTGCCAACTTGGCCATCGCCAAAAATGCGTGCACAAGTACCTGCGCCTGGGTAGTCGTGGCAGAGTTGATAGTTGAGTAAGGTGCCCGTGAGGCTGCCGCGCATTTGCCGATTTTGAATACTGCCCGAGGTTTGTGAGGGCCCAGCGGTAATCACCAAGGGGGTGCCTGCGGGGCAGGTGACCCAAAATGCCTGTTGAATCGATATGCCTGCTTCGTTAACTGACGGTTCATAGCCGCCCAAATCGCCTGTGGGCAGTGAAATGCTA
This sequence comes from uncultured Deefgea sp., assembly GCF_947072475.1. Lineage (GTDB taxonomy): Bacteria > Pseudomonadota > Gammaproteobacteria > Burkholderiales > Chitinibacteraceae > Deefgea. Next base: position 113,108 of record NZ_CAMTIA010000005.1, read on the forward strand.
CAGCTGCTGCCCCAGCTGGCTGCGCTAATCGCAGTGAAAATTAAGCCGAAAATCCGGTGCTTCATAGCGATTCCTTGCAAATACTCGGTGAAATTTCATTCACGATGGCTTGGCTTGCTGGGACTTCGAGCGTGCCGGTACAGTTGTTGGTCTGAAACGTATATTTTCCTGCCGGCAAATCTTCAGTATAAAAATAGCCATCTAAAGCTGTTTGCACCTCAATTTGGTGCTTGGCATTGCCAATGGTGACACGCCGATTGGCGAGCGCTTGACCATCTTGTTGCTGTAATTGCCCAGTAACCGCTGCAATTTCTCGCGCCGAAAAGACGATTTTTTGCGCATTATAATTACCAGTTAAAACGTCTTTTCTTAGCTGCGGTAAGCTGTAATGCAATGGAATTTGGGATTGATCAACGCTAATTTGCTGCCAGCTATTGTTGGCTAAATCCGGTAAGAAAGCGATGCCCTCGCTATTGGTGGTGGCTATGGCATTGCCATTTTGTAATACCGCTACATCGGGAATGTCCAGCAATTGCGCTACGGCAAAACTTTGGTTGATCGGGCGAGTGAGGGCGTAATGCCCGCCGCTATACGCCAGAGCGCTCGACCAAGTGATTTGGCCATTATTAATGCTTTGGTTTAATTGCTTGTTTTGTTGAAAGGACAGCTCGATTTGGCCTAAAGACTGCTTATTTTGCAGCCAAGCGCTGTAGTCAGTGCCTTGTTCTTGTTGTTGTACGCCGATGTTATAGCCCCAGCCTTGGCCTTGCGGTGTACTTTGACTTAAGTTGCCACTCGTTAAATACCGCCCGTCTTGCGTGCGGTTGCTCAGATAGAGGCTACTGCCTTGACCAAAATACCACGATAGATTGATAAAGCCACTGAATTGGCGTTGCTTGGCAAATTGCTGCAATTGCAGCTGCGTGCTAATGGCGACTGAGCGAATTGGTGAGATCGAGTAGCCGACTTGGTAGCGGGTAAAAGTTTGTTGCTCGTTTTTCCCCCGTTGCCGACCGATATTCAGGCTGACATTCCCTAAATCTGATCGGCCCCAACTGACGCCCAAATCAGTCGACCAATCGGGTGCACTCAGTTCGGCAAACAGACTATTTTTGGCTAGAAAATGAGGCGATTGGCGGCGTGCATTCGCCGCAATGCTGAATGCTTGATTAACAAAGCGATACTGTAAAACTTGGGCTGAACCACTGTTTTGTCCAGCATGCTTGGCCCATGATGAGGCACTACCCAGTGTGCCATAGGTGCCTAGACCGATATTGGCCAGCACGCCAACGCGGCGCTGATTGCTTTGGCCACTGGCTTGCGCGCCAAGCGTGAGCCAATCGGTGAGGCCAAAGCGTTGGTAGCCGGAGTAGGTGAGGCCTTGGTAAGTATTAAAACTGCCATTTTGCCGAGCAACGCCGACATTGTAATTAAACTCGCTCAGGCCCGCTTTGAGTAAAGAGTCATCAAAGTAATATGGTGTGCGATAGCGCTGCGTATGGCCGCTGCTATCGCGAATGACGATTTCTACATCTTGTAAGCCGGTGTAGTAGCTAAGGTCATTAAAGTTATAAACGCCAGGTTGTAAGTTTTGGCTCGAAATTTGTTGGCCATTGAGGTAAATATCAGCGGTTGATGGCTGGGTTACGGGCGCTTGGAATTGAGCGCTGGGGCTGGTATTTAAATCGGGCTGCATGGCAAAGACTCGGGCAACGCCAATCCCGGCCATGGCTTGGCTCTGACCTAATGGCCCTGTGGTGGGGATGATGTCGCCGACGCTAAAGCGCAACATGGATTGCGGCACGTCGTAAGTTAGCAAGGTATTAATGCGCCGCCATTCTGATTGATCTGGCTGATGGTTAAAGCTTTGTTCGCTGCGCAAGTTTAAATAACCATGATTGATGTTGAGGGTTGGATTAAATTGAAAATCCACACCTCGTGTTTGGCTTTGTTTTCGCAGCGACAGTTGATAATTGAGATACCACGATAAAGGAGTCGGTGCGGCATACAGCTGGCTAGGATCGTGGCTGAGTTTGATTTCGTTTTCGCCAAAATGGCCCGCATCGGCGGTGAGCTCAAGGCTTAATTGCGCCGGATCGAATCGGCTGTGTAGGCCTTTAAGCGAGTTAATTGCGTAGTAATTCTCACCTTCAAACTGGATTACATTCTGGGTATCGCCCTCTAGCCCATTTAATGCACTGCCTGCAATCCAATACTCTCCATTGTCATATAAAGCTGGCACATCACCTTGCGCGACCCCATTGAGCGTTAGCGCCACAATCAGTGGATCGGCAGCAAGGGCAGGGCTGATCAGTGCAATAAAAAATAAAGCGTTTAAGATTTGCACGCTTGAAGAGGAATGTTTAAAGATTGTTCAATATTGGAGTGATCGGTTTCAATCTTGATGACTTGCGCTTGATCGCTGCAGGCATTGGGCGGCAGTGGTAGTTGATATTGCCGCGTTGCGCCGGGCAGTAAATACCAATTATCAAATTGCTTGATGCTCGCGCCTTGCGTGCCGATTTGAATTTGGCGCAATTTTTGCGTCACATTGCCAGTATTGCTGAGGGTGAAATTGAGTGTTTTCTGTTCGATATGCATCGGGCTAGCTTCGAGGTCGATTTTCTGTTGCTGAGCTTCAATAAAAATCGGCACACCAAAACTCACCACCATTGCCACATTGCCACTTTGCGCTGAGTCGGCTGCGCTATTGGGTTGCTCATTAAAATACAAGCGATAAGCGGATTCTTGTTCTTGGGCAGCAGATTTGCGCGCAATACGCACCACTTGTTTTTGCTTGGGCTGCAATTCAAATTGGCGCGGGAAATAAATTAAATCTTGCTGGGCTTCGAGATACACATCATTGGCCGCAGCATCCTGCGTCCAGCGTTTAAGCACTAGCGCAATGCGTAATGGTGTATTGCCATTATTGCTGACGGTAATCGCTTGGCTTTTGGTTTGGCTGGTGAAATCGAGCCGAATTGGGCTAATGGCAAACTCACCGGCAGAAAGAAATGTGCTGGTCAGCGCGATGACTAGAGTCAGAATCCATTGCATTTTTCGTACTTCATCAGGAAATTATTATTTATAGCGTAAAGATGGCAGTTTATCTGCACAGCACCCTCTCTCGACAGACAAGGTGCGAGAGAGAACAACTAAGCTATTTATGGCAAGAGCGTTAAAGTTACGGTATCGCTGTAGTCGCCTGCGGGTTTGCTATCTGCCGCGGTAGCTTCCATCGTTGCGTTGACTGTTAATTCGATTGGATTGCTTTTTCCTGCGCCAATTTCTGATGCCTTGCTGAGTGTTAAAGCATAAGGAATCAGTTCTGTATCGCCTGTTGTTGATTTTAAATTCATTTGCGAACTTACGGCATTAGCGCCTTCGTTTGCGGTGAGATTCACAGTCGTACCTTTAGTACACCAGAATTGAGCTTTAGCTTCTTGTGGGGATGGCGCAGTGCCTTCGGTTAAACTGCCAAAATCTAGTGTGATTGCATCCGCATTAACAAAGGCACAAGTGCCAACGATATTGGCTTTAATATCGATATTTTTTGTGGCAGCAAATCCGCTGCTACTCAATAGTGCGAGTGCAATCGCAAAGCTTTGAGTGAGTTTTTTACTCATGACTAATTCCTGATGAAATAAATAAATCGGTTTGAAATGAATCTGGTTGATTTATGTATCACAGGTTCAAATAGTAAGTGCAACGCTAGGTAGGTTCGTCAATTCAGTGACT
>NZ_CAMTIA010000006.1 GCF_947072475.1 uncultured Deefgea sp.
TTTGGCTTTGAGCTTGGCCAAGTGACGTTGTTTTTTAAGAAAAGAGACTAGCCATGTTTGCCCCTTTAAATCATCCGATCAAAGATTGGGCTGGGCAACGCGTCTGGTTAATCGGTGCCTCCAGCGGCATTGGCGCAGCATTAGCTCAACAAGCACTGGCGGCGGGTGCGTCAGTGATTTTATCGGCGCGCCGTCAGCCGCAACTAGCGCAAGTGGCTCAGCAACACCCCAATGCGCTGGTATTGCCGTTTGATGTGCTCGACACCGCCGCATGGCATAGCAGTTACTGCCAGATTGTGGCCCGCTTGGGCGGCGTGGATTTGATCGTCTTTTGCGCCGCCGATTACCGGCCTGAGCGCAGCTGGGAAGTAAATCCCGCCAGCGCCGCGCAAACTTTGCAGATCAACCTGGGCAGTGTTTACACCGGATTGGCCACCATTTTGCCCGACCTAATGGCACGCGGCAGCGGCGGCATTGGCTTAATCGCCAGTGTGGCGGGCTATATGGGTTTACCCAATGCTAGCGTTTACGGCCCAACTAAAGCGGCAATGATTAATTTGGCCGAAATTTTGTATGGCGATTTGCATCCCAAAGGATTGAATGTGTATTTAATTAATCCGGGTTTTGTCAAAACCCATCTCACCGCCAAAAATGACTTCACCATGCCCGCCTTGCAAACCCCCGAACAAGCCGCCAGCACGATTTGGCACGGCATCAGCGCAGGTAAATTTGAAATCCATTTCCCATGGCGCTTTACCCAAATATTAAAATTACTGCAATTACTCCCGTACCGCTGCCGATTTGCGCTGCTCTCTCATCTGGTCAAAAACCCATGAACACCTTAATCCCACTCCTGAACTGGTACAGCACCCTCACCCCAGATACGGTGCAATTTGCCAAACAGTTTTATGCCGCCAACGCCAGATTCAAAGACCCGTTTAATGAAGTAACCGGCGTGCCAGCCATTGAAAGTATTTTTAAACACATGTTCGCCACCACCGACAACCCGCGTTTTATCATCGGCGAGACCATCGCACAAAATCAGCAAGCGTTTGTCACATGGACTTTTGAATTCAGCCTGAAGGGCAAACCGTATCAAATCGTCGGAGGCTCGCATTTAGTGTTTGATGAGGCCGGTTTGGTGACGCTGCATCGCGACTATTGGGATGCCGCCGAAGAATTACTGCAAAAGCTCCCCATCATCGGCGCACCCATTCGCTGGTTACGAAAGCGTTTTTCTGTAGTCAGCTCTGACTAATTTTTAGCCATCTCCCAAGCCAGCAATGTGCACTTCATTACCAGAAACACCAGCAAGCCTTGAGCTTGAGCCAAAATAGCCGATAGTAAGCCTACTACAGCTAAAAAGTCAGATCGAAATGGCCGATGATTTCTCTCAAGCGCATGTACTGATTGCGGACGATGCCCCCACCGTCCGGCAATCACTGCGGATGACGCTCGCTCAATGCGGCATCAACCGAGTGGATGCCGCCAGCAGCATTGGCGAAACCCGCCGCCGCTTACGCAACGCGCAATACGATGTCGTATTATGCGACTACCATTTTGGCGAAGGCATGAATGGCCAAGAGTTACTCGAAGAACTACGTCAAAGCAGCGAATTACCGCTCTACACCATCTGGATCATGATTACCGCTGAAGCGGCGTATGAAAAAGTCGTCGCCGTGGCCGAAATTGGTCCGGATGATTACCTGATCAAACCTTTCACCAGTGCATTACTAACGCAACGCCTCTCGCTAGCGTGGAAGCGCAAGCGTTTTCTAAAGCCGATCTACGACAAAATCAATGAAGATGACATCAGTGGCGCCATTACTGCTGCCAAAGAGCTGATCCCCAAGGCAGAAGGCTTTCGCAGCGATTTAATGCGGCTGCTGTCTAGTTTGTTACTTGAAGCCGGGCAGCTGGAACAAGCGCGATTGCTGTTTGAAGAGATTTTGAGCCAAAGAATGATTCCGTGGGCCAAGTTGGGTTTAGCCAAAGCACTGGTACGGCAAGGCAAAAAAAATCAGGCGGAAGGTGCGCTGCAAGCGGCGATTGTTGAACACGCCCAGTATGTTGATGCCTACGAAGAACTGGCCTCAATGTATATGGCCGATGGCCGGCTGGACCAAGCAATGGCGGTATTTGAAAAATGCCTCGCGATGACGCCCAACAACGTGAGCCGACTGCAAAAAGCCGGCAATTTGGCCAATATGCTGGGCGACTCTGCCAAAGCTAAAAAACTACTCGAGCAGGCGGTTAAATGCGGCGGCAACTCCGCTGCGCTTAGCGCCGACACGGTACTGCAGCTGGCATTGGCCGCACGCCGAGAAAACAATTCGTCAGACGCAGAAAAATACCTGCGCCTGGTAAAAGAAATCGCCAAAAAAGAGCATAGCGTTAAAAACAAAATCATCGATTTGATCGCAACCGCGATTTACGAAGGCAAACCGCAATTACTCAATCAAATCGAAGTGCATTTAAGTGATGCGGAGATGACGCAAGAAATCGCCACCAGCTTTATTATGGCGGCCGATTTAATTTGTCCGGCCACAGTGGAAGGCGAAACCCCTAAGGGCGACGCGCCGCCTTATAAATGGCTACGGCAGATTAGCCAACGTTTTATTACCACTCGGCATATTTCAGGTCTACTGGAAAGCGCCGCCAATTTGCGGCCAACGTGGAAAGAATATATTTTGCAAGTAGGGCAAGAAATCAATGAGCTCAACAATACCGGCGTTCAGCTAATGCTTAAATCGGCGTTCACCGAGGCGATTGATCTACTGCTGCCTGCGGCACAAAGCACCTGCAATAACCGCCTCATGCTATCGACCAGCCACGCGATTGTAAAATACCTGAAGACCCAACCCGACATCGATAAAAAACAACGCAACGCCCTAATAACCGTCGCCAGCGGCATGATTGAGCGCTTACGCGGCCTGATCGATGCCGGCACACAGCACAGTCTGAGCCAAGACTTGCAACAGCTGTTTGACAGTTAATTATGAATGGCCACATCCACCAACTGCGGCTGCAGCACGGCAATACAGTCCGCCGGACTCATCCCCACCAAAAAACCTCTCCGTCCGCCATTGATGTAAATTTTATCCAACGCCGCAATCGATTCTTGCATATAAACCGGCATTTTCTTCTTAGTACCAAATGGCGAAGTGCCGCCAACGACAAAACCACTGTGTTTATTGGCCACCTCAGGAACACAAGGATTAATGGCTTTGCAGCCAACAATCCGCGCTAAATTTTTGGTCGACACTTCACAATCGCCATGCATCAGCACCACCAGCGCTTGTTTTTTTTCGTTTTCCATAATCAGCGTTTTAATCAGTCTATGTTCTGGCACACCCAATTCTCGCGCCGACACCGCAGTGCCACCTTTCTCTTCATAATGATACAGATGCTCGGTGTAGCTCACTTGGTGAGCGCGCAAAGCACGTATCGCCGTTGTGACTGAAATTTTTTCATTCATCATCTCACTCGCTTAACTTGCGGCATAATCACCGACTAAATTATTCAACCTTGTTCTCTATGCTCACTCTGCTCCAGCGCCTGCCCACAGCACTGCGCTGCCAAGCTTTAGGCACGGCGTTTTATCGCGAGAGCCCCACGCCGATGCCAGAGGCCACCGTCGTCGCTTGGGACGCACCGTTGGCCAACACACTAGGGTCTGTTGACGTTTGGCTTGCAGCACACAATGAACAACTGCAATTAGCTGATTATCTAGTGGGCAATCAAACACCGCAAGACAGCACCCCGATCGCCACGGTGTATTCTGGGCATTAATTTGGCACTCATGCTGACCAACTGGGTGATGGCCGCGCTGCCAAGCATTGATTTAACTCGGCTCTGATCTAACGCACCAAAACAAGCCAACGGAATACAACAGATTCTGCGATAATTCGCCGCATCATCTTTTTGTAACAATTGAACCATGCCCGAAATTTTCACCGGTTTAGATACCATTACAGCCATTAGTTTAGCCTTGGCACTGCTTTTTGTTTTAGCTTACGAATTCATTAATGGTTTTCACGATACCGCCAACGCAGTCGCGACGGTTATTTACACCAAGGCGATGCCGGCGAATTTAGCGGTCGTTGCTTCCGGTTGTTTCAACTTTTTGGGCGTCTTACTCGGTGGACTTGGCGTCGCTTATGCCATTATCCATTTGCTACCCGTTGAACTACTGCTGAACGTCAATAGCAGCCATGGCTTGATCATGGTGTTTTCTTTGCTCTCGGCCGCCATTATCTGGAATTTAGGCACGTGGTATCTGGGCATTCCTGCCTCAAGCTCACACACGCTGATTGGCTCGATTTTAGGCGTTGGCATTATGCATGCCATACTGAATGGCAATCATTGGTTACACGGGATTAACACCCAAAAAGCCATCGACATTTTACTGTCATTGCTGATTTCGCCAGCGCTGGGCATGATTCTGGCCGGTATTTTGCTAATCGCACTCAAACGCTATTTTAGCCAGTCGCACATGCACCTCACCCCCGAAGAGCGCAAAGCCATCGACGGCAAAAAGCATCCACCGTTTTGGACTCGCGTCACACTCATTGCCTCAGCCATGGGTTTGAGCTTTGCGCACGGCTCCAATGACGGACAAAAAGGCATCGGCTTAGTGATGTTGGTTCTAGTCGGTTTAGCGCCGGGTAACTTTGTGCTTGATCGCACCAGCAGCATTTATGATATTGAGCGCACGCGTGATGCGGCGATTCATATCAAAGATTTTTATGCTGGTCATGCCGACAAAATCAATCAATCGCTGCATCTAGGGCCAATGAGCACCGAATTGCCCGCGCAATTTGAATGCAAGCCTGAAGTCACCTATGCCGCAATTAATGCACTCGATGGCATGCTCAACAAGGTCAAATCATACAATGACCTGAGTGCGGAACAGCGCATTAGCACCCGTCGAATCTTACTTTGTGTTGATGATACGGCCAAGAAAGTCAGTAAATTACCGATTTGGACTTCGCACGAAAAACAGAGTCTAGATCAATTTCGTAAAGACCTCACCACCACCACGGAATACGCGCCGCAATGGGTCATTATTGCTGTCGCTTTGGCGCTGGGCTTAGGCACAATGGTAGGCTGGAAGCGCATTGTGTATACCGTAGGGGAAAAGATCGGCAATAAAGGCATGACCTATTCCCAAGGCAATGCGGCGCAAATTACCGCGGCCTTAGCCATCGGGATCGCCAGCTGGACGGGGATGCCGGTTTCGACCACGCATATTTTGTCATCGGCGGTAGCCGGCACCATGATTGCCAATAAAAGCGGCTTACAGTCGAGTACGGTAAAAAACATTGCGATCGCTTGGGTGCTCACTTTACCGGTTACGATCTGTATGTCTGGCGGACTTTTCTGGCTCGCCAGCAAGGTATTTGTCTGATATTGACCTAAATCGCAAGTAACTCACGCCCAATAAAAAACCCGCAAAGCGGGTTTTTTATTGGGTATTAGCCTGCAAGGTGCAGCGCATAAGTCATAGCGCGCAATACCCTATAGACCCGTCAGTAAGTCTTGAATCAAATCATCGGTATACTCTAAGCCGACAGAAATACGCACCATCCCATCCGAGATCCCCGCAGCAGCACGCGCTTCAGGCGTTAAACGGCCATGTGAGGTGGTTGCCGGATGGGTAATTGTGGTTCGTGTATCGCCCAGATTCGCAGTTCGACTCATCAGCTGCACGGCATCAATCAATGCCCAAGCGGCCGCCTTGCCGCCTTTTAACTCAAACGACAACACGCCACCGGCACCGGTTTGCTGACGTTGCGCCAAGTCGTATTGTGGGTGCGACGGCAAGCCGGGGTAATAAACCCGCGCAATTTGTGGCTGCATCTCTAACCACTGCGCCAATTTAAGCGCATTTTCACAATGCGCCTTCATCCGCAAGCCCAACGTTTCCAAACCTTTGAGCAACACCCAAGCGTTAAATGCCGACAACGTCGGCCCTGCCGTGCGTAAAAACAGATAGATCGGCTCAATCAATGCATGATTGCCGACGACCGCGCCACCTAAAACTCGACCTTGACCATCAATAAATTTAGTCGCCGAATGCACCACCAAATCGGCACCCAATTTAAGTGGTTGCTGTAAAGCGGGCGAGCAAAAGCAATTATCAACCGCCAACATCGCGCCATGCCGATGGGCAATTTCAGCAATCGCCGCAATATCAGCAATCTCAGTCAATGGATTATTGGGGGTTTCTAAAAAGAACAATTTAGTATTTGCTTGCGCCGCAGCTTCCCACGCACTCAAATCCGTTTGCGCGGCATAGCTCACCGTAACGCCGAATTTAGCCAAATAGGTATTGAATAATTGAATGGTTGCGCCAAACAAGCCACTGGACGCCACAATATGATCGCCCGACTTCAGATGCGCCATGCACAAAGCCAAAATCGCACTCATTCCAGATGCCGTAGCCACCGCACGCTCACCACACTCCAAGGCGGCCAAACGCTGCTCAAAGGCCGCCACCGTTGGATTGGTGAACCGCGAATAAATATACCCCGGCATTTGGCCAGTAAACTTCAGTGCGGCTTCTTCGGCAGAACCCACCACAAAACTGGAAGTCAGATACAAGGCATCGGAATGCTCACCAAATTCAGAGCGCATCGTTCCGGCGCGAACGGCTAATGTTTCGGGGTGAAGATCATTTAAATTCAGCATGATGATTGACTTAATCCAATAAAACGAGCCAATAAAAACGAGTCAATAAAAACGGGAGCCATCGCTCCCGTTTATTTGACTCAAATACGATTAAATTAAATTTTGCTCTGCAACACCAATATTCATATCCAAAATACGGCTATCGGCATCACCATCAGCCGCCTTGGTCGACAATGGCGAAATTCGCTTTGCCTCTAGTTCATCCAAATAGGCATCGGTAATATCGCCGGTAATGTATTTACCATCAAAGCAGGAGGTTTCAAAGTCGGTAATTTTGCCGCCACTGGCATCGGTACAGGCTTGAATCAAGGCATCTAGCTCTTGGTAAATCACCACATCCGCACCGATTTCTTGTGCGATTTGCACGGCATCACGATCAGTCGCAATCAACTCAGCACGCGTCGGCATATCAATACCATACACATGCGGGAACTTCACCGGTGGCGCAGCCGAAGCCAAGTAGACTTTATTCGCGCCCACATCACGCACCATTTGCACGATTTCTTTTGACGTCGTACCACGAACAATCGAATCGTCCACTAACAAGACATTCTTGCCACGGAATTCAACCGCAATTGGGTTCAGCTTTTGGCGCACTGATTTTTTGCGACTCGCCTGCCCCGGCATAATAAAAGTACGGCCGATATAGCGGTTTTTCATAAAGCCTTCGCGATATGGCAAACCCAAAGCATCGGCTAACTGCAAGGCAGCATCACGGCTGGTGTCCGGAATCGGGATCACCACATCAATATCCAGAGCGGGAACTAGCTTACGTACTTTGTCGGCCAGTTGTTCGCCCATTTTCAAGCGAGACTCATGCACCGAAATGCCATCAATCACCGAATCCGGACGAGCAAAGTAAACATGCTCAAAAATGCACGGCACCAAGACTGGATTAGGATGACATTGACGGCTAGACAATTGGCCATCGAACGTCACATAAATCGCTTCGCCCGGTGCAACGTCACGCATAAACTTAAAGCCCAGCACATCCAGCGCCACCGACTCACTGGCGACAATGTATTCCATGCCTTCTGGCGTTTCATGGCAACCCAGAGACAGCGGGCGAATACCATGTGGATCACGAAATGCCACCATGCCAAAGCCGGCGATAATCGCGACTACCGCATACGCGCCTTTGACACGCTTATGCACCGCAGTAATCGCATCAAATACGGTATCGGCATCTAACTGCGGCCCAGACACGCGGCGCGACAATTCATGCGCAAACACATTGCACAGCGCTTCCGAATCCGAGTTGGTATTAATGTGCCGCAGATCCGTGCGGTACATATCTTCTTTTAGCTGCTTATCGTTGGTCAGATTACCGTTATGCGCCAATACAATCCCAAAAGGACTGTTGACGTAAAACGGCTGCGCTTCGGCCAAGCTTGAAGCCGAACCGGCCGTTGGATAGCGAACGTGGCCGATGCCGACATTCCCCATTAAAGAACGCATATTGCGCGTGCGGAACACGTCGCGAACCAGGCCTTGGCCTTTATGCATATGAAGCACTTGCTGTTCAGCAGTGACAATACCGGCGGCATCTTGTCCACGGTGCTGCAGAACCAGCAGCCCGTCGTACAACATTTGATTTACCGGAGTTTTAGCGACCACACCTACAATGCCACACATTGGTCAAGATTCCTTGCGTCTACAACACATTAAAAAATCATTCGAAATTAATTCGACTAGCAAAAGCAAGTGGCAACCATGGTTTTACCACGAAGGCACTTTGCTCAAATAAGGGACTAAACATGGCATTACGCCACATCGGTTCTTTGGGTAAACTGGTCAAACCTGCCAGCATCACCAAGGTCAGCATCAATAAAAAACCACGCATCACCCCAAAACCCGCGCCTAAAACCCGATCAATCGGCTTGAATCCGGTGGCTTTTACAAATTGGTTCAGAGTGATTCGTACGATGGCAGAAAACAACCACGTCACAAAAAACAGCGCGATAAAGGCTGCCAAATAACGTATCGCATCGGTTGGAATACTTTCTGGCATCCACAGCGCCACCATCGTCGCATAATGCATCGCAACCCAAAAAGCGAAAACCCAAGCGAGCAATGCCAATAATTCTTGCGTTAAACCGCGCATCACCGACAACAAAATCGACAGTCCGACAATGGTCAAAGCAATATAGTCAAACGCGGTCATGGCGCGGCCTTAGCCACTAAGGAGCCTGATACTCCCATATCACGCATGATTTTTAACCAGGCTTTGGCTTTCGCCTCATCTTCAGTCGGCCCGACTCGAACACGAGTTAGCGCGCCCTTACTGGTATTAATTTGTTCGCTACTGACTCGAACACCTGCCGATTTCAGTTTCGCCACCATTTGCGCGGCTTTATCAGCATCGGCATAAGCGCCAACCTGAATAAAATAGGTTTTTTTATCGAGTTGCTTTTCAGCTGGCTGCGAATGACTGGTTTTCCCCGACAAAATGGCAGCAGGATCAGCCTCTGTCGCCGCAGCAACTTCTGGCTTTTTCTCTGGTAAGGGCTTTTTAACCACGGGTTTGGGCGTTGACTTAATCACGACAGGTGAAGGCGTCGCAGTCAGCACCGGCGACACACTGGGTGCTGCTACGGCGCTTGCGATCGGTGTTGATGTTGGCACCGCCACATCAACTTCGACTTGATGATTCACTAATTTGCCGGGCAAAGTCACCGCAGCCACTTGCGAGGCGTCCAATTGCGGTAAGACCGCCTCAGCAAGCACCGCTGAGGCGGGTGCCGGATTGAGCGGCGCCGTTTGCACGATCGACGAGAGTGCCGGCGCACTGGAGATGATTTCAACTGGGTGATTGTCGATTAAATTTTTCGGTGGCTCACCATCTAACACCGTCCACAAAAAAATCAAGGCAAACACCACCAAGGCGATTGCCCCGACCAAACGCCGACGAGCGCGTTTTCTTAGTTGCTGCAGTTCATCACTCACATTTGCCATTACTTTGCTTGCCCACGCGCCACCATGACCTCAGCCACAGTAAAGAAAGATCCAAAGACCAAGATTCTATCAGCTTCAAGCGCACTCTTGCAGGCCGATTGATAAGCATCAGCGACAGCATCATACGTTTGAATTTGTGCTTGCGGATCAATTTGCAAAATAATGTCGGCCAAAGTGGCTGCTGACGCAGCGCGTGACAAAGCAGGCGCGGCCAAATACCAGCAATCCACTCGATCAGCCAAAACACTCACCACGCCGACCATGTCTTTATCTTGCATCATGCCCAGCACGGCATGCGTTTTAGGATGAAAACTCATACTATCTAAGCATGATTTTAACACTAAGGCGGCATGGGGGTTATGCGCTACATCCAGTATCACGGTTGGTCTACCGGGCAATACCTGAAAACGCGCTGGCCATTCAACTTCGAGTAAACCGCGCTTAATATCGCCCAACGTCACGGGCAATTGCGCTTGACACGCGTCCAAGACTGCCAACACCAAACACGCATTATTTAATTGATATTGCCCCCGCAACGCCGGCAAAGGCAAAGCATGCCGACGCAGCCCATTGCGATGCCACCACGACCATTGCTGCCCTTCAAGTTGCATTTGGTAGCCAAAGTCGCGACCAATTAATCCGAAATCGGCGCCGATTTCTGCTGCGACATCCAGCAATGTCTGCGGCGGCTGAGGATCTGCGCATAACGCAGGCAAGCCTGAACGGTAGATGCCCGCCTTTTCCAACGCGATTTTTTCACGGGTGTCTCCCAAATAACTTTGATGATCAATACCAACACTCACTACGGCAGCAACGGTTGGCTCAAAAATATTAACTGCGTCTAGCCGACCGCCCAATCCCACTTCCATAATCGCCACATCAACGTCTTGCGCAATAAATTGATGCATTGCAGCCAAGGTGCCAAATTCAAAATAAGATAAGCTGGTCACGCCGCGCGCCGCCTCAATGGCCCGAAAGCTGGTCAGCACTTCGGCATCACCAACTGGGCGGCCATTTATTGCAATTCGTTCGTTGTAATGCAATATATGCGGTGAGGTATAAGTCCCCACCTTATAGCCAGCAACCACCAGTATCTGCGTCAACATCGCGCAGACTGAGCCCTTGCCGTTGGTACCCCCTATGGTTAACACCGGAAACCGTGGTTGCAAGCGCATTTCATCTCGCACTTGTGTCACACGGCCCAGCCCCATATCAATCGCTACGGGATGCAAAGATTCCAAATAGCTTAACCATGAGGGCAGATCATCTGCATTAAAAACAGCCATTTAGCTCGCCGCAGGTTGACGGTTAAGTAAGGTAATCACATCCGCCAAGCGTTGACGTAATTCGCGGCGATCAACAATCATGTCAATCGCGCCTTTTTCTAGCAAAAATTCAGAGCGCTGAAAGCCTTCTGGCAAAGTTTCGCGTACCGTTTGTTCGATCACACGCGGACCAGCAAAGCCAATCAAAGCACCGGGTTCAGCCATCACCACATCGCCCAAAAAAGCAAACGAGGCCGAAACGCCACCCATGGTGGGATCAGTCAACAAAGAAATAAACGGCAGTTTTTTATCGGCTAATTTGGTCAAAATGGCGCTGGTTTTCGCCATTTGCATTAATGAGCTCAAACCTTCTTGCATTCGAGCGCCGCCGGATGCGGATACGCAGATAAAAGGCATGTCATTCTCAATCGCCGCTTTTACACCACGAACAAAACGCTCACCCACCACCGAGCCCATTGAGCCGCCAATAAACTTAAATTCAAATGCAGCGACCACCACCGGCACGGTCAAAATGGAGCCCTGCATAACGACCATCGCATCATCTTCACCGGTTGCCGCTTGCGCAGCGATTAAGCGATCTGGATAGCGTTTGCCATCTTTAAATTTCAAGATGTCAACCGGTTTTACTTCGGCACCAATTTCAAACCGCCCCTCCGTATCGAGCAACTGATTCAGTCGCGCACGGGCAGGCACTGCATTATGAAAACCACATTTTGGGCAGACTTCTAAATTATTGGCTAGATCAGTGCGATATAACACGGCATTACACGCATTACATTTACTCCACAAACCCTCAGGCACGGCCGATTTGCTCGCTGTGGTGCGGCTTTGAATTTTCGGCGGTAATAATTTTTGCAACCAACTCATTGAAACACTCCTTAAACCTGCTTAGCGACGGGCGCTATCCATTGCAATACGCACTTCAGATAAGAATGTACGTAAACGCTCAGCTAAACCCGCTTCGCCTAATTCAACTTCTTGAACTAACCGTGAGCCGATCACAACTGCATCAGCAACTTTAGCTACAGCTTGCGCAGTCTGCGCATCACGAATACCAAAACCTACCCCAATTGGGATAGATATAAATTGTTTTAATACCGCCAATTTAGCGGCGACATCGGCAACATCTAAATTCGCTGAACCGGTCACACCTTTCAGCGAAACATAATAAACATAACCACTGGCCAACTCAGCCACCGCTTTCACCCGCGATGCTGGCGTGGTGGGTGCCAACAAGAAAATCGGATCCAGCCCCCGCGCTTTAAATATTTTAGCGGATTCCAACGCCTCTTCAGGCGGCATATCCACGGTTAAAACACCATCAACCCCAGCGGCAACGGCCGCTTGCGCAAACACATCATAACCCATGGCTTCAACCGGATTGGCATACCCCATCAGCACGACAGGCGTTGTGGCATTGTTTTGGCGAAAATCGGCCACCAACTCAAGCACGCGCCGTAAAGACACTTGATGCAAAAGTGCACGCTCAGAAGCACGTTGAATCACTGGGCCATCGGCCATCGGGTCAGAAAAAGGCACACCCAGTTCAATCACATCGGCGCCGCCATCGACTAAGGCGTGCATTAATTCAACGGTCACTTCTGGACGAGGGTCGCCAGCGGTAATAAACGGAATCAGCGCAGCTCGATTCTGCGCCGCCAATTGTTGCATTACACTTTGAATACGAGACATAGGTATCTTTACCGCTTCATTGATTGACAATAGCTGGCGAGATATACCCCGCCAAACAAATTTACAGTTGAATGCCGCTCATTTTAGCAATCGTCGGAATATCTTTATCACCACGACCCGAGAGATTCACCAACAGCACCTCGTCTTTACGCATGGTTTTGGCCATTTTCGCGGCTTGCGCCAAGGCATGGCTCGATTCTAAAGCGGGGATAATCCCTTCATAAAGGCATAAATCATGAAAAGCGGCCAACGCTTCATCATCATTGATCGCAACATACTCAGCGCGACCAATATCTTTTAAATGACTATGCTCAGGCCCAACGCCGGGGTAATCCAAACCAGCAGAAATCGAATGCGTTTCACTAATTTGTCCGTCAGCATCTTGCATTAGATACGAGCGCTGGCCATGCAACACGCCATTTTTTGCATTCGATGTTAATGGTGCCGCATGCCGTCCCGTTTCAACACCATCGCCGCCCGCTTCGACACCAATTAAACGCACGTTCGGCACATCAATGTAGGGATAAAAAATACCAATCGCATTCGAGCCCCCCCCCACGCAAGCCAAAATAGCGTCAGGCTGACGGCCAATCATTTCTTGCATTTGTACTTTGCATTCTTCGCCGATCACCACTTGAAAATCACGCACCAATTGCGGATAAGGATGCGGGCCTGCGGCCGTACCAATAATGTAATACGTTGAATCAACATTGGTCACCCAATCGCGCATCGCTTCATTCATGGCGTCTTTTAAGGTTTTGGTTCCCGATGTAACCGGCACGACCGTCGCCCCCAACAATTTCATTCGATACACGTTCGGCGCTTGGCGAACCACGTCTTCTGCGCCCATATACACCACGCATTCCATGCCATAACGCGCAGCGACTGTGGCCGATGCAACACCATGCTGACCCGCACCCGTTTCAGCAATCACGCGTTTTTTACCCATGCGTTTGGCCAACAAAGCCTGACCAATGGTGTTATTGACCTTGTGCGCACCGGTATGGTTTAAATCTTCGCGTTTTAAGTAAATTTGCGCGCCACCTAATGCATTCGACCAGCGCTCGGCATGATAAACCGGACTTGGCCGGCCAACGTAGTGCTTTAGCACATAGCGATATTCATCCATAAAAGCCGGGTCTTTGATGGCTTTTTCAAACTCAATACGCAGCTCATCTAAGGCTGGCATCAAGGTTTCAGCGACATAAATGCCACCATGAGGACCAAAGTGACCACGGACATCGGGCTGCTGATAAATTTCGCTCATGACTCTCTCACATAAACTTTAAAGCAGATTAATTAAATAACGGCGCGAATAAATGACTCGACCAAAACTAAATCTTTAACACCCTTACACTGCTCCACACCACTAGATACATCCACCGCCCAAGGCTGCACGCAGGCAATCGCAGTAGCGACATTCTCTGGGTGCAAGCCACCCGATAAAATCAATGGCAACGGCCACTCGGTCGGCAAGGCTTGCCAATCAAAACTCTCCCCGGTTCCACCAGGCACACCATCCACCCACGCATCAAGCAAAATACCCCGACACAGGGGAGAAACAAAACTCGCCGCGTATTCTATCAAATTTATGTTAGGTTTTACCCTAAGAGCTTTGATAAAGGGGCGATCAAATTGCATGCAAAACGCTAAATCTTCATCGCCATGAAATTGCAGCAAGTCTAGCGGCACGTTTTCTAACACTGCGCTGACATTTTCTGCAGTCTCATTGACAAACAGCCCAACAGAAGCAACAAAGGCGGGCAATGCCGCAACGATTTCAGCCGCCAGCGCAACCGAAACATGCCGCGGGCTTGGCGGATAAAATACCAAACCGATGGCATCAGCCCCCAATAGCGCCACCTGACGTGCCGTAGCTGCATCGCGCAATCCGCAGATTTTTATTCGAGTTCGCATCAGAAAACCTTATGGCTAATTAAATTAATCCGTAGCGATACTCTGGCAAAGAGGCCAGTTCGAACTCAGAGGGGTAGCTCACACCTGTCAAATAAAGGCCATCGGGCATAAACGTAGGCGGCGCAGAAGTTCTATTTTTTTGCGCCAATAAGCAAGCCATCCACTCTGCTGAAGCCTTACCTTTACCAACATGTAATAAGGCACCCATGATATTGCGTACCATATGATGCAAAAAGGCAGTCGCAGAAAAATCAACGCATAGCATGTTGCCATGCTCGGTAATTTGAATTTTTTGCAGTTGCTTGATTGGAGAGCGCGCCTGGCATTCGGCGGCACGAAAACTACTAAAATCATGCTCACCGAGCAATAATTGCGCGGCAGCACGCATCTGGGCAACATCCAGGTCGTAATGCACCCAGCCGACCCGTCCAGCTTGCAAACTTGGCCGTATGGGGTGACGCAACAAGAGATAGCGGTAATGGCGTGCGGTTGCGACAAATCGAGCATGAAAATGCGGCGGCACTTCTTGCGCCCAAAGCACCGAGATGCCTGCGGGTAAAAAACTATTTACGCCTCGCACCCATGCGGTAATCGGGCGCGGCGCATCACTATCAAAATGGGCTATTTGTCGCGTAGCATGAACGCCAGCATCGGTACGGCCTGCCGCATGCATCCGCACCGGGTGCCCAGCCAGCCGACCAATTGCGCGTTCCATCTCGCCTTGGATGGTGTCCATCTGAGGCTGTACCTGCCAACCACTAAAATCACGACCATCGTATTCAATCGCTATGGCAAATCGTTTCAACGCCAAAACCCACCCATCCCCAAAAAAATAGAATATACAATCAGCGCACATTGTCCAAACAGCAGACTCAGTTGCCGCCGATTAATCGGAATATACGACAACACCAAGTCTTGATCTGCCGGAGGTTGCGGCTGCAAAATCAGCGACAATAAAGCCTTGAAGTCCAATTTGGACTCCAGCAAAGACTCTGCCACCTGCAATGTTAAAGCAAAACGAACCGCAAATCGCGCTCGTGCATTAGAAAAGTACTGCAAAGGAGATAAAAACAGGTAAAAAGAGGAGAAAACCTCGTTGCTAGTCAGCCTTTTAAGTAGGATCTGCAAGCTAGCAGCAACAACTAGCAATCTTCCAACTTGATCAACGCCCAAGCTCAAGCCGACATCGGTAGGAGATAAGACACCCAGCCAAATATAGCGCCCCGGCGTACTCCAGCCATAGATCAGCGCGGTAAAGAGTAAGAGCCACTTTAATTTTGACAAGCTCCGTTGCAATCGTTGCCGAGCATACTGCGCAGCAAGCAGCACGACGACGACGACCAAAACCCAAAGATAATGGCGCTCAAGCCATGGCAGCAACAACAGCAACCACAGCCAAAGCGCCAAAAAATTCACCGGATGCAAAAATTAATTCCAGACACTAATAGTTTACAAATCAGCTAAAAGTGACTGCGCCAAACCCTGCTGCTGCGCACTTCCTTCTTGCAATGCTTCTTGAAGGATCTCTCGAGCCCCCTCAACATCCCCCATATCAATATAAGCACGAGCTAAATCAATTTTTGTTTGCACCGGATCGTCCGCTGAGAAGTCCATCTCACTCGAGGTCGCCGCCTCATCCAAGTTCAAACTAATATCATCCAACGCAATATTTTCAGCCAGATCCATATTAAGCTGCTCGTCAGCAGATATCGCATCTAACTCTGAACCGAGTGGCGAGGCCAAATCAAAATTAAAATCTAAGTTCATCTCATTGGCCGTCTCAGCAGCCGGCACCGCTGAAATATTTTCAGAAATCGGTTCAGAAAGAACTAATTCAGGTAGAGCTTCCTCAGGCAATGCCAAATCAAAAGTTGATGCCAGTGAGCTTGAATCAGCATCTAGATCCAAAGAACTCGCCAGAGCGTCAAAACTCGACAAATCAAACTCGGCATCGGCATCTGTATCTGTATCTGTATCTGTATCTGTATTGAGTGAACCACCGAAATCAAACTCAGCCAATTCATCCAGATCCGATAGTGCCGCCGCCATCGAGGATGCGTCCACAGGCAAATCTATTGGGAAGTCGAGGGCCATCATTTCACCCGCCAGCAGCGACTCGTCCTCTTCTACACCTGGAGCCACCGTTGGCGCTTCGATTCTTTCCATCCCAAAATCGGATTCAACCGGTTCTAACGCCGCACTCTCTGCAAGATCGAAAGATAAATCCTGGTCCAAGTCCAGACCAGTACCAGCCAAGCCTTCAGCAAATTCAGACTCCAAACGAGCCTCTTCAACTGGCAAATCAACAATTGGCGCTTTATTTTCAGAAAAATCGACTTCAGCACGATCGACAGAAGGCGGCTCTAAGTCCAATTCAAAATCTAAGTCTTGACTGGCCGCTTCGGCCGTCGCCACGACCGCCGCCCCCCCCATGACAACAGCAGCGACAGCCCGAGTATCAATCACTTCACTTTGCTGATACAAGGGATTTTCTGGATCGATTTCGTGCCCTGTTTGCGCTACTCGCTCCCAATGCTCACCTTTGCCACCCAGCATGGCGAACAAGGCGGAGGCATGCTCTTCGTAAGAAATAAAGTCTTTCCGAGCGGCATAAATATCCAGCAATTTCATTCGAATTTCATGCCGTGATGGATCTTTATTTAACGCATCCTTTAGAATCTCTTCTGCCTGCGCATCTCGCCCATACGCCATATACACTTCGGCCTCGGCAATCGGATCAACTTCATCGGTATCAATCGTCCCTAAGCCTTGTCGACTAAAATCAGTCAGAAACGAGTTTTCGGTGGATTGGGTGCTAATCACACCGCCGCCCGTACTGCCCAACACCGTATTGGCCTTTAAATCACCGCCAGTAATGATGCTATCTTCAAACACATTAGGACGCTGACGTCGTCGTACCATCCACAGTCCACCAACGCCCAACAACACGGCCAAAGCGCCCCCGCCCACTGCCAGCGGGTTTTCAAATAAACTCGCCACAAAACCGGTCTCTTCAGGCACATCGGCCACGACTTCAACACGTTTTTTGACTTTTACCGCCGGTGCGCTAGCAACACGACTCGCCACAACCTCGCTCGCCACCGTCGACGGTGCGGCGACCTCAACTTGCGAAGCGGCTGAAGCAACCGGGGCCACAGCAGCGGCCTCTGTACTAGCAGCAACGTCACTGGCCTTGGCCTTCATCGCAACCAAACGTTCCATATCACTGACGTTTTTCTGCAATTCTGCAACGCGTTGATTCGCCTCATTCAGCGCTTTTTGCCGTGCCGCCACCTCTTCTTCTAAAGCCTGAACTTTGGCCAAATCACCAGATTTTTTCGCCAAATCGACTGCTTTGGATAGCTTCAAGACATCTTTATTTTTATCTACCGCACCAGCGCCTTGATCTTCAACCTGAGTGACGATCTTACCGCCAGCCGATTGTGCCGCTAGGTCCCGTGCCGAAGATTTTGCGGCTAGATCACCCAACTTACTCCGGTATTCATTCCAATTTTCGGCCTGCACTTTAACTTCTTTGCTAGCCTGTTGGGCGCTAAGGGCTTGCATTTCTGACGCTGACGGCAACCGTAAAATCTTGCCTCGTTTTAGCCGATTCATATTGCCATCAAAAGCGTCAGGATTATTACGATACAAACCAACCAACACCTGATCCAAACTCACGCCACTAGTTTGTACGGCCCTCGCCACGCCCGATAGCGTATCGCCGCCTTTTGTCTTATACGATTCAGCATCACGCGCTTCGGCCGAAGACTCGGTCGATCGCGCCCTTTCATTTAAAGACCCAGACTGAACTTGATTCGGTTTCGATGGCTTGATCACACCCGAACTTCGCACGCCAGGCAAAGCACTCGCCGCAAACTTAGTCGATGCCGTCGGCGAATAACCAGCCGGATCAATCAAAGCGGTGTACTCTCGCTGAATACGACCAGAAGCCCAATTAAGTTCCAATAAAAAATCAAGGTACGGTTCAGAAATCGCCTGCGATGACTTCACTGCAACATAGTGCTGACCATTGCCGCGCTTTTCAATATTAAAACGCAAGCCCAAAGCGCCTGATGGGTAAGTAATTTGTGCATTCGAAAAAGCCTCCGGCGAAGCCAAACTCACCACGAGGGAATCGGCCTCTCCCGGCAGCACAGAAACCAAATCGATCTCCCCACGAAAAGGCTGCCCCAAGCCGGATAAAACATTCAGTCGCCCCAAACCCGCTGCGTTAGCAAACCAAGGTAAAGCAGCCATCGTCACGGCCAATACGCATGTTTTAAATCGTGGCGTCTTAAGCACAAGCAATCTCCCAATCGCGATCATACTAAATTTTACTTCATTCTTATCTTGATTATATTCAACCAGTAACAAACAGGAATCAAGCACAAAACTTTCAAATTAAGACAGCGTAATTTAATAGCCATCATATCACTGCAAATTATTTACAAAAAGTTTCTCGATAATACTAAGAATTCAATCTAGAACTGAATTTTATATTCATTTTTTTGTTCGAGCGTAACAGACACGCTACGTTTTTTCGGTATTTTCAACTAATTCCAAATAAAAAAGCCGCAAAACCATAAAATATTTAAATCCTGCACGGCAATTCGACAGGCGCTCACTCACCAACAAAACCAAGACATTGCCATAATTGTGAAGTTTCTTTTCCTCCTTACCGAGACTGAGCTTTGTTTTACTGAGTCAACTTACCGTCATAAACATCCACAAGCAGAGAAATTATCTGCATCGTTAACGCCAAATTAACACCAGAAAAACCGGCCCCAGCCGCATCATCACCAGGACCTGCTGACGTTTGGTTTGCCTCGAAAATCGCGTAAGCAACGGCAAAAAACCACCCGTCAACAGCGCCAAGGCGGATTTAAATTCAGCTGATCGGCAACGCATCGCATGCATCACCTCCGAACCCACAGTATCAACGATAATGATGGACTGATGACACCCAACCCTCCTTAGCACTAAACAAAAATAGCCAACCTCTTCGAGCTAGCCTATTGGCACCACCCTACTTACGCCTCACCAAGACCCCGCCTTATAATCTGCCACACTGGCATACCCCAAGAGTTTGGCGTCCCTTTTTTTGCATCAAAAACCAATATTGCATTCACAATAAGTAGCACTTTCAATACCACGATGAGTATGCCTTATCGTTTCTTTTTAGCCACATAGACCAAGGGTATATACACCCAATTGTTATTGGATAGGCGATGACGAGCTATACGTCATTATATGACATATTTTGATGCAAAATAGACTCAACCCACTCAAGGCTAAATCGCAGGCAGAGATATATATTCAATTGAGCCTGCAGCGCCAAACTCGACCCAGCACCATCCAGAGTAGGCTTTCGCCGCCTGCTGGGTGCCCAGTAGGACTTATGCAAACGTCGAAGTGATGAAGCAATAACAACGTCGGAATGATCGCTTCGATAAAAGCCTGTGGTTAAGCAGCCAAGACAACAGTCTGCTAAAATAGTGGCATTTTTTACAGTCAACACAAAAAGGACAAACGATGACTTACGTTGTGACCGATGCCTGTGTGAAATGCAAATACACCGATTGCGTTGATGTTTGCCCAGTAGATTGCTTTCGTGAAGGCCCTAACTTTCTCGTCATTGATCCAGATGAATGCATCGATTGCACGCTTTGCGTTGCAGAATGCCCTGTCGAAGCGATTTATGCAGAAGACGACGTGCCTGCACAAATGCATGACTTCATCGCACTCAATGCAGAACTCGCAAAAACATGGCCAACCATCGCTGAGAAAAAAGAACCGCTCGATGATCATGCAATATGGGCTACCGTCAGTGGGAAAATCGACAAAATCGAACGTTAATCGCAATTGCCGCCACTTAATACTTGCCTAGACTCAAAAAAAAGCCTACCATCTTTGGTTCTACAACCTTGCCTAACCGTGGTCGCTAGCGGTAGGCTGTAACCCGTAAGGAGACTTCATGCGACATTATGAAATCGTATTTATCGTACACCCTGATCAAAGCGAACAAGTTCCAGCAATGATCGAGCGCTACAAAGCCTTGATTACTGCAGGCGCAGGCTCAATTCACCGCCTTGAAGACTGGGGCCGTCGTCAACTGGCTTACCCAATCCAAAAGATTCACAAAGCTCATTATGTAATGATGAATATCGAGTGCAGCCAAGCAACTTTGGATGAAATCGAGCACGCATTCAAATTCAATGACGCAGTTTTACGTCACTTGACACTAAAAACTGATGTTGCTGCAACCGAAGCTTCGCCAATGATGAAAGAAGAAAAATCTAAATCATTGTCACAAGCTGCTGGTGAAGGCCTAGCCGCTTAATTCGGCTAAATTGAACTTACGAAACCGAGTACTAATCGAAGGTTTTTTGGTTAGCGATTCAAGTTTACGCAGCACACCTGCAGGTATTCCTGTGATTGAAGGGCGAATAGTCCATCAATCATCACAAATACAGCTCGGCAGTGCGCGAAAAATTGAATGTGAAGTTCCTTTTTTGGCTTTGGGCGATGTGGCGCAAGCAATTGCTAAACTACCCCCAGAACAAAAGCTAAAATGTAAAGGATTTCTCGCAGCAAAAAACCAACGTTTTCGTCATGCTTTGGTTTTGCATATTGATGCATTTGAACTTTTGAATTGAGGAAACCTCATGTCTCGCAATCTTTTCAAGCGGAAGAAATTCTGCCGCTTCTCTGCCGAAGGCATTTTGCACGTTGATTATAAAGACGTTGCTCTGCTTAAAGACTTTATCTCTGAAAACGGCAAGATTATCCCTGCACGTATCACTGGTACTAAAGCTAAATACCAACGTCAATTGTCGACTGCCATCAAATTGGCACGCTTTTTGGCTTTGTTGCCGTACACTGACCAACACTAATCGAGCAAGGAGAACTTAACATGCAAATTATCCTACTCGAAAAAGTAGCAAACCTAGGTACATTGGGCGACGTGGTTAAAGTGAAAGATGGTTACGCACGTAACTTCTTGATCCCACAAGGCAAAGCAAAGCGCGCAAATGCAGCTAATTTAGCTGAATTTGAAGCTCGCCGTGCTGAATTGGAAGCAAAACAAGCAGAAATCTTGACTCAAGCGCAAGCTCGTGCCGCTCAACTGGAAGGCGCAAGCTTCACCATCGGCCAAAAAGCCGGTGTGGATGGTCGCTTGTTCGGTTCGGTAACGACTCAAGATATCGCCGATGCAATCACTGCAACCGGTATCGAGATCAAGAAATTTGAAGTGCGTTTACCAGAAGGCCCATTCAAGGCAATCGGTGAATACGAAGTGGCACTTGCATTACACCACGACGTTATCAGCACAATTAAATTAGTTGTTGTTGGTGTAGCTGCTTAATTCACCGCAACAATACGACACTAAAAAGCCATGGTTAACCATGGCTTTTTTTATTTGGCTAAACCTTTCAACACCCTAGAAACAGCCACCAAACCAAAGGTCGCAGTTACGGTCATTACCGCACCAAAGCCGCCCTCACAATCCAAACGAACACCCTCTCCCGCCTGAGGCTTAATCGCACATACCGAACCATCGGCCTGCGGATACACCAATTGCTCCGTCGAATACACACACTCGATTCCAAATTTCTTGCCCTGCTTCGGAAATTGATATTCACGACGCAATAAACTGCGAACCTTGGACGCCAATGGATCTTGCAGTGTCCGGCTTAAATCATCCACTTTGACTTGAGTTGGATCAATTTGACCGCCCGCCCCGCCAACAGTAATCAGCTTTACCTTATTACGCCGACACCACGCAATCAAAGCCGCTTTGGTTTTTACACTATCAATGCAATCAATAACATACTCAAATTTCCCTGCCAAATACTCAGTGAAATTTTCCGTAGAAATAAAATCCTCAATTTGAACAACATCAATTTCTGGATTAATTGCTAGCATCCGGTCAGCCAGAACAGCAACTTTCATCCGCCCAAATTCACCACTCAGAGCCGGCAACTGCCGATTGGTATTGGAAATACAGACATCATCCAAATCAATCAAAGTCACTTGCCCAACGCCCGAGCGCGCCAAGGCTTCTGCCGCCCAAGAGCCAACACCTCCAACACCAATCACACAGACGCGGGCAGAATAAAACCTCATCAACCCATTCGCACCATACAAACGTGCAATACCAGCAAATCGCCGAAGATACAATTCCGACATGGCCATAATACATTCCCTCAAAGCAACGCAGCCCCACACGGGGCTGCATTTAAACATCAATGATTTTTACCTTAAACTTCGCTATACGACGAGCAGTTACACCCCAACAATGTCATGACTTAGGCACTGCTTTACGCCGAGCAACCGCTTTTTTAACCACCTCAGTCACCACCACAGGCTCCACCACCTCAGGTGGTGCCGTTGGTTGTAAATCATCGACATCTGCACGCTGAGGGCCACCAGGCATACCAAATCCGGTAAATAGATTTTTTGCACGATCTTGTAATTGCTGCTGCATATCAACAAACATCGTCGTACTACTTTCCAAATAATTTCCCATCATATTTTGTATCGCAGGGCCTTGGAATTTCATAAATTCGCCCCAGAGATTTTGATTACTGAATAATGGATTGTCCACCAATGTAGTTGATTTGGCTTGCTCTTGTAATCGCCCCTGCATTTCAGCAAATAGCTGCATGTTTTTTTCTAAATAATTCCCCATCAACCCCTGCATTGCATGACCATAAAAACGAATGATTTGCGTCAAAACATCATAAGAAAACATAGGCATACCACCAGCCTCTTCCTCCAAAATAATTTGAAGCAAAACACTGCGCGTTAAATCCTCATTCGTCTTCGCATCAACAATAGAAACATCCGTCCCATCTAGCACCAGCTGCTTAACATCCGCTAGCGTGATATAGCTACTGGTATGGGTATCGTACAAACGACGATTTGGATACTTCTTAATGACACGCTTTTCGACACTCATTGACTCAATCCTCGAAAAATTGAACTACTCACCACATCAACAGAGAATAGCCCTGTGCAGAGACTCGCGCAACATGCTGCACCGCACAAAATTATATTGACAACAATAAAAAGCTCTTCCAAAATGAATATGTATTGTGCACTGCAGCAATTGCCAGATTGCGTCTGGTTTAGACCGTTACCACTCAGGAGAATTTAGCATGACAACAGCACAGCAACAACTAAACGACTTTGCGACCGAACAACTAGAAACAGTTTTGCGTTTCGCACGCATTTCAATTGACACCGCAGATCGTCTTGTTCAGTTACAAATTGAAACTGTAAAAAACAGCCTAGAAGAAAGTGCGCGCAATGTAAAACAATTTAGCACACTTAAAGATGCTCAAACCGCACTTTCTAACCAACAAAAACTATCCGAAACGGCGATTGAACAATCACTCGCTTATGGCAAAAATTTATATGAAATTGCCTCTCAAGCCCAAACAGAATTCAGCAAACTCATTGATGAACGCAGCGTGTTTTTCAATAAAAATGTTGTCTCCGGTCTAGACCGCTTTGTCAAATCTGCACCTGCAGGTGCAGATGTTGCCGTAGCCGCAGTTAAATCAACCGTACAAGCCACTGCAGCCGCGGTCGACAGCATGACTAAAGCGGCCAAACAAGTTGCCGATTTCGCAGACGCCTCAGTGAAAGCCGCATCAACAGCCACGGCTGACGCAGTTAAAACCGCCGGAAAAAAAACCAATAACGCAGGTTCTACAACGCAATAAGCCGTTCAAATACCAAGCAAACAAACGGGCACTTAAAAGTGCCCGTTTTTATTTATTGAAGCGGCTTACACGCTTCACTTCACTCTGATGTTGATTGAGTCACGACTTCCACAACGGCAGGCGCCACAACAACCGCTTCATCATTTAAAACGGCCTTAATCGACAAAC
Organism: uncultured Deefgea sp.; assembly: GCF_947072475.1. Classification (GTDB taxonomy): domain Bacteria; phylum Pseudomonadota; class Gammaproteobacteria; order Burkholderiales; family Chitinibacteraceae; genus Deefgea. Next base: position 24,446 of record NZ_CAMTIA010000006.1, read on the forward strand.
GAATACGACCTTTTTCGTCTTGCTCGATCACTTTAACACGAACGATCTCACCTTCTTTCAGGTAGTCACCCACGTTATTGATGCGCTCATTCGCGATTTGGCTAATGTGCACCAAGCCATCTTTACCTGGCATGATTGAAACAATAGCACCCACGTTTTTGTCTAAGATCTTAACCACAGGACCTTCATAGATACGACCAATTTCAACTTCAGCAGTAATTTCTTCGATACGACGACGTGCTTCAGCAGCACCTTCCGCCGAAACAGAAGCAATCGTGATCGTACCGTCTTCAGTAATGTCGATTTGCGTACCCGTTTCTTCAGTCAAAGCACGAATAACCGAACCACCTTTACCAATCACATCACGGATTTTTTCTGGGTTGATTTTCATCGTGTAAAGACGTGGCGCATGTTCGCTCACTTCTTCACGCGCGCCATCGAGTGCCCCTTTCATGATACCGATGATGTGAACACGACCTTCTTTCGCTTGATCAAGCGCAACACGCATGATTTCTTTGGTGATACCGGTAATTTTGATGTCCATTTGCAGTGCAGTGATACCATTTTCAGTACCCGCAACTTTAAAGTCCATGTCGCCGAGGTGATCTTCGTCGCCCAAGATATCTGACAATACCGCGAAGGCATTACCTTCTTTAATTAAACCCATTGCGATACCCGCAACGTGATTTTTCATCGGCACACCCGCGTCCATCAACGCTAAAGAACCACCGCAAACCGACGCCATTGAAGACGAGCCGTTTGATTCAGTAATTTCAGAGACGACACGCATCGAGTAAGCAAAATCTTCTTTCGCCGGCAACATCGCAATCAAAGCGCGCTTAGCTAAGCGACCATGACCAATTTCACGACGTTTTGGCACGCCAACGCGGCCTGTTTCACCGGTCGAGTAAGGAGGGAAATTGTAATGCAGCATGAAGCTGTCGGTGTAACCACCGTGCAATGCATCAATTTTTTGCTCGTCAAGCTTGGTACCCAAAGTGGCGGCAACAATCGCTTGAGTTTCACCACGCGTAAACAATACCGAGCCATGCGCGCGCGGCAATACGCCAGTGCGGATCGCGATTGGACGCACAGTGCGCGTATCACGACCATCGATACGAGGCTCACCAGCCAAAATTTGACCGCGAACAATCTCGCCTTCCAAGCCTTTAAAGATGCCTTTGATTTCATTGGCCGCCAAAGTGCCTGTTTCATCGGTAATCAATGCACTTTTAACTAAAGCCCAAGTTTCATTGATTTTTTGTGTACGGGCTTGTTTTTGACGTAGTTTGAAGCCTTGTGCCAAGCCTTCAGCAGCAATGCCGCGAACTTGAGCGATCAATTCTTCATTGGCAACGGGCGCCGTCCAGTCAAACAATTCTGGATTCACTTCATCGGCCAGTTCGTTGATCGCATTGATTGCCACTTGCATTTGCTCGTGACCGAATACAACCGCGCCTAACATAATACTTTCAGACAATTCGCTAGCTTCTGACTCAACCATCAATACGGCTTGCTTAGTACCGGCTACAACCAAGTCCATTTGGCTGTCTTTCATTTCAGACATCGCAGGACACAAGACGTATTCACCGTTGATGTAACCCACGCGCGCTGCGCCAATTGGGCCATCAAAAGGCACGCCAGACAAGGTCAAGGCAGCAGAAGCGCCAATCATTGCGGCAATATCAGAATCAACTTCAGGATTGATCGACATCACCGTAGCAATAATTTGGATGTCGTTAAAGAAACCTTCAGGAAACAGAGGACGAATCGGACGATCAATCAGACGGCTCGTCAGTACTTCTTTCTCAGATGGCTTACCTTCGCGTTTGAAGAAACCACCAGGGATTTTACCTGCCGCATACGTACGCTCTTGATAATCCACGGTCAACGGGAAAAAATCTTGGCCCGGTTTAACCGAGCGAGCTGCAACGACAGTCACCAATACCGAAGTACCATCGATATCAACCATCACCGCGCCGGTCGCTTGGCGTGCGATTTCACCCGTTTCGATAGTGACTGTGTTTTTGCCAAAAGCAAAAGATTTACTGATTTTATTGAACACTCGTTGTCCTTTTCACAATGTTTGCCAACGATCTTGGCGAGAGAAACTTCCGCTGCGATGGGATCGACGGCCACTTTTAGCCTGCACATCGCCGATTCCGGCACAACCTTAACTCTACTCTGCCGCCGGAATCGCTATTGGGCAGAATAAAGCTTTAACATCTTAAAGCGCATAAAGAAAAAAGTCGCAATCGGTTGACTGCGACTTTTTTCGTTAGGTCTTACTTACGTAGACCCAATGCAGCGATCAAGCTGCGATAGCTATCGTTGTTCGTGCGCTTGAGGTAATCCAACAAACGACGACGACGAGAAACCATAGCCAAAAGACCACGACGTGAGTGATGATCTTTCTTGTGTGTCTTAAAATGTTCAGTCAAATCATTGATACGTGCAGTCAACAATGCAACTTGAACTTCAGAAGAACCAGTATCGCCTTCCGCGTGTTGGAATTTTTTTACTAATTCAGCTTTTTGAGCAACAGAAACAGACATTCAAACATCTCCAAAAAATCATCTAACGATGACTAGACAAGCATAGATTGAGTCATACAACCCACTCCAGCTCCATTAACTCTCTACCCTACATGGGTAGAAAGCAGTCGTTTGGGTCGCAGCACGCCATCAGCGCCCACTTCACCCAAACCAATAAACACAGGATTATCCGACTTTTCGCTATATCCGTAAAGTCTTAACTCACCCTGCGGCGGATTGATTAAATCTAAAATAACCATCCCATTGCGCATCAATGCAGTTTGCGGCGGATTAAGCACCACACTAGGCAACTCAATAATTAATTGCTCAGCAGGCAGAAGCGCCGTCTCACGCTGCGGCATATCCATCGCAATGTATTCATCCAAGGTAATGGCGTCTTCTAACTTAAAACCGCCAGTCAAAGTTCGCCGCAAACCCGACAAATAAGCACCACAGCCCAAAGCATTACCGACATCTTCGGCCAACACACGGATATAGGTTCCTTTTGAGCACAGCACATCGACCACCAACACGGGTGCCTCATACGAAACTACGGTGATTTCATAAATCGTAATTGGACGAGATTTACGCTCGAGCACAACACCCTCTCGGGCATATTCATACAGGGCTTTACCTGCCACCTTGAGCGCTGAATACATCGGGGGGATTTGCTCAATTGGACCGGTAAACTGAGCCAAAACTGGTAAAATTTCCGCTAGGTCAGCAGGTGCCTCACCCGTTTCACTAATTTGCCCTTCGCCATCGAGCGTTGTTGACATTTGCCCAAAGCGTATCGTGGCTCGATACCCCTTGTCAGCATCTAGCATGCGCTGAGCAAATTTTGTGGCCTCGCCAAAACAGAGTGGCAACAAGCCCGTCGCAAAAGGATCTAGAACACCGGTATGACCACCTTTTTCTGCTTGCAATAACCAACGACATTTAAGCAACGCACCATTACTCGAAAATCCAAACGGCTTATCCAGCAATAAAACACCATCAATTTTACGCTTGGCCATCTTCTTCTGGCGCTTTCGGCAATGCATTAGCCTGATCAATTTTTTGCGTTAAATTCATGCCGTACTCAATAGATTCATCATATTCAAAATGCAACTCAGGCATTTTGTACAAAGAAAACCCACGGGCAATTTGCGCACGCAAAAAGCCCTTAGTCCCTTCAAGTAAACGTGCGATCTCTGGGCGATGACTCACATCACCCAAAAAAGTATAAAACACCTTCGCATGCGAATAATCGCGTGAAACCTCAACATCGGTCACGGTAATCAACGAAGCCTGCGGATGATCTAGCTCAGCACGAATCACCGTTGCCAAATCACGTTGAATTTGCTGAGCAACGCGGTCAGCACGAGTAAATTGTTTATTAGCCATAGTCTCTGTGAGGAGGACGGTGCGAGGAGTGAGGTGAACGACCTCTCAGCACCTAGTTAATTTAAAGCAAAAAAGCGCAAGCACCACTTTGGGCTTGCGCTATTGTGTCGGAGTGAGAACACCTCACACCCCACTCCGAACACCTCATATCATCACAGCGTACGAGCGATCTCTACCACTTCGAAGACTTCTAATTGGTCGCCCAATTGGATGTCGTTGAAGTTTTTCAGTTGCAAACCACACTCGAAACCCGCTTTCACTTCTTTTGCTTCATCTTTAAAGCGTTTTAGATTTTCTAGTTCGCCTTGATGGATAACCAAGTTGTTACGCAAGACACGCACGCCAGCAGTACGTTTAACAACACCTTCCATCACCAAGCAACCTGCAATCGTACCCACTTTAGATACAGCAAAGACCTGACGAATTTCAACCAAACCAATGATCGACTCACGACGTTCTGGTGCCAGCATGCCCGACAAGGCCGCCTTCACATCATCCACAGCATCATAAATGATGTTGTAGTAACGTAAATCAACACCTTCAGCCTCAGCCAATTTACGCGCAGCTGCATCAGCACGCGTATTAAAGCCGATAATAACCGCCTTAGAAGCTAGCGCCAAATTCACATCCGACTCAGAAATCCCACCCACTGCACTGTGCAAGATTTGCACCCGCACTTCGCTGGTCGATAATTTCTGCAGGCTTTGTGACAAGGCCTCTGAAGACCCCTGTACGTCAGCCTTAATGATGATTGGCAAGTTTTGCACATTGCCTTCAGCCATCTGAGCAAACATATTTTCGAGCTTAGACGCTTGTTGACGAGCAAATTTCACATCACGGTACTTACCTTGACGGAACATGGCAATTTCGCGGGCTTTTTTCTCATCAGCCAAGACCATGGCATCAACACCAGCAGATGGCACTTCCGACAAACCGAGAATTTCCACCGGCATTGAAGGGCCAGCCTCATTAATTGACTTACCATTTTCATCGAGCATGGCCCGAATACGGCCATAAACTTGACCGGCCAATACCGTGTCGCCTTTACGCAAAGTACCGGATTGAACCAACATCGACGCCACTGGACCACGACCTTTATCCAAGCGAGCTTCGATAATAATCCCTTTAGCAGGACCATCCACCGGTGCCGTCAATTCCAGCACTTCAGCTTGCAACAGAATCGCATCGAGCAACTCATCAATCCCTAAGCCTTTTTTCGCCGAGACATGGATAAATTGAGTATCACCACCCCAATCTTCCGGCACGACTTCTTGCGCTACCATTTCTTGGCGGATACGTTCGAAGTTCGCTTCTGGCTTATCAATTTTATTGACCGCTACGACGATTGGCACACCAGCCGCTTTCGCATGATGAATCGCTTCAATCGTTTGCGGCATCACGCCGTCATCGGCGGCCACCACCAACACGACGATATCCGTTAGCTGAGCACCACGAGCACGCATTGAGGTGAATGCCTCGTGACCCGGGGTATCGAGGAAGGTAATCATTCCCTTACCCGTTTCAACGTGATACGCACCAATATGCTGAGTAATACCACCCGCCTCACCAGAGGCCACTTTGGCGCGGCGAATATAATCAAGCAAAGAGGTTTTACCATGGTCAACGTGACCCATTACCGTCACAACCGGCGCACGTGGCAATGATACGTGATCCGTTTTAGCTTCTTCATCCAAATAAATATCTGGATCATCCAGCTTGGCAGCAACCGGGGTATGGCCCATTTCTTCAACAATAATCATTGCTGTTTCTTGGTCCAACACTTGATTGATGGTGACCATCATGCCCATTTTCATCAACGCTTTCACGACTTCAACGCCCTTAACGGCCATTTTGTGCGCTAAATCGGCAACTGAAATTGTTTCTGGAACATCGATCTCACGTGCAACTGGCTCTGTCGGAGCAACAAAAGCATGCGCATTATCGGCTTGCTGCTGCGCATGGTTTTTCTTGCCGCCTTTTTTAGACTTCCAGTCATTACCCGCATCACCACCACGCGTTTTGATGCCTTTTTTCTGACGACCATCATTCCAGCCGCCTTTTTCATCTTTTTTCGGTGCTGCTGCGCCAGCAGGTTTTTTATCCGCTGGTTTTGCGGCAGCGGCAGCAGCTGGAGCGGCTTTTTCTGGTGCATGAATCGGCGTTTCTTTCGGGCGACGGAAATCAACACGTGCACCAACTCGTGGCGCTTCATGCCCCGGTTTGATATGCGGCTTCACTGCTGGCTTAGCAGCTTCGGTCGTTTTAGCTGGCGCTTTTTCCGCTGGTTTAGCGGACTGCTGCACTTGTGGCTTAGCTGCTGGTGCCGCAACAGGCGTAGGCGCAATAACTACTTCCGCTACCGGAGCGACCATTTCAGCCGGTTTTTGGTTGCGATTTTGCTTGGCTTGCATTTCGGCAGCCTGGCGAGCATACAGCTCATTTTGGCGACTGGCTTCCGCCTCTCGACGTTGGCGCTGAGCCTCATCAATCACCGATACTGGCGCAGCAACAGGCACCGCCACCTTAGGCGCTACGGGCGCTGGCGCGGCAACAGGTGCAGGAGCCACAACTGGCGTTGGCGCTTCAGGTGCTGCAGATGTCTCAACAACGCGCTTTTTACGCACTTCAACTTGAATCGTTTTTGACTTGCCAGTGGCGTCGGTTTTACGAATCTCAGTTGTTTCTTTGCGAGCCAATGTTACTTTAGGCTTATCACCAACTTGACCATGTTTTTGCTTCAAATGACCAAGCAAGAGCTGCTTATCATCTAAGCTCAAAACGTCATCGGCATTGTTTTTGTTCACGCCAGCTGCTTTCAATTGTTCGATAAGCTCTTGTGTTGGCATTTTTAATTCGGCAGCAAACTGGCTGACTTTGGGTTCACTCATTGATTACTCTCCCGCGCCTTAGGCGAACAAATGTTCGCGCGCTTTCATGATCAGTTGTTTAGCGGTTTCTGCGTCGATACCAGTCATTTCGGTTAATTCATCGACCGCCAAATCTGCTAGATCGTCACGGGTATGTATATCGTTCTCAGCCAATACAGTAGCCAATTCCGAGGTCATACCCTCCAGCGTCTTCAGGTCTTCGGACTGATGCTCTAGCTTTTCCTCGCGCGCAATAGCTTGAGTTAACAAGGCATCACGAGCACGAGAGCGCAGTTCGTTTACGGTTTCTTCATCAAACGCTTCGATTTCCAGCATTTCATTCAGTGGCACATAGGCCACCTCTTCCAATGTATTGAAGCCTTCTTGTACCAAGACATCCGCTACATCTTCATCAATATCCAACGCTTGAATAAACAAAGCGCGAATCTTAGTGAATTCTTCTTCGTGTTTTTGCTCAGCTTCGTCAACGGTCATGATGTTGAGTTTCCAACCGGTTAACTCAGCCGCTAATTTCACATTTTGGCCGCCACGACCAATGGCCATCGCCAAATTATCTTCATCAACCACGACATCCATACTGTGGGTGTCTTCGTCCAAAATAATCGAGCTCACTTCAGCCGGTGACAAGGCATTAATCGCAAACTGGGCCGCATCCGCTGACCACAACACGATATCAACACGCTCACCAGCCAATTCATTACTAACCGCATTAACTCGTGTACCACGCACACCGATACAAGTACCTTGTGGATCAACACGTTGATCGTTGGACTTAACGGCAATTTTAGCGCGCATCCCAGGATCACGTGCCACGCCTTTGAGCTCGATCAAATTGTTTTCAATTTCTGGCACTTCAAGTTCAAATAATTTTGCCATGAATTCTGGCGCAATCCGTGACAAAACCAATTGCGGGCCACGACCATTGCGATCGATGCGCAACAAAAAGGCTTTAACACGATCGCCAACACGCAAATTTTCTTTTGGGATCATTTGATCGCGCGGCAAAATGGCTTCAAGTTTACCGAGTTCAAGAATGGCATTGCCACGCTCAATGCGTTTAATGCTACCTGAAACGATATGCTCACGACGTTGCAAAAAATCATTCAAATTTTGTTCGCGCTCTGCGTCGCGAATTTTTTGCAAAATCACTTGTTTAGCCGCTTGAGCGCCGATACGGCCAAACTCAATCGGGTCTAACTCAACTTCCCATACATCACCCACCGACAAATCGGCACTGTAATCTGGGGCATCAGTAATCGCAATTTGACGCGATGGTTCTTCGTGGTCGTTATCTTCAACCACATCCCAAACGCGAAAACTACGGTACGCACCGGTGTGACGGTCGATCGAAACGCGAATCTCAACTTCGTCTTCGTAACGTTTTTTTGTTGCAGAAGCGAGCGCTAATTCAAGCGCACCAAACACAACTTCTTTTTCCACGTTTTTTTCGTGCGCAAGTGCTTCGACCAGCACTAGAATTTCACGATTCATAAATTAGTCCTCCGGCATAGAACAAAAGCCAAATTAACAGTATTTGCCAAATGGGTGGCGCAATTTAAAATTGCGGTTCGATCCGAACGCGATCAATCGATGCCAAGGGGAGTTTTAATTCTTCGCCTGCCACATCAATCACCACCTGATCTTCCACCAAACCTAATAACTTGCCGATGAGATTTCGGCGACGATCAGGCAAGGGCAACCGTAGTTTTACCTTAACCATCTCTCCGGCAAATCGCTCAAAATCCGCCGGTTTTTTTATGAGGCGATCCAATCCCGGTGAAGACACCTCGAGGCGCTCATGGGGGATATTTTCAACCATAAATAAACGCAACAAGTGATTGCTCACTGCGACGCAGTCATCAATGGTTACGCCGCCGTCTTTGTCGATAAAAATACGCAACAGGCCTTTTTCGCCCATATCAAAATCGACTAACTCGTACCCTAAACCCGGCAAGGTATTGTCCAACACAGATTGCAGATTGGCCGCCATACTCTTCTTCTCAAAACTACAAACAAAAAATGGGCTGCAATTCCTGCGCGCCCATTTGAAAGCACTCCCATCGTGTTTTACGGGATTTTCCTGATTCTAACAGAAAAGATAAGCTGGCGAAATACTCCTCACACAAAGATGCACTTGTCTCACCGGTGCCTTTGCCCATAGAGTAAGGCCATAACGGAGACAAACAATGACAAAGCCTTGGCTAGCCAGCTATCAAGCCGGTGTTCCACACAGCGTAAATTTGAATGAATTTGCGGCAATCCCCGAAGTAATGCAGCAAAGTGTACTCAAATATCGAGATCGCCCCGCCTTTATTAACATGGGAAAATCGATCACTTATGGTGAGTTGGAGCAACTTTCAGTCCAGTTTGCAACCTATCTACAACAAACATTAAAACTGCCATTTGGCGCTCGCATCGCCGTAATGATGCCCAACTTACTGCAATATCCGGTCGCTATTTTTGGCATTTTACGCGCAGGATACGTCGTTGTTAACGTCAACCCACTCTATACCCCGCGTGAATTACAACACCAACTGAATGATTCTGGCGCTGAAACTATTTTAATTTTGGCCAATTTTGCCCATACCCTCGAAAAAATCATTGGCAATACGGCGATCAAAACAACCATCGTGACTGAATTGGGCGATCTCTTGGGCTTCCCAAAAGGGTTCATCGTCAACAACGTTGTTCGCTACGTAAAAAAAATGGTCCCCAGCTATACCCTGCCTGGGCATACTACTTTCAATAAAGCCATCAAAAAAGGTCAGAGCAATACCCTACAAGCCGTTCCACTGAACCATGATGACATCGCTTTTTTGCAATACACTGGCGGCACTACCGGCGTAGCCAAAGGCGCCATGCTGACCCATGGCAATATCGTGGCCAATATGCAGCAAGCACACGCCTGGATTAGCCCCATCGTGACCGAAGGGCAAGAAATGATTGTCACGGCACTCCCGCTGTATCACATCTTCTCGCTCACGGCCAACTGCATGGTGTTTAGTAAAATTGGTGCCACTAATTTACTGATTACCAACCCACGCGACATTCCTGATTTCATCAAAACACTGGGGCAATATCCTGTCACCTGCATTACCGGCGTCAACACCCTATTTAATGCCTTACTCAACAACCCAGACTTTGCCAAACTTAACTTTAGCACCTGGAAACTCGCCCTCGGTGGTGGCATGGCGGTGCAACACGCCGTGGCAGACAAATGGCAAAAAGCCACCAAAGTCCCCTTAATTGAAGCCTACGGCCTAACGGAAACCTCACCAGCGGCCATGATGAACCCCATGAACACCATGGAATTTAATGGCATGATTGGCCTACCTATTCCAATGACGGACGCCGTTATTCGTGACGATGCCGGCCTAGAAGTCCCTGTTGGCGAACGTGGCGAGCTATTTATCCGTGGCCCCCAAGTCATGAAAGGTTATTGGCAACGCCCTGAAGACACCGCCGATATCTTGGGCGCGGACGGCTTTTTGGCCACCGGCGATATCGCCGTCATGAAACCCAGTGGTTTTTTCCAGATCGTCGACCGCAAAAAAGACATGATTTTGGTTTCAGGCTTTAACGTTTACCCCAATGAAGTCGAAGACGTCGTTGCCAACCACCCCGGCGTGCTCGAAGTCGCCTGCATTGGCGTTGCAGATGAAAAAACCGGCGAAGCCATCAAGCTGGTGATTGTCAAAAAAGACCCTAATTTGACGCCAGAAGAAATCATTGCGTTTTGCCGTGGACAGCTCACTAATTATAAAGTGCCGCGAATTATTGCATTTACTGATAGCTTACCTAAATCAAATGTAGGTAAAATTTTACGCCGCGAACTGCGCGATTAATCAACTAAGGGTTTCACGATGAATTTATTGCCGTTTTTTAAGCTAATGGCTGAACGTAGCGCATCCGATCTGTTTTTAGCTGCCGATTCGGCCATTGTGATTAAGATTCAAGGGCTCTGCCACCCGGTGAATAATCAGGTTCTAAGTGCCGAACACGTCAAGCAACTGGCCTATCAATTAATGGGCGAGGCCCGAGTCACCATTTTTGAGCGTGAACTCGAGATGAATTTTGCCTACCCGGTCACGGGCGTAGGCAATTTTCGGGTTAATGTATTTAAAAGCCGTGGCACCGTGGCTCTGGTCGCTCGCTTTATTAAACCCAAAGCCGATACGCTCGAAGAGCTGTTTATGCCCGAGGTGCTTAAATCGCTCATTATGGAAAAGCGCGGCATTATTTTAGTGGTGGGCGCAACGGGATCAGGCAAATCGTCCACCGTTTCGGCCATGCTGGAATATCGCAACGAACATCACAGCGGGCACATCCTCACCATGGAAGACCCGATCGAATTTATCTACAGCCATAAAAAATCACTGGTCAATCAGCGCGAAGTGGGCACCGACACCCACAGTTATGACGATGCACTGCGTAATGCCATGCGTGAAGCGCCTAATGTATTAATGATTGGTGAAATCCGCGACCAAGCGACGATGACTTACGCCATGCAGTACGCGCAAGCCGGTCATTTATGCATTTCTACATTGCATGCCAACAATAGCTATCACTCTTTAAGCCGGATTGTTAATTTCTACCCACAAGAAGCACGAGAATCGTTGCTCTACGACTTATCCACCTCATTGCGGGCGATTATTTCGCAGCGTTTGGTGCGCTGCAAAGACAGTGGCAAACTCAAGCCTGCCGTCGAAGTGATGCTCAACACCAATCGAATTGCCGAGCTAATCAAAAATGGCGAACTCTCTGAAATCAAAGAAGCGATGGAGCAATCCCTATCCGAAGGTTCGCAAACCTTTGAGCAGTCGCTGTATCGCATGTACCGCAACAATGAAATCGAGCTAGATGAAGCACTACGCAACGCCGATTCGGCCAGCAACCTCTCATGGATGGTCAATAACGCGCAATCGATACAAGAACAAGAAGCCAGCAAAAAAGCCCCCAGCAATCCTGCGGACGAGCCGGACTTGAGCTTTGATATTTCATTACACTAAGCGCAACACATCAACAACCAGGTCGCTGCGGCGGCCTTTTTCTATGGAAAAAAACCATGAAACTGTACGGCATTCCAAACTGCGACACGGTAAAAAAAGCGCGAACTTGGCTCACGGAAAATCACTTTGACTATGAATGGCATGACTTTAAAAAAGACGTTTTAAACCCAGCACTAATTGAATCTTGGATCGCCAATTGCGGTTGGGAAGTCTTAGTCAATCGCCAAGGCACCACTTGGCGCAAACTGGATGAGGCCAGCAAAGCGAGCCTAGTCGACGCCGCTAGCGCCACCGCCCTAATGCTCACCAATCCATCACTCATCAAGCGACCGGTGCTCGATTACAAGGGAAAAATCAGCGTTGGCTTTAAACCAGAAGTCTACAGTTCACTACTTTTATAACGGGTATATCAACACAAGACATAAGCAACATACCGTAGATAAATATACCCACAATAACTACTTGGACTCGACTTCGATTTTATTTAACTGATCGACAGCCTGCTGCTCAATCACACTGGCTACAGCGTGCGCTTTTTGCAAAGCCTCACGCTGTGGCTCAGCGATCGTCACCATGGGCGCGGGCCGACTAGGCCCACAAGCCACCAACAAGACCACGCACCACAAGATAATATATTTCATTTTTCCGCCCCAATGAAATCGTCAATCCATTCAGTATCCACGAAGACAACAATCAGCATCGACTTTTATAGTCCCGATAAGCGCGAGCCCAACGATAGATAGCAAAACGGGTCCTCCATAGAGAACCCGTTTAAAATTTGGCGCTGACAAAGCAAGCCTTTAAGACAAGAAAAACTTTACCACATCAGGCTTACTTCAAATGACCGCGAATCAACGACAACATTTGGCCAAATACGCGGGGTGTACCGCAAAGTACGTCGCCAGAAACCAAGAATTTTTCTTCGCCGTTGAGATCGGTCACCAAACCACCTGCCTCTTGCACCAACAAAGTACCCGCAGCGATATCAACGAGTTTCAAATCAAATTCAAAGAAACCATCAAAACGACCGCAAGCCACATACGCCAAATCCAAGGCAGCAGCGCCCGGACGACGTACGCCCGCCGCTTTTTGCGCCATATCGCGGAAAATATTCAGGTAGTTTTCTAAATTATTAAATTTGGTATACGGAAAGCCTGTCCCAACCAATGCATCTGACAATTCACGCACTTTAGAAACGCGGATACGGCGGTCATTCAAGAATGCGCCAACGCCACGGGTCGCAGTGAACAAATCGTTGCGGTTTGGATCGTAAACCACGGCTTGTGTGATCACGCCTTTATGCTCAAGCGCGATAGAAATGGCGTATTGTGGGAAGCCATGCAAGAAATTTGTAGTACCATCAAGTGGATCGATAATCCAAACATATTCAGAGTTACCGCGGCTACCCGACTCCTCTGCTAGAATCGCGTGATTTGGGTACGCCTCTAAAATAGTGTCGATAATGGCTTGTTCTGCTGCACGATCAACCTCAGAAACAAAATCGTTATGACCTTTTTTTTCTGGGGTAATTAAGTCTAAATTATTCGACGCACGTTGAATAACGGTGGCGGCGCGACGCGCAGCGCGCACCGCAGTGTTCAGCATTGGATGCATGACTTCTCACTATTAAAAAAGATCAGATATATTAAGCACGCATTCTACCCGTCTCACGCAAAAGTACAAACCCGATTATGAATAAAGAATCAAATCAAATGAATGAAACCGCTTGCTTATCCAACATCCGTGTTGTTTTATCGCACACCAGCCACCCCGGAAATATTGGCTCAACGGCCCGCGCCATGAAAACCATGGGCTTAACCCAACTCTATTTAATTAACCCTAAAGAGTTCCCATCTGAAGTGGCCGACGCCCTCGCCTCGAGTGCTCGCGATATTTTGGCCAACGCCAAAGTAGTCTCTTCGATGACCGAAGCGCTGGAAGGTACAACCTTACAAGTGGCAATGACCGCCCGCCGTCGCGAGCTATCGCAACCGCTACAAACTCCGCGCCAACTCACACCTGAATTAGTCCAAGCGGCTCGAACTGGCGCTTGCGTGGCCCTAGTCTTTGGTGCCGAAACCAGCGGTTTAACCATTGCCGAGCTTGAGCAATGCAACCGCCGCGTGACCATTCCAACTAACCCTGATTATTCCAGCTTGAATCTATCGCAGGCGGTGCAAATCTTGGCGTATGAATTGCGCACAGCCTGTTTTGATGAAGGGTACGATGACATTCGTTACCTCGAAGAAAATCGAGAACGCGCCCCACATCAGGCGGTAGAGCTGTTTTTTGAGCATTTTGAAGAAGTGTTACTGACGATTGGTTTTTTGAAACCCAATGCGCCAAAACGCTTAATGCCGCGTTTACGCCGTTTATTTGTGCGAGCCCAAATGGAGCGCGAAGAACTCGACATTATGCGCGGCATTTTGCGCGCCGCGAGTGAATTTAAAACCGGGAAAAAAGACTAAGCCCAATCCGCAAAAACAAAAAACACGACACCATCATCCAAGGTGGGTCGTGTTTTTTATAAAATCATCAAAACCTGCAGTGTATTACTCTGCAAGCCTTATTCAGCGGCCTTTTCACCGCCATACTCTTCAAAAGCGATCAAAGCTTCGGCCCCCGTCATCACGCTAGGGCCACCGCCCATATAAATCGCGACTTGCAGCATCTCCATAAATTCCGCACGCGTCACACCGAGCTTGACGCAAGCTTGAGCATGAAAACCCAAACAACCTTGGCAACGCGCCGCAATCGCAATACTCATCGCCATTAATTCTTTGTGTTTTTTACTTAAAGCGCCCTCAGTATGCGTCGCCTTTGCGGTCTGCATAAAGCCTTGCTGAGTTTCAGGAATCTCTTTGGCAAACTGGCGCAATTTACCACTAATGCTTTGCACTAAATCACGGTAATTTTCGGTCATCTCTACATCCTTTTATAATGCAAATATATATAATATTATTATGTATTATATTCCAGGCAAAAGCAAACAAGCCTCCGAAGAGGCCTGCTTAAAGAAGCAAAAGACGACTTAACTCAAATTACGTTCTTGGCAACGTCACACCAACCTGCCCTTGATACTTACCTTGGCGATCACCATAGCTGGTTTCGCAGACATCATCGGCATCGGCTTCAAAGAACAGCACTTGCGCCACGCCTTCATTGGCGTAAATCTTGGCTGGCAATGGCGTGGTGTTAGAAAACTCTAAAGTCACGTAGCCTTCCCATTCCGGCTCAAACGGCGTCACATTCACAATAATTCCGCAACGCGCATAGGTCGATTTACCCAAGCAAATGGTCAGTGCATTGCGTGGGATACGGAAATACTCCACGGTCCGCGCCAGCGCAAATGAGTTTGGCGGAATAATGCAATAGCCCTTGCCTGACACATCGACAAAACTGCCTTCATCAAAATTCTTTGGATCAACAATCGTCGAATTGATATTGGTAAACACTTTAAACTCATCTGCACAGCGAATATCGTAGCCATAGCTTGAAGTGCCGTACGATACGATACGCTCGCCATTGACTTCTTTCACCTGACCTGGAACAAACGGCTCGATCATGCCGTGTTCTTGTGCCATTTTGCGTATCCATTTATCCGACTTAATGCTCATAGTGTGTACTCATTGTAATTGGTGCAGGTTTGTCACAGCCCTGTCATTCAGATGTGACCATTATTAGCCATATTGTAACGTTATTAAGCGGCCTCGCTAAGGGCTTGTACTCAGCAATGCGACTTAATTGCGCCACTTCGGCATTTTTTGTATTTTGCACTCACAAACCTTGCTCAAATACCTGAGATTGCCGACAATAAAGTAAGCATCATCCATCAACCCTGCGGAGTAATTCATGAGTTTAAGCCCTTGCCCAACCCTCACACTAACGGGGACTGGCAATGTCGTATTTGATACTGCAAACCTAAGCAATCAGCGCTTCGTATTGTTTTTTTACCCCAAAGATAGCACCCCCGGCTGCACCACCGAAACCAGCGATTTTCGAGATTTATATCCGCAATTTTTAGCCGCCAATTGCGCTATTTTTGGTCTAAGTCGTGACAGCCTAAAAAGCCACGAAAACTTCAAAGCCAAATTAGTCCTGCCTTTTGATCTTATTTCCGACCCCGATGAAATCGCTTGCGAGGCATTTGGCGTGATGAAACTCAAAAATATGTATGGCAAGCAAGTGCGTGGCATTGAACGCAGCACGTTTGTGATTCAAAACGGCATCATTATTCAAGAATGGCGCGGCGTTAAAGTCCCCAATCATGCCGCGCAAGTTTTGGCTGTTGTGCAAAGCCTGCCCACCCCGTAATACCAGCAGCGGCCTTATGGCCGCTTTTTTTCAACCCACTTAACACGACTAAGCGCTCTAACACTCATCCTCAAACACAGTCTCACACGATCAGGAGTGCATCATGGCCGCCCGTAAACGTAAAGCCCCCAGTGACAGCAAACTCTTTGTACTAGATACCAATGTGTTGATGCATGACCCCACCTCGATTTTCCGCTTTCAAGAACACGATGTATTTGTCCCAATGATGACGCTTGAAGAACTCGACTCCAACAAAAAAGGCCTCACCGAAGTCGCGCGAAACGCCAGGCAAGCCAGTCGCTTTATGGAAGAGCTCGTCGCCGGCATGGAGCACAGTTTGCATGACGGTGTTTCACTGAGCGCCACCAGCAAAGAGCAGGCCACGGGTCGATTATTTTTACAAACCGAAGCCATTACCAGCGTTTTGCCAGCTCAATTACCCATGGGCAAAGCCGACAATCAAATTTTAGGCGTCGTGCACCATCTGCAGCAAATGTACCCCAATCGACAAGTCATCTTGGTGTCCAAAGACATCAATATGCGCATCAAAGCCCGTACCTTAGGACTGGCAACTGAAGACTACTTTAACGACAAAGTCCTCGAAGACACCGACCTACTCTACAACGGCATGCGCGAAATAGATCAGCCGTTCTGGGAGCGCAACAGCAAAGATTTACAAAGCTGGCAAGAAGGCAATCGCAGCTATTGGAAAATCAAAGGCCCTGATGTGGTCGACCTGTATGTCAACCAGCTGCTATTTCAATCGGGCGAAACGCCGATGCAGGCGCGAGTGATTAGCATCGAAGGTAAAACCGCCGTACTCGAAAGCCTAAAAGATTATGGTCACAGCAAAAATGCCATTTGGGGCATTGCCGCGCGTAATCGAGAACAAAACTTTGCGTTAAACTTATTAATGAATCCGGACATTGATTTTATATCTTTACTCGGACAAGCCGGCACCGGGAAAACCTTACTCACGCTGGCTGCAGGCTTAGCACAAACGCTTGAATCCAAAATCTACACCGAAATCATTATGACCCGCGTAACAGTCCCGGTCGGTGAAGACATTGGGTTTTTACCTGGCACCGAAGAAGAAAAGATGATGCCGTGGATGGGGGCGCTTGAGGACAATCTGGACGTACTTAACCAAACTGACGCCGAAGCGGGCGACTGGGGGCGCGCAGCAACCCGCGATTTAATTCGTTCGCGCATCAAAGTCAAATCACTTAACTTTATGCGCGGCCGCACCTTCCTTAAAAAATTCCTTATCATCGACGAGGCACAAAATCTAACTTCAAAACAAATGAAGACCCTGATCACGCGCGCAGGGCCTGGCACCAAAGTGATTTGCCTTGGCAATATTAGCCAAATTGATACGCCCTACCTCACCGAAGGCTCGTCAGGCTTAACCTTTGTCGTTGATCGCTTTAAAGGCTGGGGCCACTCCGGGCATATTACCTTAACCCGAGGCGAACGCTCGCGCTTGGCCGACTATGCAGCCGAGATGCTCTAATTAGCTTGGTTTTCCCGCAATAAAAAGCCCCATCGCAATTTGCGGCGGGGCTTATTATTAAGCGACAAATGATTACAAATTACAAAGCAGCAACGACCGCATCACCCATTGCTGAGCAAGAAACACGAGTAGTGCCTACCTCAAAAATATCACCCGTACGCAAACCTTGCGCCAGCACCTTTTTCACTGCGTTTTCGACACGCTGGGCCGCCGCTTCATTGTTAAACGTATAACGCAGCATCATCGCCACCGACAAAATCGTCGCCAATGGATTAGCGATGTCTTTGCCAGCGATATCCGGCGCCGAGCCATGGCTTGGCTCGTACAAGCCTTTATTGTTGGCATCGAGCGATGCGCTTGGCAACATCCCAATCGAGCCGGTTAACATCGAGGCTTCATCCGACAAAATATCACCAAAAATATTGCCGGTAACGATCACGTCAAATTGCTTCGGTGCTTTAACCAATTGCATCGCCGCATTGTCAACCAACATATGGCTGAGTTCAACGTCGGGATATTCTTTGGCCATATCGCTGATGATTTCTTTCCAGAATTCAGTCGTTTCCAGCACATTGGCTTTATCCACTGAGCACAATTTTTTACCGCGTTTTTGCGCCGCTTGGAAAGCCACGTGGCCGATACGGCGAATTTCGCTTTCGGCGTACAGCATGGTGTTAAAGCCTTCGCGCTCACCGGCTTCATTCACACGAATACCGCGTGGCTGACCGAAATAAATATCGCCGGTCAATTCACGCACAATCAAAATATCTAAGCCTGAAACGACTTCAGGCTTTAAAGTCGACGCATTGGCCAACTCTGGATACAAAATGGCTGGACGCAGATTGGCAAACAAACTCAGATCTTTACGAATTGCCAATAGACCACGCTCTGGGCGCAGCGGACGATCGAGTGTGTCGTATTGCGGGCCGCCCACCGCGCCAAGCAAAATCGCATCCGCTTCACGTGCCAATTTTTGCGTGAACTCTGGATAAGGTGAACCGTATTGATCATAAGCGGCGCCACCAAGAGGCGCTTCTTGCAACTCTAAATCTAAGCCATCATTTTTTAACACAGTGAGTACTTTTTTAGCTTGCGCTACGATTTCAGGACCAATGCCATCGCCGGGTAGGATCAATACTTTCATGCTGTTCTCGCGGTATTTTGTTTTTAATTTTTAAACGTAGAAAAAGAGGGGCTAGCCCCTCTTTTTAATTCACTCGAAACAATTAATACGATACTTTGTAGTTCACATCGCAATCGGTCATGACAATCACGCGTGGGTGCGTTTGCAACAATGACGCAGGCACTTGGGTGGTGATAGGGCCATTGAGCGTGCGATCTAAGATCTCAGCTTTTTCTTGGCCTTTAACGACCAACAAAATCACTTTCGCTTGCATAATCGAGCCCATACCCATCGTTACTGCTTGAGTTGGTACTTCATCGATATGATTAAAGAAACGCTTATTAGCTTCACGCGTTTCTTCTTTTAATGTGACTTGATAAGTGCCACGTGACAATTGGCTATCTGGTTCATTAAAACCAATATGGCCATTACCGCCAATACCCAATAATTGCAGATCAACCGGGCCTTGCTCGAACATCATTTTGTCATACAAACGACATTCAGCATCAATATCAGCCGCATTGCCATCAGGCACATGCGTATTTGCCACTTGAATATCAATGTGATCGAACAAATTACGTTGCATAAAATTGCGGTAGCTTTCTTGATGCGTTACTGGCAAGCCAACATACTCATCCAAGTTAAATGTTTTTGCTTGCGCAAAGCTCACTAACCCTGATTGATAGGTTTTAACGATTTCTTGATACAAACCCACTGGCGTTCCGCCTGTAGCCATACCCAATACTGCATTTGGCTTTGCACGCACCATGGCAATAATTAGATCTGCTGCTGCACGATCTAAATCGCTTTGATTTTTAAATTTATGCAAGATCATTGATTTTCTTTCCAAAATTAATTTTGACTTTAAAAGGATACGATAAAATTCGAATAACAATATTGATTCAGTCTAAATAAATACCGATCAACAAGCTCGAATTAAATATTGCATTTGCAACTGATGCATCATGATGCGGCTGGCCACTAGCCTGATCGACCTTACGATCGACACCACCATCAAAAATCCATTAGCCATACGTTGACGCGCGCCATTTTATTGGCGCGCCACCGCGCAATACTTTATTTAACAAACAGCCAAGGCTGCGCCGCTTCATGCTGGATTTCAAACGCTTTAATTTTGTCACTATGGGCCAAGGTCAGACCAATTTCGTCCAAACCATTGAGCAAACAATGCTTACGATGCTCGGTCACGTCAAATGCAAACACCTCGCCACTGGGGGTCGTGATAGTTTGCTCAAGCAAATCAATTTTTAAGCGATAACCTTCAGTTTTGGCTTCAGTAAATAGTTGATCAATCACGGCCGCTGGCTGCACGATCGGCAACAAACCATTTTTAAAGCAATTATTAAAGAAAATATCGGCAAAACTGGGCGCAATCAGCGCACAAAAACCGAAATCTTCAATCGCCCATGGCGCATGCTCGCGCGATGAACCACAGCCAAAATTGTCGCGCGCCAAGAGCACTTGTGCACCTTGGTTACGCGGCAAATTCAACTCAAACTCAGGATTGAGTTTACGCTGGCTGTTATCCATTCCCGGCTCGCCGTGGTCAAGATAACGCCATTCATCAAACAGATTAGGCCCAAAGCCTGAGCGTTTGATTGATTTCAAAAATTGCTTAGGGATGATCGCGTCGGTATCGACGTTAGCGCGATCCATCGCGCAGACCAAACCATCTAGTTTAGTAAATGGCTTCATTTTGTTGCCGCCTTATCAATTTCATTACCGACTTTTTTCAAGTCTTTGCCAAAGCCCGACATCGTATTGCATGCCGTTAACGTGAACAATACCAACAACAGGCTTGCGAATAGTTTCATCACGCGCAGCCCCTTATTGCAAAGAGAAGGTGCGAATATCAACAAAATGGCCCGCAATCGCTGCCGCTGCCGCCATCTCAGGGCTCACCAAATGCGTACGCCCACCCTGCCCTTGACGACCTTCAAAATTGCGATTGGACGTAGAGGCACAGCGCTCGCCCGATTCCAAACGGTCGGCATTCATCGCGAGGCACATCGAACAGCCCGGCTCACGCCACTCAAAACCGGCGGCGATAAAGATTTTATCTAGCCCTTCAGCTTCGGCTTGCGCTTTGACTAAACCAGAACCTGGCACAATCAGCACCAGTTTGACGCTATCGGCTTTCTTTTTACCGGCAACAACACCCGCCGCAGCACGTAAATCTTCGATCCGGCTATTGGTACAGGAACCGATAAAGACTTTATCGATCATAATGTCAGTTAGTGGGGTATTCGCCGCCAAGCCCATATACTGCAAGGCGCGCGCGTAACTACCCTGCTTAGTGGCATCGGTTTG
This sequence comes from uncultured Deefgea sp., assembly GCF_947072475.1. Taxonomy (GTDB): domain Bacteria; phylum Pseudomonadota; class Gammaproteobacteria; order Burkholderiales; family Chitinibacteraceae; genus Deefgea. Next base: position 45,544 of record NZ_CAMTIA010000006.1, read on the forward strand.
CGCCGCAGGATCAGGTACTTTGCCAGAGACGCCGAGCACTTGCTCAGGCGACGTGCCCCAAGTAATTTGCGGCTCAATATCGGCCGCTTGCAACACCACGGTCGCGTCAAATACCGCACCTTGGTCAGAAACGAGATTTTTCCAGTTTTCAACGGCCGCATCCCATTGCGCATCTGTCGGCGCAAAAGGACGACCCTTTAAGTAATCAAAGGTTTTTTGATCTGCGGCGACCATACCCGCACGTGCGCCGGCTTCAATCGCCATATTGCACAGCGTCATACGACCTTCAATCGACAAGGCACGAATCGCTTCACCGCCAAACTCAATCGCAAAGCCCGTACCACCGGCAGTGCCAATTTTGCCAATAATCGCCAAAGCAATGTCTTTGGCCGTTACACCACGGCCAACTTGGCCGTCAACACGCACCAACATAGCTTTGGATTTTTTAGCGACCAGCGTTTGCGTAGCGAGTACATGCTCAACTTCTGAGGTACCAATGCCGTGCGCTAACGCCGCAAATGCACCATGCGTCGACGTATGGCTGTCGCCACAAACCACGGTCATACCCGGCAGGGTCGCGCCATTTTCTGGGCCAACGACGTGCACAATGCCTTGACGAAAATCTTTAAACGGGAAATAAGCTAAAGCGCCATATTTTTTGATATTGGCATCGAGCGTTTCGACTTGTAAGCGAGAAATGGGGTCTTGAATCCCCTTCTCCCATTCATTGGTCGGCGTATTGTGGTCCGCCGTCGCAACGATGGATGAATTACGCCATGGCTGGCGATTGGCCAGTTTCAAGCCTTCAAAAGCTTGCGGGCTCGTCACTTCATGCACCAAATGACGGTCAATATAGATTAAGCAAGTACCGTCGGCTTCTTCATGCACAACGTGGGACTGCCAAAGTTTGTCGTAGAGCGTTTGAGCCATAACAATCATCGCAAAAGAGACTATCGGGGAACTCCCGAAGTTAGCACAGAAGGCATATCGCGACAAGCCGCAATACCCTATTTACCCAACACTCAGCCTCGTTTGTGGTCAAGATAACGTCATTTTAAATCAACCCACCCATCAAAAAACGACAGGTTTAAGAAAGAATCCTTCAAGCAAGACCCATGAGCGTACATCCACATCCACCGCGCTTAAAGCAGCACCCACCCGCATCGCAAACAGAATCGAGTCGCCGCGATGGCCACTCCAGCGAAGACCTAATTCACGCCTTAGCGTACGCAATAACAAAGCCAAGCCCAAATACCCAGCCTATTTCCTCATTCAATCATGCGATGACTTCGATTTATTTTCTCAAGAAAAAAGTGAACGCTATAGCGTATTGCTCGCCAGGGCATGTGAAATCAGCGTAAGCGCGCAATACATCGCGCATTGACTGAATTTTCCACCCGCCGCATGCGCTGAACCTGCTGCCTAACAAAAATAATCGTTTTGCGCGAGTAAATAAGACACCATTAATCATATGGAATAGTGCCGTGTTTCTCACTTTGATGACTTATATGATGAAAGAAAATCTAATCATCATGCAATACAAAGGATTCAACATGACCAAGAAATTCAGCCCGCGCGATATCCGTAAACAATTGGGCATGAACCAGCAAGACTTCTGGAGTCAAATTGGCGTAACGCAAAGTGGCGGTTCGCGCTACGAAAGTGGCCGCAACATGCCCAAGCCCGTTGCCGAATTACTACGCGTGGTGCACATCGAAGGCATTGACCTAGCCAAACTACGCAAAGAAGAAATTCAAGTATTAGAACTTTTACGCAGCGAACGTCCTGAACTGATGAATGAGTTACTACAAAAAGCACAACAAAATGAAGTAGCAAGCCACTAAGCAGTCAGCTTAACGGGCAAGCCCAAAGATCTAATTCGTTCAGCTAAGTGCTGCATCCACACCATGGGTGCAGCACTTAGCTGTGACGCTTCAGCCTGCATCGAAGTACGCGCAATGCCATACAACAACACCCCTTCTAGCTGCACACCCGCCTCTATTTGCTGCGCCAAAAACGTTAAATAGGCCTGCAGTTCTTCCTCCGATGGCAACTGCCCATCCACAGCAAACATGCACGTCTGAATCCATGTTGGGCACAAAGCGGCCGCTTGCGCTAAGCGGCGCACTACTTGTTGCCGATTCAATCGAATTTGATTAACCCATTCATAACCATCCTGTGGCGCTCGATCCACCTTAAACCAAACCTCGCCTTGCAATGACGCCATTTTTTCAAGCGCAAACTGCACATGGGCCTTATCGAGCTGACTGCCATTGGTGATCAGCACGACTTTGATTTTCCCACGCAGCGCAAAGCGATCTAGTGCACGCTCAACAATGGCCACACATTCAGCAAACTGCCCCGAAGTCGTCGGCTCACCATTGCCTGAGAATGCAATATCATTCAATCGGCGCACGCCATCGGGCACCACTCGAAGCATAAAATCGCCGTTGACAATGTCGCCCAGCATCAAATCTAACTCAGACTCCAGTTGCGGCAACGCAATCTCTGGTGCGGAGCCGCGTTGCAAATCAGGCACTTGGCAATACACGCAGCGCCAATTACAGGCATTGTTTGGGTTTAAATTGATGCCGACCGAAACCCCGCCAGCACGGCGAGAAACCACCGGATAAACATACGTCAAACCGGCAATATCACGTCGATGATCATTCACCTGTAGCGGCGCAGTCCATTGTGTTTTAAGCGACATGCTCAGGCGCTCTCACCAATAAAACCGGCGTTTTAGCATGCCGAAGTACGCCCTCAGCCACACTACCCAGCAACAGATGCGTCAAGCCGCCATAGCCATGCGTACCCATGACCAACAACTCGGCATGCCATTTTTCACCCTCATCGACAATCGTGCGGGCAATTTGTCCGCCCCAGATTTCTAGCAAAGCCACATCCACCGTTAAACCCAGCTCTCGTAACTCTTCAGCTCTTGAATCCAGTAAGGCCTGCCCGCCAATGCGCAGCGACGCCTGTAATTGCGGCACGTCCAAAAACTCATTGGCACTCCAAGCAAACTGCGCAAGGTCAATCACATGAATCAACCGAAGTATCGCCCGCTGCTCCCCAGCAAGGCGCTTGGCTTCTTGTAGTGCCGCAGCACTGGTATCACTGTGATCGACTGGCACTAAGATACGTTGATACATAGGGCAAACTCCTCCAAAATAACGACTTTAGCCTTACAAGGTAAAGCTTATTGCAGCAATGCGCTGACACGCTTAAACTCAAAGCAAGATCAATACTTAAAACTAACTATGCCACGAATTAAACTCGACTTACCAGAGTGCAATCTATTTCAGTGCAATATTACGGTTCGAATTACCGATATTAACTATGGCCAGCATTTAGCGCATGATGCCTTACTGGGCTTACTGCACGAAGCTAGGCTGCAATGGCTTGCCAGCCTTGGTTATCGCAGTGAAGTTGACATCGGTGGCGCTGGTTTGATTTTAAGTGATGTCGCCGTTATTTTTTTACACGAAGCCTTTTATGGTGACGTGTTGCAGATTCGCCTTGGGATTGACGAAATCAGTCAAACTCGGTTTGAACTTTATTATGATGTCAGCACCCAAGTACATCCAATTGCTAAAGCAAAAACAACCATGGCCTGTTTTAGCTATACCGAACGAAAAATTACGTCCCTGCCCATCCTTTTTCGGCAGGCGATTAAAAGTCAGGAGCAACAATAGAAATGAAAAAATACCCCAGCAATAGCCCAGAAGCCATGGCACGCATCCTAGTCATGCAAATGATGTGTGACGGTAGCTTTGATCCAGAAGAAATCGAAGAACTAGAGCACTTACGTGCCTATGAAATTCTTGGCATTACCCGCAAAGGCTTCATCCAAGTATTACAAGCTTATTGCGCCGACATTAGCGATGAAGCCGATGAAAACGGCCAGATTCGTTTAATTGATAAGCAACGCATTGACGATCTACTTGAAACCATTGATGAGCCACAAAAACGCCTGCAATTGGCGGCGCTGGCATTGGACATCGCCAAATCAGATCAAGAAATTTGCGATGCCGAACTGGCCGTATTTAGCCGCATGCTGAAAAAATGGCATTTATCGCTGGATGATTTAGCCCTTGCTTTTGGCAACTAAGTACATCCTCTGAGCTCAACGCACCCCTGAGCTCGACCGGATTGCATCGAGCCAGCGCCTTCGTTCATTGACGACAGCACAAGGCGTTGGCGAGGTAAGTCGATCACGAGAATCAAAACCACTGCGGCACTGCGTCGCAAAACTACCGCTCAAAGCGCTACCGGCCTTGAGAATCAGCGACCAATCTCCCAATGCAAAAAGCCAGCTTTAATGCCGTTTTTGACCCACACTGCCAACTATTGATACTAGGCAGTTTACCTGGCGACGCCTCGCTTACCGCAGGGCATTACTACGCCCACCCGAGAAACGCCTTTTGGCCCATCATCAGTCAGCTCATTGACGTCGACTTAACACAACGCCCCTTTGCTGAACGCTACACCCTCATCAAGCAATACGGCATTGCGCTCTGGGATGTGGTGCAACAAGCGAGCCGTGTTGGCAGCCTAGATACAGCGATTCAAGCGCCGCAATTGAACTCGCTACACACTTGGTGCGCCGAGCTCGATCAATTGCAGTTAGTGGCCTTTAACGGCCAAACCGCCGCTCAATATGGCAGCAAACTCATCCCTGGGTATATAAAGCAAATCGTTTTACCATCGAGTAGTCCGGCGTATACCCTGAGTTTCAATCAGAAATGCCATACTTGGCGCACTGCGCTTGCGCCCTATTTAAAAACCTAGCGCTCATCTTTACCTGAAGCCCAAATCGCAAACATCAGCCACATGGCATTCACCAAAGCCACGATAAAACCCAAAAATCCCAACAATGGCATACCAAATAAAGTCGGGCCGGTTTTAATCGTCATGGCAATCGACGAACCAATAATCAAGGCCCCAGTCACAATGCCCATGGTTAAGCGATTGGCACTTTTAGCCAGTAAACTGCCAAAACGATCCAAGCGCTTTAAATCCAAATCGACCTTCAAACTCCCGCGCCTCGCTTGCTTGATCAATTTACCAATATCACTGGGCAAACCGGACAACACACTGAAGGCTTCAAACACATTGTCTTTGCCGGTTTTAAGCCAAGCTTTAGGACTCAAGCGCTCAAGAATGACTTCTTTTACAAAAGGCGTCAGATGCGGCACCATTTTAAAATCCGGATCAAGCTGCCGTCCCAAGCCTTCCAAGGTGATCAGCGCCTTAAACAGCAGCGTCAAATCCGATGGCAATGTGATTTCATGGTCGCGCATAATGACGGCAACATCGTTGAGCATATGCCCAAAAGGAACGTCTTTTAGCGGTAGATTTTCGTAATTAAACATAAAATCGGCAATATCACTGGCCAATTTAGTTTCATCCACTAAGGTGTCACCCGTCCACTCCAGCAACACATTCAAAATGCCGTGCTCATCACGCTGAGCTAATGCCGCCAATAAATCGACGATTTGATCGCGTCGTGGCCGAGGCAATCGCCCCACCATGCCAAAGTCTAAAAAGGCAATCCGGTTGCCCGGCAAATACTTCACATTCCCCGGGTGCGGGTCCGCATGAAAATAGCCATCAATCAGCACCATTTTGAGTACCGCATCCGCGCCACGTGCCGCCAATATGGTTCGATCCATACCCGCAGCATCGACCGCAGCTAAATCATTGCCCGCAATGCCGCCAATATAGCTTTGCACGTTCAAGCTCTCGCCAGTCCATTGCCACCAAATGCGCGGAATTTCAATATCGTCATGCCCAGCAAAATTTTGTACGAAGCGCTCTAAATTGCGCGCTTCAGTCGACAAATTAAGCTCTCGACGAATTGACTTGGCAAACTCATCGACAATGCGCACCGGCTGATAGCGGCGCAAATCAGGAAATTCAAATTCGGCCAAACTGGCGACATGCCGCAAAATACGTAAATCGGCCTCAATTTTGGCGATAATCCCTGGGCGACGGATTTTAAGCACCACCTCAGTGCCATCTTGCAATTGCGCTCGATGCACTTGGGCAATCGATGCCGAGCCGACCGGGATAGGATCTAAAGCCTTAAAAATCACATGCGGATCATCGCCTAATAATTGCTGTAATTCGGGCAATAAAACGGCAAAATCCAAAGGCGGCACTTCACTTTGTAGTTTTTCAAATTCAGCAATCCAATCCGGGGTAAACATATCCACCCGAGTGGCCAAAACCTGCCCCAATTTGATGAATGTCGGCCCCAATTGCTCTAATGCTTTTCGCACCCGTACGGCAGGCTCTAACAACTCAACTTCATGCTCGCCGGGCAAATGCAAAGCATCACTAGCGCGTTCTATGCCTTTGTTCAAGCCTAATTTTTGCACCAAATTGCCAAGACCATAGCGAATTAAAATCGCTACAATCTCCCTCACTCGAGGTAAATCTCTGACAACAGTGAACGTTTCTTTCAGCATTAAGTCTTATTTCCTTAAATCAAACCAATAAAATTCGGAATTTTTCAATTTTATGCTTTACAGCCCGATTGCACATCCGTACAGTTCCTGCCCATGAAATGGATCATCATTCTAACCACACTTTTAAGCTTGAGCGCACAATCTGTCTATGCCGACGAGGAAATGCCGATTGGCGAAGTTGCGACCCCAAGTAGCTGGGGCAGCAAGCCTAGCGGCAATTCGGCGAGCAAGGCGAAGCGCAACAAAAAACCCACCGACAAACTGACAGAAAAACAAGCTGACTATACACCGGCTCAGGATTTACTTTTGTCGGCGATGAGCTTAATTGGCGTGAAATACACTTGGGGCGGCAACACCCCAGAGTCCGGACTCGATTGCAGCGGATTTATTCGCTATGTATTTCAAAATTCGATGAATTTAACCTTGCCGCGCACCGCCTTTGAAATGGCGCAAAAAGGCAAAACCATTGATAAAGCAGAATTAAAACCGGGCGATTTGGTTTTTTTCAATACCTTAGGCAGAACGTTCTCTCACGTTGGCATTTATCTGGGTGACAATCGATTCATTCATTCACCCCGTGCAGGGCGCAGCGTTGAAGTGGCCAATATGGGCATTAACTATTGGACCTCGCGCTTTACCGGTGCGCGGCGAATGGCCGATGGCGGCAATACAGAGGGCTTAAACGTCAACGCCATGCTGGCTGCCAGCAGCAATGAAAACAAACGCAGCGCCGTAGCAACGACCGCAGTCAGCAGTGGCAGCAAGCGGGTGTGTAAAAAAGTGGTGACCGGCAAAGGTAAGAATAGAAAAACAGTGACGCAATGCTCAACGGTTAGCAGTAAGCCAAGTACGGCACAAGTTCGTACGACAAAAGCACAAAAAAGCACCGTTACCAGCCGAAAAACCAGTAGCAAAAAAGTAACCGCAACTAAAAAAGTGACGACGGCAAAAAAAACCACCAGCAAAACCACCAACAAAACCGCCACTAAAACACCGCGTAAAGCCGTCGCTAAAACCAGTACGGCCAAACCGAAAACAAGCAGTCAAAATAAAAAATAATTCATTTCGCCCACAAAAAAGCCATTCAAAACGAATGGCTTTTTTTATTTTTTTGCGTTTAAGCATCAAAATCTTTAGCGGGCACAATCACCAAGCCTGCTCGCAAACCCGGTGGCACATCGGGATTCGGGAAAATAATCCGCGCGTTAGCTTCTTCAACAATAAATGCCTCACCCTGATCTTCCGCCAAAACCAAACCTTGCGCTAAAGGCGTGAAGTTATCGGTTTTAGCATCAATGGCAAATTTAAAATCATTGGTTTTTTTAATCACTTCACGCGAAACACGGAATACTTGCACCTGTTCCGGCACGAGATCTGGCGTTGGTAACTCGCCTTGAATTAATTGCTGCAAATAGCTCGCCATTTTAGATAAATCGATTTGCTGATTTTCGCCAAATGGACGCGCACTGCCCAATTCAATGGTAAATGCCGCAGCATTACAATGTCGGCTGGAAAAAAACGAGAAGGTACTCGATACCGTCGATTGCAATAACACCGTATCGACCCCCGCCAATGACAAACGCGCGATTTCAACCCTAGAGAAAGCATTGCCCGGCTTAGGCAGCGGATAAATTGCGAATTTTTCAATCAAAGAGCCATGAATTGCGGTATGTAAATCGTAATGAAAGCGTGGCTTTTTGGCTGGCGCATTAGCTTGAAAAAACCGCATGATATGCATTTCTAGCATGGCGGCGCGTCTTTTTTCTACGCCATCTTCAACTTCGGGCGTACGAGAAAAGAGTCGATTCATGTCTTCTTCAACAAACCGACAACCTGATCGCAACGCCGCCACATTGCCAAAAATAAACAGCACGCGCGCGCGCACTTTAATCGCCCCCAACATGATTTGCTCAATCAATTGGTCGACCAATTCAACCGGCGCAGTCTCATTGCCATGAATGCCGCAAGAAATCACCAGATCTAATGCCGTGTTGTCGATGTCTTGCGGCTCAAAGCGAATCACCCCCTCATCCATAACCTGTACGCCAGCCCCAGTTGGCAAGCAGTACGGCAAGGCGATGGCGGTATTTCCTGATAATGTTTCTTGTAAAAAACGACTCATTTGCACTTAACCCAAGGGAAACCGATAATGGTGAGCTAATTTTAGCAGGATCAGCCCATGACACGGGCGTTCTTAAACATCCACGCCTTGCATCTGAAACGGATAAATCGAGCCTAATTGCAAAATCTGCGTCAATTCATCCAATGCACTACGCACTTCAATTAAAAAATCTGGGTCAAGCAAGTCGGTCTCAACTAAACGATCACGGTAGTGCCGCGCAACCCATTGCGTCAGCCGTGCATACAGCGCGTCGTTCATCCACACCCCAGCATTGACTGCTTTGGCCTCAGTGTCGTTTAAAGCCACTCGTAAGCGCAAACAAGCGGGGCCGCCGCCATTTTGCATGCTTTGCTTTAAGTCATACACCAGCAACTCATTAATCGGGCCACCAGCAGCTTGCAATGCTTGCAAATAAGCCCAGACCGCAGGCGTATTACGACATTCTTCAGGAATGACCAAACGCTGACTGCCATCGGATTTGGCCAGCAATTGGCTATTAAACAAATACGACTTCACCGCGTCAGCCACGCTCACAACATTGCGCGGCACTTCAATAATGTGTAACTGCCCGGCCATTTTGGCCGTCAACTCGGCATACACTTGATCAGAGGCTAAAAACGCATCTTGATGACAAAACAACACGTTTTGATTGCCCACCGCAATCACATCATTATGAAATACCCCGGCATCAATCACTGCGGGATTTTGCTGCGCCAACACCGTGTGACTGGCGGCTAAACCATGCCGACGAATCACCGCCTCGCTCGCTTCTCGAGTTTGTCTGGCCGGATAGCGCTGCGGCGCAATTGCGCCGCCCCAATGCTGACGGCCATAGACAAAAAACTCCACCCCTTGATCGGCATAGTCATGACACAGCCGAGTATGATTGGCCGCGCCTTCATCCCCTAAAGCCGCAAGCATCGGCAACGCGTCGTGCACCATAAAATGCTGCGAATCCGCGAAAATGCTTTTTAGCGTGCGAGCGGTTTGTTTGTGCTCAATGGCGCGGTGAAATTTATTTTGTAAGTTCGCCACCGTAAAATGCACCCGGCCATCTTGCGTATCGGCTGATGGGCTGACTGTCGCCGCATTGGCAGTCCACATCGAAGACGCCGAACTCAATGAAGACAAAAAACCAGCAGGGGTATTACCCATAGCAGCAATGATTTCGGCGTCGCTACCCGTATACCCCAGGTCGCGCAACATCCACAATGCCGGCCGCTCTTGCGGCGGCAATACGCCTTGGCGATAGCCTAAATCGGCCAAGGCTTTCATTTTGGCCAAGCCTTGCAATGCCGCTTCGCGCGGATTGGCCACTTGATTGGCATTGCCCGTGGATGCCACATTGCCAAACGAGTGACCGCCATAATGATGCGTTGGCCCTACCAAACCATCAAAATTGGCTTCAAATGCTCGTACTGAACTCATAAAGTCATCCCCACTGGCAATTGAGCCGGCAATTGCAATTGCTCAGCCTCAATCGAGGCCACCGGATAGGCGCAATAATCGGCGGCATAATACGCACTCGCCCGATGATTACCCGAAGCGCCAATGCCACCAAATGGCGCGGCACTGGATGCACCGGTTAACGGTTTATTCCAATTCACAATGCCAGCGCGCGACGCACGCCAAAAATAGTCATATTGCGACCGTGAGTCGGACAATAAACCCGCCGCCAAGCCAAACTGCGTGCGATTGGCCAGCACCAGCGCCTGATCAAAATCGGCATAGCGCTGCACTTGCAGCAAAGGACCAAAATATTCTTCATCCGGTAGATCAACCACATCGCTGACATCTAAGATGCCTGGCGACAATAAGGCGGTATTTGGCATCAGCCGTTGCATAGCCAATAAAGTGTGCGCGCCTTGGGCTTGCAAACGCTGCTGCGCCGCCAGCATGGCATCGGCCGCCGCCAGCGAAATCACCGCCCCCATAAAGGGCTGGGCTGGCGCATCCCAAGGACCGACTTGTAAAGCAGCAGTCACCGTAATCAGGCGAGCAATAAACGCATCACCCCACGCACCAACCGGCAACAGCAAACGCCGCGCGCAGGTACAACGTTGACCCGCAGAAATAAACGCCGACTGAATCACATGATGGATTGCCGCATCAACGTCACTGACTTCTTCCACCACTAAAGGATTATTGCCACCCATTTCTAGCGCCAAAATTTTATGTGGCGCACCGGCAAATTGGCGATGTAAGGCATAGCCAGTATGGGCACTACCGGTAAAGTACAAGCCATCTAAATCGGGATTGGCCGCCAAAGCGACGCCGGTTTCACGCCCACCTTGTAGCACATTGAGTACGCCTGCGGGTAAGCCCGCTGCAATCCATAGCTCAGCGGTTTTTTGCGCAGTCATCGGCGCCAATTCAGACGGTTTAAATACCACGCAATTGCCTGCTAACAGCGCTGGCACAATATGGCCATTGGGTAAATGACCCGGGAAATTATACGGACCAAATACCGCCACCACGCCATGCGGCCGATGGCGCAACACCGCTTGCGCGTCACCTTGCTGCGCTTCTTTATAGCCGGTTCGCTCCTCGTAACTTTTGATCGAAATCTCGATTTTATTGACCATGGTTGCCACTTCGGTCAACGCTTCCCAGCGCGGCTTACCCGTTTCAATACCAATCACATCGGCCAAACTGGCCTGATTGGCTTTTAATAGTTCAGCAAAATTGCGAATCAAGGCCGCACGCTCGGCAAATTGCAGATCACGCCAAGCAATAAACGCGGCACGTGCAGCACAAACCGCCTCCTTCACGTCATCTTCATTGGCAGCAGCACCTTGCCAAACAATGTCTTGCGTTACTGGATTGCGCGAAGAAAAAACCTCACCACGGCCAGACAGCCAATGCCCATGAATTAATTGCATACTTTTTCCTTTAAACCTTTGCGGACAAAGGCACAGCACGAACAGTCGCGTCATGCGTTAAATTTAAGCGTTTTAATACTTCGCTAGTCAGCGGCAAGACGCCATCTTGGGGCAAAGACACCGCTAAAGTGACTCTAAAATCAGTCAGGCTTCGATTACTCACTAACCAAACTGAGCCATCAATCGGCTCGGTGGCGACGGGCAAAACGGAAAATACGGCGCTGTCTTTGATGGCACGAATATCGGCTAAGCTGCACTCCAAGCTTGGACCGGCATCAAAAATATCGACATAGCCTTGATAGCGAAAGCCTTCGGACTCCAGCAAAGCACGGGCCGGCTCAGTGGCCGGATGCACGTGCCCCAAGGCGGCCCGAGCTTCATCCGATAAAAAGCAGGTATAAATTGGATGCTTAGGCATCAGTTCTGCGATAAACGACTTGCTGCCGACGTAAGACATAAAATATGCATAAGAAAAATCCATCGTAAAAAAATGCCGACCTAAGCTTTCCCAAAATGGCGAACGCCCAGTTTCATCCGAAACGCCGCGCATTTCTGCAATCACTCGCTCAGAAAACCGCTCTGGGAACTCAGCCATAAACAAAAAGCGACTTTTCGACAGCAAAGCGCCATTACCATTGCGGCGATATGCGGGCTTTAAAAATAAGGAGCACAGCTCGCTTGAGCCGGTTAAATCGGAAGTCAAAAATAACGTAGGTAGTTGCTTATAGATTTGCATTTCGCGTGATGCATGCACCGACAGTCCGACGCGGTAGTTGTACCAAGTGTCATGCATGCCCAAAGCAGCCTCAACGCCGCAAATGCCGACAATTTGTTGACTATCGTCGTCCTCAAGCACGAATAAATAGCTGGCATCGGCCAAGTCAAGTTGACCATGCAGACTTAAATTACTGGTTTGAATGCGCGCACTTAAGCGCTCAGGATTGGGCTGTAACGTTGTAACGCCTACACCCGCGGTCGCTGCCAAAGCAAGGAGCGCCTCTAGATCTGCGGGGACGATCGGGCGTATTAACATGGTCTTCAACTAAAAATGGAATATAACCAATGTAGCAAAGTGTTGAAAAACCGCGTATCGGTACTATCCCCATTGAATCCTTAAGCGGAGTAAGCACTCACTGATGGTCTACATCAAGGTGCGCGCCCCTTCAAAGCGCGGAGCAAAGTAAACATTTTTTAGTGATTCAATCCGAACTCGACCATTACTGGACGGCGCATGAATAAATTTTTCATCGCCAAGATAGATACCAACGTGTGAAAAAGAACGATCGGTGGTTTTAAAAAACACCAAATCACCCGCCCGCATTTCAGACTGACTCACCGGCCTTGCGGCGGCTGCCATGGCCGCAGCGGTACGTGGCAGCGTAACACCGAGGGCGTTTTTATACACCAGCAAGACCAAGCCGCTGCAATCTAAACCCGCTTCTGGATTGGTGCCGCCAAACTGGTATTGCGTTTCGAGTAAGCCCAGGGCATACATCACCACTTCGCGCCCTGCCCCTTCCACTTGAATATTAGCCAGCGAGGGTATTGGCTTGGCAGGCTTATGTTTCGCTGGTTTGGTGGAGGTACACCCAGTTAGTATAAAAAACCCACAGAGTAAAGAGATCGCAAATTTAATCATCCACGAGCACTCGAACATGTTCTGTCACACTGCGCGCCAACGCCGATAAATCATAGCCACCTTCGAGCATCGACACGATGCGCTGCTCACTGTAGCGCGCCGCGACTTTCATTAACTGCTGCGTCACCCAAGCATAATCGGCCTCAACCAAGCCCATCGAGCCCATTTCATCCTCCAGATGCGCATCAAAACCGGCCGAGATCAAAATCAATTGCGGCTTAAATTCGTTGAGTAAGGGTAACCATTGCTGGGTGACCACTTCACGAAACTCGGCACTTTTGGTCGCTCGTGGCATCGCAATATTGTGCATATTCTCCGCCATCGGCACATCCCCTGAATAAGGGAAAAACGGATGCTGAAAAATACTCACCATCAAAGCGCGAGGTTCATCCCATAAGCAGTCTTCAGTCCCATTGCCATGGTGCACATCAAAATCCACAATGGCCACCCGCTCTAAGCCATACACGGCCATCGCGTGCTTGGCGGCAATCGCGACATTACTTAAAAAACAAAACCCAAAAGCTTTTTCTTTTTCTGCATGATGCCCCGGTGGACGAATCGCACAAAAGGCGTTTTGCGCCTTGCCTTGCATCACCAAATCCACCGCTTGAATCCCGGCGCCAGCGCCATGATAAGCCGCATTGATCGTGTAAGGATTTAACACCGTATCGGGCTCTAAATGCACATGCCCTTGCGCGGGACTGGCAACGGCCAAACGATCTAAATAGGCCGCCGGATGCACCCGCAACAACTGCTCACGCGTCGCTGCTTGCGCTGTCACATGCAATAAATAATCCCAAATACCCGCAGAGATCAAGCGATCTTGAATCGCCGCCAATCGCTCAGGACATTCAGGATGACCTTGCCCCATTTCATGCATCACACACGATGGATGACTAATATATGCCGTTGCACCACAGGAACCGACCACAGAAATTGCCCCTTGTTGACTATATTCATCTTGCTTTTTATATGAAAAACAAATGCTGATCACATCGATCTATGTTTGCTCAACATGTTCTTTATCGTCGATTCTGCACCATCAAGAAAACTTGCGACGTTCTTAATCTTTGCATTATTTCTTACTCGCCTCAAAACCCGTCTTGAGATCAAACATTTTCGGTCCACCTAGTACGATACCTTCTGACTTAGCGCTTGCTCAATAGACCGATTTATTGTTAAGTTTACGCTGCACAGCATAAGAGGGAAAGAATGTCGCCACCAACACCGCACAGCCTGTTGCAGCAGCTCCACGCTGCAGAACAGCAATTGAATCAAATTATCGTTGGCAAACCCCAAGCGATTCGACTCGCATTAGCGTGTGTTTTGGCCCAAGGCCACTTATTGATTGAAGACATTCCTGGCGTTGGAAAAACCACCTTAGCCCATGCTTTAGCGCAGGTTTTGGGCTTGGCATTTGCACGCATTCAATTTACCAGTGACTTACTGCCGGCTGATTTACTCGGCGTCTCAGTGTACGAGCGCAATGAAGCACGCTTTCATTTTCATCCCGGCCCGATTTTTACTCAAGTCTTGCTGGCCGATGAAATCAACCGCGCCACGGCCAAAACGCAATCTGCCTTACTCGAAGCCATGGCAGAACGCCAAGTTACGCTCGACGGGCAAACGCATTCATTACCTGCACCTTTCTTTGTGATTGCAACACAAAATCCACAACAGCAAATCGGGACTTTCCCTTTACCTGAGTCGCAACTGGATCGATTTTTGTTACGTATTGAACTAGGCTACCCTAGTCCCGCCGCCGAACGCGCCTTACTCGAAGGCACAGATCGGCAGGTGTTACTTCAGCAAACCAGCCCACTGCTAGATACTCAACACCTCATCGCAGCACAAACGGCGATACAGCAACTCACACTCTCACCAGCACTGCTCGATTATGTTCAAGCACTGATTGCACACACCCGACGCGACACGCAATTTGTATATGGCCTATCACCGCGAGCGGCTTTAGGCTTAGTTCATGCCAGCAAAGCTTGGGCATGGCTCAATGGACGCAATATGGTGCTGCCCGATGATGTACAACACGTTTTTGTCGCCGTAGCTGGCCATCGTTTAATCTCGAAACACAGCCATCGCAATGACTTTGCCGCGGCTCAGCAAATCTTGACGCAGGTCGCCATTCCTTGATTAAATCCACGATCAATAAGCCATGGCAGCGCTGGATCAATCGCCGTCACCCAGCGCGCAGTGGTCCACAAGCTATTCGCCATCAGCAACTCTATATCTTGCCGACGCGCTATGGCTTCGCTTACAGCATCATGGTACTGACACTGCTCGTTGGGGCGTTAAACTACCAATTAAACTTAGGTTTACTGTTTGCCTTTTTGCTGATTGGCATTGGCCAAACCGTCATGTTTAAATCGTATGCCAATCTACTTGGCCTGCGCTTAGAGGCACTCCCAATCTCTGCCGTTTTTGCTGGTGAACACGCGGCGGTGTTAATTCATATTGAAAATACAAAAAATATCTCGCGCAGCCAATTGCAAGTCTCTTGCCGCCACAGCCCCATCGCTTGGCTGGCAAACTTGCTACCTTGGGAGACACAAGACGTCACTTTACGGCTGCCATGCCCACAACGCGGTGCAGTTTCTTTACCGCGTTTACGACTGGAATCAACGCAACCGATGGCCTTGTTTTGTTGCTGGAGCTACCTAAACAGCCCGCAATCACTATGGGTTTATCCCGCACCGGAACAAAACCCACCGCCACCGCCCATCGGACGCGGCCCATCGATTGGACCAACGCTGTCTAGCAGCAATGGCCAAGATGAATTTAATGGTTTGCGTTTATTTCAACGCGGCGACGCCAAGCATGCCATTGCATGGAAACACAGTGCGCATGGCGAGCAACTGCTGGTAAAGCAGTTTCAATCCCCAGCTGGACAAAGCATTTATTTTCACTGGGCGGATGTGCAAGGTTTAGCGCTTGAACACGCTTTAAGTCGGTTGTGCGCTTGGATTTTAGCCGCCCACGCGCGTGAGCAAGCTTATGGGCTTGAGCTGCCCAATGCACACTTTGCCCCTGCATCTGGCGCAATCCATCAGCAACGCTGCCTCATGGCACTCGCGCAATTTACCCCTACAAGATGAGTATGAGCCGTCAACTGAGTCCTCAAGAACAACAGCAACTTGGCGTGCTGATGCTTTTGGTTTGCCTGCCGCATCTCATGATGCAAACCCCTTGGTTATCCGGTTTGCTAGGCTTGCTACTACTGACTTATTGTGGCTTACGCCCCCAATGGCGCACGCAAATCCCGCGCCACTTTAGTTTATTATTGGCGACCCTCAGTTTGCTACTCGTGAATCAAGTCCATCAAACCCTGATTGGGCGCGAAGCTGGGGTGGCCGTATTGATTGCGCTATGTATCAGCAAACTGTATGAAACACGCTCAGTTCGCGATGCGCATGCCATGCTATTGCTGGCCTTTTTTGCGACAGGGATCAGCTTTTTACATGGGCAAGCGCCTTGGCAAGCGGCGTTGGCTGGCTTGGCCTTAGTCGCAACCGTTTGCATTGCACTGCGTTTAGAAAACAAGGTACTAACCCTAGGTATATCCATCAAGACAGCAATCAAAATCTGTTTGCAAGCAATACCCCTTGCTATTTTATTATTTATTTTATTTCCTCGACTACCAGCACCGCTTTGGAGTTTACCCAACGAGACCGCCGCTCGCACGGGTCTATCTGGGGACAAAATGTCGCCGGGCAGCTTAAATCAATTAATCCAAGATGATCGCATCGCCTTTCGTGCGCAATTTAACGGCATGGCACCGCGTCAAACTCAGCTGTATTGGCGTGGCCCAGTGTTCGATCAATTCGATGGCCAATCTTGGCTACCTGCAACAGCACATTCGAGCAACCCACCGCCAATCATCGCACGCGGCCCGCAAGTCAACTACAGCATCACCTTGGAGCCACACCAACAAAACTGGTTACTGGCACTAGATCTACCCACTCAGTTCCCACAATCGGCGATGCTGAACTCACAATTGCAATTAATCCAACGCAGCCCAATCAGTCAAAGACTGCGCTACACCGCCAGTAGCACCTTACACTGGCAAACCTTGGGTAACGCTGACACTGCAGCGGCACTGCAACTACCGCCTTCTCTGAACCCAAAAACAGTCTCCCTCGCGCAAAGCTGGCAACAACAAGCACCTGCACAACGCGTTCAATCGGGCTTGCAATGGCTAAAGACCCAGCATTTCAGTTACACACTAACCCCACCATTGCTAGAAAAAAAAGACCGCATTGATGAATTTTTATTTGAATCAAAACAGGGCTATTGCGAGCATTACGCCAGTGCGTTCGCCGTGCTGATGCGGGCCGCCAACGTGCCTGCGCGTATTGTTACCGGTTACCAAGGTGGCCAGTTTAATCCCAATGGCAATTACTACATGATTCGACAAGCCGATGCCCACGCTTGGGTTGAGGTTTGGCTGCCAGAGCAAGGCTGGCAGCGCGTCGATCCGACCTTTGTGGTTTCGCCAACACGCATCGAAAATGGCTTCGAAAACAGCTTTGCATCTCGCTTGCAAAATGATGCACTGCCCAGCCTATTGAGTCGCAA
This sequence comes from uncultured Deefgea sp., assembly GCF_947072475.1. Taxonomy (GTDB): domain Bacteria; phylum Pseudomonadota; class Gammaproteobacteria; order Burkholderiales; family Chitinibacteraceae; genus Deefgea. The sequence goes on from NZ_CAMTIA010000006.1 coordinate 63,253, forward strand.
CGCGACATTCATTAAAGCCATGCGACTGCAGCTTGATGCGTGGGTGAATCATTGGAATCAGTGGGTGATTGCATACGATAGTCAGCGTCAACTGAATTTACTCCAGCGGCTAGGCATTAATGACTTTTTGTCTTGGCGATTTTTACTCTATTTATGCGGTGGATTACTACTTATTCTTGGTGGGTTTTTAGTTTATTTTTTACATCGCAACCCAGCGCAACCGACCGACATGGCCAGTCAATTATTTGCGCGCTACTGCAAAAAATTACACCGCTATCAGCTTTACCAAGCACCGCATGAAACCGCCAGCCAGTTTGCCGTGCGCTGCCAAATAGCACAGCCCGAATTGGCGGCCAGCATGATTGAGATCACCAATCTCTATTTGGCGGCACGTTATGCCCAAGACAGCAGCGCATTAGCGCAATTAAAAATCGCCATTAAACGTTTTGCTTAATTCAAACAGATCGATTTATGATGGCCAAACCCTCATTCACTCATTCTCATTTAAAACTATGGCTCGCTTTTTAACTGAACCGCAATTCGCACATCAAAATCCAGCCAAAATTGGCGTGCTTTTAATTAATTTAGGCACGCCAGAGGCGCCCACCGCCCAAGCTGTACGCCCCTACTTAAGACAGTTTCTTTCCGACCCGCGCGTGGTTGAGATTCCCAAAGCCATTTGGTGGTGCATTCTCAACGGCATTATTTTGACCGTGCGCCCGAAAAAAAGTGCTGAAAAATACGCCAGCATCTGGACCAAAGAAGGCTCACCACTTAAAGTTTGGACCATCAAACAAGCCAAACTCCTCAAAGGGCAACTGGGCGAAGCATTTCCAGAACAACTGGTTGTTGACTATGCCATGCGCTACGGCTCGCCCTCAATCGAAAGCCAAATCAGCAAATTAAAAGCACTCAATTGCAATAAAATCATTATCGTGCCGATGTATCCACAATATGCTGCCAGCACCACCGCCAGTGTGAATGATGAGGTTTACCGTGTATTACAAAAAACACGTTTTCAACCGGCCATCCGCACCGTGGCACCTTATTACGACCATCCTCACTATATCGCCGCCTTGGCCGCGCAAGTTCGCCAGCACTGGCAAGCCAATGGCAAAGGCGAGCACTTACTAATGAGCTTTCACGGCGTGCCGCGTTATACGCTCGAAAAAGGCGACCCTTATCATTGCCACGCACTCAAAACCGGCCGGCTATTGGCCGAAGCACTTGATCTGACCCCCGCCCAATATACCGTTGCATTTCAATCTCGCTTTGGCAAAGCTGAATGGCTTAAGCCCTATACCAGTCAGGTACTCCAACAGCTTGGCCAACAACAACTATCACAGCTGGATGTTATCTGCCCCGGATTTGTTGCCGACTGCTTAGAAACACTGGAAGAAATTGCCATTGAAGGTCAGCATGACTATCTAAAAGCGGGCGGAAAAAGCTATCAGTTTATTCCTTGCCTGAATGATCATGCCAAGTGGATTTCTACGCTCGAAGAACTGGTTCGCACCGAGCTGACAGGCTGGCTGACAAACGGTAAAGCTGAAAAAAGAAATATAGATGAATTAAATCAATCACTTAATAGATGCAAGACCATAAATACAACAAATTGAACTTGGGGATTTTAGAAATTAACGCTACACTCTGCGGTAAGCTTAATCTTACAAAAGGGGATATACCCAATGGCCACTAAACTATTCTTAGCTGAAGACGACCTGATCTTAGCCGACGCGCTAAAATCAAGCCTTTCGCAAGCAGACTTTCAATGCGATTGCGTGAATGACGGCGCTTTAGCATTACAAATTTTACTTCATAACGACTACGACGCTGTGGTACTGGATATCGGCCTGCCTAATATGGACGGCCTGACAGTATTGCGTAATGTTCGTCAGCATAAGCCTTCTTTGCCGATTTTGATTCTAACCGCATTGGATGGCTTGGATGAACGCGTCGCCGGTTTGGATGCGGGTGCCGATGATTATTTGGCAAAACCATTTGAATTCTCTGAACTCGAAGCGCGTTTGCGTGCGCTATTACGCCGCAGCCAAATCTTGCCACAATCGGTACAACAGCTTGGCAATTTGCGTCTTGACCGCGCCGGTCAACGTGCATGGTGCAATGATACGCCGCTGGATTTGTCAGCTCGTGAATTGACCGTACTCGAAATCCTGATGTCAAACATCGACCGCGTTGTCACTAAAGAGCAAATCGTCAGCGAATTAGGCAATGAAAATGCTGAAGTTGGCCTGAATGCGATTGAAGTTTACGTGCATCGCTTACGTAAAAAATTAGATCCAGCTGGCGTGGTGATTCGTACCATTCGTGGTTTGGGTTATTTACTTGAAAAGCAGCAAGTCATTCCTACTGATGCGACTAACTAAAACTTCGCTACGACAACAGTTGTTGTTGTGGCTTTTACTGCCCCAGCTGGTATTTTGCCTTGCTGGGGCAGCACTTTTTTTATCAATTACTTTGCACTATGCCGACAATGCAATTGATAAGCGTTTAATCAAATCGGCCAATGCCGTAGCTAAACTCATCCAACACCAAGCGCAGATCAGCCCGGAACTCAGCTCCAAAATTATCGCAACCATTGATTCGCTGGATGATTTAGAGATATTCGCCATCCATGATGGCAATCAGCGCTTAATCGCCGGCAGAGCTGATTTAGTTATGCCTCAAATGGATCAAGCGCCAAGCGATCCATTTTTTTATTACCAAACAATTGACGGTCAAGAATATCGTGTATTGATGCAAAATGACGTCGCGCAATCAAGCAAAACCTTACAAATTGCCTTTAACCTGCATGAACGTGACATTTATACCCGCAATATTTTTCTATCTACCGCAATCCCTTTACTCTTACTCATCATCATCACGATTTTCTTTGTTTGGTGGGGTATAGGACGTGGCTTACGGCCGTTAGCCCAGTTGCAATCGATGATGGAATTACGTAAGCCACAAGACTTATCGCCACTGGCCTTACAAGATGCACCTCGTGAACTGAATGCACTCTCGGCGGCACTGAATCATTTATTGGCGACCACCGAAGCCAGTATTGACCGGCAACGCCGATTTATTGCGGATGCGGCACATCAATTACGTACCCCACTGGCAGGACTAAAATCACAAACTGAATTAGCCATGCGTGAAAATTCGCCTGAAGGGCTGCGCGAACGGCTCAATATGGTGCATACCAGTGCCACGCGAAGCATTCACTTGGTGAACCAACTGTTGACCTTGGCCCGTTCAGAGCCCGGCAGCCAAAATAGCATCCCTAAAGTGCATATGGATTTGGCGAAAATCATTCGCGACTTAACCGCCGAGCTCGTGCCAAGGGCTTTAGCGGCGCGGATCGATCTGGGTTGCGATTGCTTTGTGCAAGATGCGCCACTGCATGGTAATTCAGCACTGCTGAGAGAAATGTTTATTAACTTGGTTGAAAACGCCATTAAATACATTCCTCGCGATGGCAGCGTAACCGTTCGACTCACCGAAGACGAAAAGAACTACATCGTTGACGTTGAAGACAATGGCCCCGGCATTCCGGATAGCGACAAAGATCGGGTATTTGAGCGTTTTTATCGCCGCGAGCAAACTGGCAATGGCTGCGGCCTTGGCATGGCCATTGTGCGTGAAATTGCAGAACGTCACGCCGGCAGTGTGCAATTACGCGATGCCGACCCGCATGGTTTAATTGTGCATGTGGTATTGCCAAAGACAGAGCTAAATACCTAACGTTGCCAGCCATACCGGCCTAAAACATAAGCACTGTTTTGGCAATAAAAAAGTCCCGCATCTAAAGAGCGGGACTTTTTTATTCTCTGAAACAAAATCAACGCATTGATTAATCAAAAATAACTGTTTTATTTGAATACACCAACACCCGATGCTGCAAATGCCAACGCACGGCACGCGACAAGACCACGCGCTCTAAATCACGACCTTGTTGAATCAATGCTTCAACATCATCGCGATGCGAAATTCGGTTCACATCTTGTTCAATAATTGGGCCATCATCGAGCACTTCAGTCACATAATGGCTGGTCGCACCAATTAATTTAACCCCGCGCGCAAACGCACGATGATAAGGTTTAGCGCCATCAAAAGCCGGCAAGAAACTATGATGAATATTAATAATGCGTTGCGGGAATTGCGCAGTAAATTCATGGCTTAACACTTGCATATATCGCGCCAGCACAATCAAATCGATTTCTTTTTCATGCAGCAATGCCGTTTGCGCGGCCTCTGCGGCCGCTTTATTGTCTTTACCGACAGTAATAACGTGATATTCAATCCCATAAAAATCGGCTAATGCACGGCAATCTTCGTGATTAGAAATAATTAACGGAATTTCACAATTAAACTCGCCGCTTTTATGTCGATGCAATAAATCAACTAAGCAATGATCATATTTCGATACAAAAATAGCGACTTTTTGTGGCCGATTCGATAAAGAAACTTTCCACGTCATTTGAAAACGATCGGCAATCGGCTGAAAAGCCGCTGAAAATGCTTTCATATCTAAAGTAAAGTCAGCCAAATCCCATTCGATACGCATCAAAAACAAACCATCGGTATTATCTTGATGTTGATCTGAATGCACAATATTGGCGTTATAGGTATACAAAAAATTAGCGATCGCGGCCGATAGGCCTTTTCGATCTGGGCAACTAATCAGTAGAGTCGCGGTATGAGTCATTCGGCATCATCTTGAATAAAGGTATAATCTTATTCTAACAGCACCCAACATCAGATAACAGTCGCGCTGTTACAAGTATTGCTCTTAATCCGCCGCGAAGCGTACTTTTCACCTTTATACCTCACATCAGCGAGAGCGAGCGCCCTAACCCAAAACAAATCAGCCTATCCAAATACATTCTTGGTTTTTGAATGTTTGAAAAAACCAAACGACAAAACCATCTTCGATTCAAGTGATAAACTAGCTGCTTTTGTTATTCATTCATCTGCGACATCATGTTCAATATCGTTTTATTCCAACCTGAAATCCCCCCCAACACGGGCAATGTCATTCGATTGGCCGCCAACACCGGCTGCATTTTGCATCTGGTCAAACCGCTGGGCTTTCCTTTGGATGACACCAAAATGAAACGCGCCGGACTCGACTATCACGAATATGCCAATATGTTGGTCCATGAAGACTGGGATGCCTGTGTGGCACACTTAGCGGGTCAGCGTTTTTTTGCTGCCACTACCAAAGGTTCGCAACGCTTTGACTTATTACAATACGAGCCGGGCGATGTATTTGTCTTTGGTCCAGAAACCCGTGGCTTACCCGCCGATTTATTACAAACTTTTGCTGCCGATCGGCGCATTCGCGTTCCGATGCAGCCTGATAATCGCAGCTTAAATTTATCCAACACCGTGGCAATCACCATTTATGAAGCGTGGCGTCAAAACGGTTTTATTGGTGGCGCATAAAGTAATACCAATTTAAAAGGACGATGACTAAATCGGGCTTGTTCGAGATCGAAAATAATCAATCGACAACACAGCGAGCAAGCTCTGATTTGCCAAATTAAAATCAACTTTTCTTTTTAAATCAGCCCAACAATACCAAATCAGCCAACTCAAACAGAATAATTCAGTTAGCAACCAAAACAGCCTACCCCCTCACAAGTCTGATACCACTAGCCCTGTATATGCGTTAAACCTCAAGGGGATTTACCTAGTGCTGTTGTACCCAATACGGATTTCCCCAGCTTTCTTCAATAGTGTTGCGGGTCTATTCTTGCATCGCCGAAGGATGAACCCGACATTCAGGACCCTACACCGACTAGCGATATTTGCTTAACCGTGCAGGTGCATTCAGTTGAACGCCTCTGGCATCGAATTTGTCGCTGATCACAGCAACAATCGATTGATTACCAGCCCATACCACTGATTGATGCCCCGAAGGAGTCCGATATGCTTTGGAATACCGCACCACACAACCGCCAAAAACTAGCCATAGCACGCCGTAATAAATTGGTCGTGGCCAACTGGAAAATGCATGGCAGTCTTGCCCTTTGTCGAGAAACCATCAGTCAACTCAATCACATCGTTCAGCCGGGTGCCGACCTGATTATCAGCCCCCCTGCACCTTACTTAAGTGAGCTGGGACGACTGGCGCAACAAACCGGCATTCATTGCTGCGGACAAGACGTTGCAGCACAGCAAAATGGCGCGCGCACCGGAGAATGGTCGGCCACCATGCTGGCGGAACTGGGCTGCCATCATGCGATTGTCGGCCACTCCGAGCGTCGCCAACATCACCGAGAAGACAACTTACTGATTGCGGCCAAAGCTCAGGCGTGTATTGATGCCGGCATTACACCGATTGTCTGCATTGGTGAAACCTTGGACGAGCGCAACGCCGGGCAACTCGAGCAGATACTCGGCCAGCAACTGGACGCACTACTGGCCACACCAGGCTGGCGACAAGCCATTATTGCCTATGAACCGGTTTGGGCGATTGGCACCGGCAAAGTGGCCACCCCGGCGATTGCCCAAGCAGCGCATCAATTTATCCGTGAATACCTCGCCAAAACCGATGCCGATGCCGCCGATGAAATGATGTTACTGTATGGTGGCAGCGTCAAAGCCGACAATGCCACCGCTTTATTTGCCATGCCTGACATTGACGGCGGCTTAATTGGCAGCGCCTCATTAGAAGTTCATTCTTTAGTCCGCATTTATCAAGCGGCCAGCTTCACCAGCCGTGCCGCAGCACAACTGACTTGATAAGGAAGCCCCATGACCGTGACACTCTCCACTTGCTTGCAAACCCAGCCTAGCGACATGCGCCAAATGCTTGGCAATATAGCGGGTGCTTGTAAAGTGATTAGCAATGCGGTCGCGCGCGCGGCTTTATCTGGCACACAAGGCGATGCGGGCAGTGGCAATATCCAAGGGGAAGAGCAAAAAAAACTCGACATCATCAGCAATGACATCATGCTCAATTGGGCGGGTGACTGCGGGCATTTTGCCGCCATGGCCTCCGAAGAGCTCGACACCATCGTGCAAGGCAACCCACAAGGCCGATATTTGCTGGTATTTGATCCGCTGGACGGCTCATCCAATGTCGACGTGAATATCTCAGTGGGTAGTATTTTCTCTATTTTGCGCGCGCCCGAGCAAACCCCAACCGAGGCGGATTTTTTACAAGCCGGCCGCCAGCAAATCGCCGCAGGTTATGCCTTATATGGCTCATCCACCATGCTGGTGATCACCACTGGTACGGGCGTGCAAGGCTTTACTTTAGACCGTGAAATTGGCGAATTTGTTTTAACGCACCCTGAATTAACCATCCCGAACGACACCCGAGAATTTGCCATTAACGCTTCAAATTCACGGTTTTGGGAAGCGCCCATCGCGCGGTATATTGATGAATGTGTTGCCGGTAAATCAGGACCACGTGGCGAAAACTTCAATATGCGCTGGGTGGCCTCAATGGTCGCCGAAGTACATCGCATTTTGATTCGTGGCGGGGTATTTTTATATCCGAAAGACAGCGCCAAACCGAATGGAAAACTACGACTACTTTACGAAGCCAACCCCATGGCGATGATTGTTGAGCAAGCGGGTGGCGCTAGCAGTACCGGACAGCAACTCACCTTAGACGTGCAACCAAGCCAACTACATCAACGCGTGCCGGTGATGCTGGGCTCTAAAAATGAAGTCGCCCGTTTAATTCGTTATCACGAATAAAAAACAAGGGTATTTAACTGCAGAGCATATGAAATAAAGCCTACAGTTAAATACCCATAAAACCTACTGATTTCGCATGAAATCAGCTGTTTTCATAAACGACTCTTCTAAATGCTCGCGCAAATCGCTATTCATCGGCACCTCAGCCAAAGCCTGCAACATACACAACATCCATTGATCGCGTTCTGCCTCACCAATGGCAAACGGCATATGCCGCCCGCGCAAACGTGGGTGGCCATATTTCTCAATAAATAATTGCGGTCCACCGAGCCAGCCCGATAAAAAATCATAAAATCGTTCACGAATCTGCGTGGTATCAGCATGATGCATCGCATGCACCCCCGCCGCACGTGGATCACTCGCCATAATGTCGTAAAAGCGATCAACCAATTGCCGCAAAATCGCCGGACCACCAAGTAACTCATACGGCGTCATTGCCTGCACTGCGGCGCTGTCAGTCATGATTCACCTCCACTGGCTGCACACAGCTGGCGGCTAATTTGGCGCGCTGCCGCGCTTGCTCAACATCCACGCCACTGGCGAGCGCCACCCCCATTCGGCGGCGAACAAAGGCTTCTGGTTTACCAAACAAACGTACATCGGCCGTCGGCACCGCCATGGCCTGCGCCACACCATCAAAGGCAACGCCAACCGCATCTACGCCGCCATAAATCACCGCACTCGCGGCGGGCGAGCGCAAACTCACATCCACTGGCAAGCCTAAAATCGCCCGCGCGTGCAATTCAAATTCTGAATATTGCTGACTTTGCAGTGTGACCAAACCGGTATCATGCGGTCGCGGGCTGACTTCACTAAACCACACCGCACCGCCCTTCACAAAGAGCTCAACGCCAAACAAACCACGACCACCCAAGGCGGTGGTTACCTTCTCGGCGATGTCTTGCGCGCGAGATAGCGCCAACGCCGACATCGCTTGTGGCTGCCAGCTCTCAACATAATCGCCACTCACTTGCACATGGCCAATCGGTTGGCAAAACTGTGTTTCAATCTCGCCACCAACGGCGATGGCGCGCACCGTCAGCAGCGTAATTTCATAATCAAAATCAACAAAGCCCTCAACAATCACGCGGCCATTTTTGACTCGACCCCCACTGGCAGCATAATCCCAAGCTGTCACGACATCTGCTGGCGTTTTGAGTAGCGACTGCCCTTTACCACTAGACGACATCACGGGTTTAACCAAGCAAGGAAAACCGATTTCAGCCACCGCCGTTTGCAACTGCACCAAGCTGTCGGCAAATCGGTATGACGACGTGGCCAAGCCTAAATCTTCTGCCGCCAAGCGGCGAATCCCTTCGCGATTCATCGTCAAATGCGTCGCGCGCGCCGTTGGAATCACCGTCGCCAAGCCTTCCGCCTCAATCGCTAACAAAGCATCGGTCGCAATCGCTTCGATTTCAGGCACAATCCAGTGTGGCCGCTCTAACTCAACCACGGCACGCAGCGCTTGGCCATCGGTCATATCGATGACATGACTACGATGGGCCACTTGCATGCCAGGCGCATTGGCATAGCGATCCACCGCAATCACTTCCACCCCTAAGCGCTGAAAAGCGATAATCACTTCCTTACCCAATTCACCCGCACCCAATAACATGACCTTGCTGGCGCTAGGCGTTAATGCCGTACCCATTCTCATCTCATTCCCTTTTTCTGCTGCGCGAACAGATCGCTAGATTATCGACTCACCCTGTCAGCTTACCATTGCTGGGATATCCCGTTTTAGCCGAGCACAATATTTATGCTCATTACCCAAGCTCGCCGCCACATCGCAAATCGTATTCCACTGCAGATTTTTGATTGAAAGCATAGGTATTGCTCGATAGCGCAATTAAATAAAAGCTTAGCGAGCAATACCTATTGGCAATAAAAAATCCCAGCCGCAGCTGGGATTGATTCAAAACACCTGCAACGCATTATTCACCCAGATACGCTTGCTGAACTTTTTCATTGGACAATAAAGCCGCCGCATCATCGCTAAAAGTGACTTTGCCCGATTCCATCACATAGCCCCGATTGGCAGTTTGCAAGGCTAACTTGGCATTTTGTTCTACCAACAACATCGTCACGCCTTCGGCCGCCACCATGCGAATAATCTCAAAGATTTTTTGCACAATAATCGGCGCCAAGCCCATAGACGGTTCATCAAGCAATAACAACTTAGGTCGGCTCATTAAAGCGCGGCCCATCGCCACCATTTGCTGCTCGCCACCAGACAGCGTGCCTGCCAGCTGCTTATAACGCTCTTTCACGCGTGGAAACAATTGATAAACACGCTCTAGGTCATTGGCTATTTGCGCCTTATCATCGCGCCAATAAGCGCCCATCAACAGGTTTTCTTCCACCGTTAAGCGGCCAAAAATACCTCGCCCTTCTGGCACCATCACTAAACCATGACGAACATAATCATGCGCTTCGATTTTGGCTGTCGATTGATTTTTAAATAAAATCTCGCCACCAGCAGGTTTGACCATGCCCATTAAAGTTTTTAAGGTGGTGGTTTTACCCGCCCCATTGGCGCCAATCAAAGCCACTAATTCGCCTTCTTTGACTTCAAGATTAATGCCTTTTACCGCATGAATCCCACCATAAGCGACCTTTAAATCTTTCACTTCTAATAATGTATTCGCTGACGCTGTCATTCTGGTGCCACCCCTAAATACGCTTCGATCACTTTTGGATCGTTTTTAACGAGCTCAGGAATCCCCTCAGCAATTTTTTTACCGTAATCGAGCACCGCAATCCGATCGCACAAGCCCATCATTAATTTCACATCATGTTCAATCAATAAAATGGTCACGCCATCATCACGAATTTTTTCCATGAGTTTTTTTAAATCATCGGTCTCTTTCGGATTCATCCCCGCAGCCGGTTCATCCAGCGCCAACAATTGCGGGTTCGTCGCCAAAGCGCGCGCAATCTCCAATCGGCGTTGATCACCATACGATAAATTCCGTGCCAACTCCTCGGCTCTATCGGCAATACCAACATAAGCAAGTAAGGTTTCCGCTTTGAGCGTAATCGCTGCCTCTTCAGCACGCGCTTTGGGTGGGCGAAATACTGCACCAATCACGCCAGTGTGGGTTCGAACATGTTGACCGACCATGACGTTTTCTAAGGCGGTCATATTGGCAAACAAACGGATATTCTGAAATGTGCGTGCAATACCCGCCTCGACGACGACATTGGGTTTTTTACGAAACAAATCTTTGCCGTTAAACGTAAATTGCCCTTCATCGGGCTGATACAAGCCCGTCAGCACATTAAATAGCGTGGTTTTACCTGCCCCATTGGGGCCAATCAAACCGTAAATTTCACCCTTATTGATCGACAAAGCCACACCAGATAATGCATGCAATCCACCAAAGCGCTTATTGATGCCACTGATACTTAATAAAACCTCAGTCATGATTGCGCTCCGCGTCTTGCAAACTGTCATTTTCTTGTTGCGAAATGGTTTTCGTTTTCGGGGCCAACTCAGCTCGGCGCTGTTTCGATGGCCACAGGCCAGCAGGTCTAACCAGCATGATCACAATCATTGCCAAACCAAAAATCAACATCCGTAAGTTTTCTGGATCAACCACCTTGCGGCCCACTAGCGCTTGCTGCAATGGATTAATCACGTCACGCAAAATTTCTGGCGTAATCGAGACAATCACCGCGCCTAAAATCACCCCAGGAATATTGCCCATCCCGCCCAGCACCACCATGGCCAACACCATGATCGACTCCATCAAGGTAAACGACTCGGGTGATACAAAGCCTTGGAAGCTGGCAAATAAAGCCCCGGCTACACCACCAAAGCTCGCGCCCATGGCAAACGCCAATAGTTTAACGTTCCGAGTATTAATCCCCATCGCATTCGCGGCGATTTCATCTTCACGAATCGCCACCCATGCCCGGCCAATTCGCGAGCGCTGTAAACGCATCGAAACAAAAATAATGAAAAAACACATTGCGAGAATCAGGTAGTAATACAAATGAATTTTCTCAAAACTAACACCCAAAAATTCAATTGGACGACCCAAATCGTAACCGGCAAATTGCACCGCCGGAATATTGTTAATCCCTTGTGGGCCATTGGTAATATTGATCGGACGATCTAAGTTATTCATGAAAATCCGAATAATCTCACCAAAACCCAAGGTCACAATGGCTAAATAATCACCGCGTAATTTCAATGTTGGCGAGCCCAACAATACGCCAAACACCCCTGCGACAAACGCCGCAATCAGCATCATGACAAAGAAATTAGGTTGGAATAACCACTCTGGAATCACCGCCTGCAAATGCGGTGAATTGAGTAAGGCAAAGGTATAAGCGCCAACGGCATAAAACGCGATATAACCCAGATCGAGCAAACCGGCGTAACCCACCACAATATTGAGCCCTAAAGCCAACATAATGTAGAGCAAAGCAAAATCCACCGCCCTGAGCCATGAATTGCCACTTTCAAAAAAGTGGCCCAATGCCCAAGGCAAAATCGCTAACACCACGGCAATCACGCCCAGCACCAGCGTTGTTTTTAAGTTATTGGCACGAAATTCGGCGCTATTGATTGTACTTGTCATATTCACCTCGGCTTAAGCACGTTCTGCAACGCGTTCACCCATCAAACCTGAAGGGCGGAACACCAAGACTAGAATTAAAACGACAAATGCCAGAATGTCTTTGTAATTACTGCCAAGGACTCCGCCAGTTAAATCACCGAGATAACCTGCACCCAAGCTTTCAATCACACCCAGTAATAAGCCGCCCAGAACAGCGCCACCTAAATTACCAATGCCACCGAGCACTGCGGCAGTAAAGGCCTTCAAACCAATCATAAAGCCCATATACGCGTGCGCTTGATCATAATTGGCGGCGACCATCACACCAGCCATCGCCCCCAAAGCCGAACCGATCACAAACGTCATTGAAATAATATGATTGACATTCACCCCCATTAATTTTGCTACTTCTGGGTTTTGTGCTGTGGCACGCATCGCGCGGCCCATTTTGGTTTTTTCAATCAGAAAATACATGCCTGCCATCAGCAGCAAAGTCAAAACCACAATCGCCACTTGAACTTGCGTAATCGAAGCGCCGCCAATGCTATACACCTCGGTCGGCAAAATCGCTGGGAACGGACGATAGTTACGACCCCAAATCAGCATCGCCAATTGTTGCAACACAATCGACACACCAATCGCAGTAATCAACGGCGCCAAACGAGGAGCACGGCGCAAAGGCCGGTAGGCTACTTTTTCAATGGTGTACCCAAGCACCATCGACACCGGTATCGCCATCAGTAAGCCAACCAACAACAGGGCCGGCCCCGATAAATTAAAATGATGTCCTAATAAGAAATTGATGCAGGTGATCGTCACCATTGCACCAATCATCACCACTTCACCATGCGCGAAATTAATCAATTGCATGATGCCGTACACCATGGTGTACCCCAAAGCAATCAGCGCATAAATGCTACCGATTACCAACCCATTAATAATTTGTTGGAGAAAAATATCCACTGCAGGCCCGTCCCTAAAAAGACTATTCGTACAACGAAACGCGTGTTTCGCCGTTTTATTTATCCATGCTACGTATCAGTAACCACCAAATTCTACCGTAACAGTTTGGATAACGTGAAAATTACCTGTTTGTGGTGATGCGGAATACTGCGGTTTTCCCTAGCTCTCCATGCTTACGGATTATTACACTTTCGTTATTAATGACGTCATCATGTTGGTTTGCCATGTATTGACAGCGCTAATGGGGTATTCATAAGCAGGCCATTACTCATATGGGCGGCAGCGATATACATCGTTAATCGTGCCAAACACCATCACAATCAATCAACATAAAAAAACCGCCCATCGGGCGGTTGAGTATTAATTTAGCGATGACGTGCTAGGCAACAAACTGTGCAATCGCGATTTCAAGTCGCGCTAAGCCGGTTGTAATCTCTTCATCATTCACCACCAAAGAGGGGGCAAAACGGATCACATTCGGCCCGGCCATCAACACCATCACGCCATGTTGCGCCGCCATATTCAAAATTTCTTTCGCCCGGTCTTGATAGGCTGCAGATAAAACCGCACCAATCAGTAAACCCAAACCACGCACTTGACTAAACACCGGATACTTTGCATTGATCGCGGCAATACCAGCAACAAACTGTGCGTGTTTGGTTTTTACCCCCGCCAATACTTCCGGCGTGTTAATCACATCCATCACCGCACCTGCTACGGCACACGCCAATGGATTGCCACCATAAGTAGTGCCGTGCGTGCCAGCAACCAAGTATTTGGCAATCTCGGCCGTTGTCAGCATCGCCCCAATCGGGAAGCCGCCACCTAAGCTTTTTGCACTGCTCAAAATATCTGGCACGACGCCATATTCTTGATACGCAAACAAGCTACCGGAGCGCCCCATCCCCGATTGCACTTCATCAAAAATCAAATAGGCGTTGTGCTGCGTACATAAATCACGCACCCCTTGCAAAAAGGCTGCATCGGCAGGCACGACACCACCCTCACCTTGAATCGGCTCTAAAATCACGCACGCAGTGTCGTCGTCAATCAAGGCTTTAAACGCGGCTAAATTATTGTATTCAAAGTATTCAATGCCGGCGGGCTTAGGGCCAAAACCATCTGAATACTTAGGCTGACCACCCACACACACGGTAAAAAAGGTGCGCCCATGAAAGCTACTGAGTGCCGAAAGCACTTTATTTTTTTGCTCGCCAAATTGCTCAATTGCCGCACGGCGGGCTAATTTCAGCGCAGCTTCATTGGCTTCAGCACCCGAATTGCAAAAAAACACTTTATCGGCAAACGTGGCATCGACTAATTTTTGCGCCAATGCCAGCGCTGGCTCATTGGTAAACACGTTCGAGACATGCCACAGTTGATTGGCCTGCTGAGTTAAAGCGCCAACCAATGCCGGGTGGCAATGGCCCAAAGAATTCACGGCAATACCACCAGCAAAATCGATATATTCTTTACCCGATTGATCCCAAACCCGGCTGGCTAAGCCACGGACAGGTATAAATGCAGCGGGTGCATAGTTGGGCACCATGTATTGATCAAAAGCAGCGCGGGTTAAAGCCATAGCAGTCTTCCTTTAAAAATCAAATCAGCGATGACTCGATGATAAACTAAGACGACGCCAGCGGGATATGCGGAGTAAGCGTATAAAAATAAACACTGTGTTTTTATACGCGCTATTGACGCTTGGTGTTCCGCCGCGCTGGCGTGATTTTCGTGGCGAATCAAGCATTGTCTTCGCGAAAATAACCGCCGCTACGAAAACGCCCTGCCCGCCGCTATTGACGGTGAATTGGGCCATGTAGCGATTCTATTTTGCAATCGGAATTCGCAATACCCAACATGGACTCACTTAACTGATTGAGTGAAAAATACACCGTTGGCGAATACCCTGTTGCAGCACACCAAACGGCTTTTCTTTGCTGGACCTCAGACACGTTAGCAGGACAAAAACGCTGTGCCTTAGCGCTATCTTGCTCGGTAAATACCTCTAAAATGCCGCTCCACTGTTGCCGTGGCAGCGCAGCATTCACCGCACTTAGATAGGAGGCCGTCGCTGGCTGCGGTTTACGCAATACGCCTTGCCCGCCTTGCACCATCCATTGAATACCAGTTTGCTGCTGTAATGAGCGCAGCATTTCTGCGTATTCTTTGGGTGGACTAAACCCGCCAAAAAAAGAGCTCGCGTACACCGGCAAATCAGGTCGTAACGCCTTTAAATCCCGCGAAATAGCTTGATAATGCCGCATCAACATTGCTTGTCTAGCTGGCGTTCGCCAATTCAAATCATCAATTTCTTCGGGAAGATACCAACCAATTATTTTCACCTTTGATTGCACGATGATTTTTTTGGCCTCAGCAAGACTCAATTCACGCAAACCTGACAAATACGCCTCTAATTTATTATCGGGCAAATCAAGTGCTTTAAAAAAACTCGGGTCGGAGTACAGACCCATGATGTAACTACGATGCCCATTCAGCAGCAAACGATTATGCAACCAGCCCGAGCCATCACTGGGCCAAAATTCAGCCTGCCCACTGCGACTCCATTGCAACAGCACAATCCCAAAACCCTGCGCATCTAACTGCCGATTAATTCGGCGTGCGTTGGCCGGAGTGACTTCAGACTGACTTTGCCACGGTTGCAAGATCACTGTTTTAACCGCCGGTTCTTGGCAGGAACTAGCCAATAACTCGGCACTCAATACTAACGTCGATACAGCCCATATCCATTTCAATGTGTAACGCTCCAACGGAATAAAACAGCGAATCGATCATCGCTATTACCACCAATCGCTTGCCGAACCTCGACTGCAATCCTTTGCTGCTGGTCAGGTGCCCGCCAAGGGTCACCACCAAACCAAGTCATCAAGGCGAGTCCTACCCCAATATCAAATCGGCTCACGGTCGAATGTTGGTCATTATCCGTATTCGTAGCGACCATGCTATTGATGTAAGGCATTAAAGTCGTTTTACCTGCATCGATTAAACGATAGTGTTCACCGACTTCAAGCACCCCAGTTAAATAGTAGCTATTGGCACGAGCTAGCCATGCCGCATCCCCATACACGCTCAGCGAAGTCCATTGCGCTTTAACCGGCTGCCAATCGGTATTGATTGAATGCGATCCCGATAAGCGCAGCATCATATCTTGCGTATATTTTGCATCATCGCGGTAAATCCACTCAGCAGACCCCATCAGTACATAATTTGTTAATAGCCGTTGGCGAACGCCCACGCTGAAATTGGCATTGTGATTTAATAATTTTAACGATTGATCTTGCAAGCTGGCATCACTGCGAACAAAAATGCTCGTTGGTAATGCCACATCGATAAGCGGATCAAGCCGGTATGCCAGCTCAGCATTGATCGCACCACCATATTGCGCAAATTGCACTGGACTACTGACCAGCTGGCCATCGGGACCTTGATTCAAACGAATCTGGCTACCCAAAGACCAACTCCATCGGTCTTCCAAAGTTTGCACATTGCGTTGCCAACCAAACAGCTGCGTTTGCATCGCCGTCTCATCCAAGCCCAATCGAGTTTGGATTTCGGCTTGGTGATCAATACTGAAGCGTAAATCCGCAATGGCCAACTCAGTTTGCCCCAAGGCCATTTCAAGCTGCGCAATTTCAGGGCTGAGCTCTTTACGATTGGCATCGTGCGCCAAAGCGGCACGAAATAAGGCTAAGGCTTGCTCTGCTTTGCCTTGGCCTTTCAACCAAAAGCCATATTCAGCCAAAATCTGCGGGTTGTTCGGTGCCAATTGGGCTGCCTGCGCCAATGCCGCACCTTGTTGTTCATGGCGCTGCAATTGCTGCAAAAAACCAGCGTATTCGTACCACAACAAGGCACTGGGCTTTGCGGCTAAGGCTTCTTGATAAGCGGTATCTGCCGCCGCAAAATCTGCATGTTGACGAGCTTGTCTTGCACGCCCCAACGCCAATTCACCCGGCGGAAAATAATCGGGATAATGCGCCGCAATATCCGCACTCACCGCCAAATCGAGATGCTGCAGCGCTAGTTTTGCCAATTCACGCGCCTGCGATTCGTTCATTTCCAACTGCAAGCGTTGATCTAAACGCTGCATCCCTTGCGCGACATCGCCACTAGCCAGCAACGCCTCACCTTCACCTTGCATTGCGGGGATTGATGCATGACCTTTTAGCTCACTCAGTTGATTGGCTGCCGCAAAATAAGCCGCAGCCTGTTGGTAATTGTCCCGACTGCAATAGGCCGCCGCCATTTGGCTGCGCTCGGTCGTTTGACTGGGCAAATTAGACACTGGCGTCTCTCTCAACAACAAAGGACAGTTTTTCCCTTGCAAGAGATTAGTCAGCGTTTCACCCAAGGCGGGGGTCCATAAATGCGCTTGCCTTAACTGAGCGAGCTGCCGCTGTAGTTCCACGTCTTGATGCTTGGTCATTAAGGCCGAAAAATCGGCGCTGATTTTCGCTTCGCGCTGCGCGGCAGGCAATGCGGCATACGGAAAAAGGGCGGCCGGTTGCAATGCGCGCGGCGTGGCGGGTTGAGCACGCTGCGCAACTGGCGGTGATTTTTTAGGCTTGATCGTTGCCGCGATCGACGGCATTGCCGATGGCAATAACTTGGCGGAGAAAGTCGGATTGGACTTGGCCGATTGCAGCACCGCCTCCACCTGAGTCAACAAGGCTGGGGGCAAAGTAATCTGATATTTCGCAATTTGCGCCAAAGCATGTTGAATCTGCGTCACGTTGCCTTGTCGTACCGCTGCATTCATCCAAACGTCCGCCACTTTACTGCGCGCCACAGGCGTTAAGCCCGAACGTTTTAAGGCTTCAGGCGCAAGCTGCAATAGACGAGCATCATCGTGATTTAAATAAGCGTTCCACGCTTGCAATAAATAGCCCATGCCATCATTGGGCGCGCGGTGCAGCCAATCTTTCCCCAAACGACTCAAGCACTGCGCATCTTGCTGCCGCGAGCACACTTCAGCCAATGCTAACGTCGCTTTTCTTTGGTGTGGATCAATTTTATAAACCTCTTCAAACCATTGCCGAGCCCCCGCGTAATCGCCCTTATCTAAGCGCTGATAGGCTTTTTCCATGCGCGGATACGTTCTAAACTCACGCCATTCATCCCCCAGCCAACTGGCTTTTACGGGCGAACTCAAACCCAATGCCATGCACAAAAAGGACACAGCGCTAATCGATTTATTTTTTATCATCCGGTTCTCCCGCGTGTAAATCAGGAAAGTCATGGCTGGTTTTATCCCACTGCACGGCTCGACCGGTTTTATTACTATTTCTTACCTGAGAAAACGCCCGAAAAAATGCGGCAATATTAATCACATTACCGACAATCATTCGCGGCAGCGATTGCAAGCCTTGCCAAAAGCCAAAATAACGCCGGGTAAAAATAAAGCGTTGCATCACGCGATTCAGCATAAAGAAAAAATTAATCCCGACCAAAATCCACAAACGACTGTCGGACTCAATCAGCTCAGGAAAAGTCCACCACTCGGGATTGGCCACATGGTGCAACCACGCCTGAAAAACCGTCAGCACAATCACATAACCCATCAGTAAGGAAGGAAAAGCGATCACGCTTTTTCGATCTCGCGCCAACATATACTTCATTAGGGGTTTACCGCTCCAGCCCAAGTTTTTTGTGCCTTGGAAGACAATACCCACAATCCATCTGGATTTTTGTCGAATCGCTTGCCACAGATGATTTGGAAAATACTCCTGCACACAAATCATATCGTGCACGCCTCGTCGGCCAAACCACGCCGGCGCTTCGCCTTTAAATTGGACTTGATAATGCAGCATCATTTCGCGCGCACCCACTTCATGCAAGCGAAAACCGATCTCATAATCTTCAGTCAGCGTGCCGGTATCAAACACCACCCCACCATTGATTTCGGACAGCAAACCCAAGGCTTTACGACTAAATGCCGTGCCCACGCCCGCACTGGGCACTTGGCCGGTGAGTAATTGCCTTACCAATATATCTTTGCCATGCCATTCAGCAAATTCATCGACATAATGATTGCCGACGACATTTTGCCAAGATCGCGCCAAAGGCATCACCGGCAGCTGCACTAAATCAAATTGGGGCACCAAGCGATTAAACGCCCGTAATTCCAAAGGATGAATCATGTCTTCGGCATCGTGATACGCCAAGCAAGTGAAGTGAATCCCTTCTCGCTGTTCCATATCAAGAATAAAAGCGACCACATGATTTAAGCAATCGGCCTTGGTCGTCGGCCCTGGATCACAGGTGACGACTTTGTGGACATTGGGGTATTTTTTGGCCACCAAGTCCACTTCAGCCTGCGTTTCTGGATCATTGGGATAGGTGCCGACAAAAATATGATAATTGTCGTAGTCAAACGTGCTCGCCGCATAATCGGCCATCCGCTGAATCACCGGCGCTTCATGCCAAGCCGGAATCATAATGGCAATGGCTTGCTGCGCATCTTGATACAAATCATCGGCATATTCAGGCAGGTATTGACTTCTACGCCATGATTTTCGGTGCTTAAAGCGCCATACCCAATAGCGACAATCAATAAAAAAATCATCGAGCGAGCTCAAAAAAATCACCACAATCCCCAACTTCAATAATAAGGAGATCAAAAACCAATACGCCGCCAAAACATCGAGCCAACTCACTGCGCCACCTGCCAAGCCGCAATTAAATCAACAATCCGCTTGGCCGCATGACCATCACCATACGGATTGCTAGCCTGAGCCATCGCCTGATACACCGCAGGCTCATCGAGCAACTGCCTCACCGCCTCCACAATCCGCTCGCCATCAGTACCTACTAGCTTGGCGGTGCCGGCAGCAACCGCTTCTGGGCGCTCGGTGGTTTCGCGCATCACCAACACTGGTTTACCTAAAGTGGGGGCCTCTTCTTGAATGCCGCCGCTATCGGTGAGTACCAAAAATGAGCGCTTTAATAAATACACAAAGGGCAAATAAGTCTGCGGATCAATCAAATGCACGTTGGCGCATGATTGCAAAATTTCATTCACCGGCGCTTGCACCTGTGGATTTAAATGCACTGGATACACGATTTGCACATCATCACGCATGGCTAACTGGCGCAATGCTTGGCAGATATGCACAAAGCCATCGCCAAAATTTTCTCGCCGATGGCCGGTGACTAAAATCAGTTTTTTACTTGGATCTAAAAAAGCAAAATCAGCGGCAAGCGACAAAGCCAAATCGGCATCAGTATCAATTTGCTGACTCACTTGCAACAAAGCATCGAGCACCGTATTGCCGGTGACAAACACCGACTCTGGTGCCACCCCTGCCTGCAGTAAATTATTGGCAGCCGTTGCTGTCGGCGCGAAATGCAGCGCGGCAAATAAGCCCACCACCGAGCGATTGAGCTCTTCGGGCCACGGCGCGTATAAATTGCCCGTTCTCAAACCGGCTTCTACATGCCCAACCGGAATATGCTGATAAAACGCCGCCAGTCCCGCCGCCAATGTGGTGGTGGTATCGCCATGCACCAACACTAAATCCGGTTGATAAGCCACCAACACATCGCGCACGCCCTGCAATGCCCGCGCCGTCAAGTCAGTCAGATTTTGTCCAGGCTGCATTAAATTCAAATCGTAATCGGCCTCTAGGCCAAATAAATGCATCACTTGATCGAGCATTTCCCGATGCTGTGCCGTCACACACACTCGGCACTCAATTTCGCTATTGGCCTGCAAAGCCAAAACCAGCGGTGCCATCTTAATGGCCTCAGGGCGAGTACCAAAAACACAGAGCACTTTCTTTTTTTGCTGTTTTGCTGGTTGGTGTAAGCTCATTGCATGTATACCTGAATTAAATATGTAAATACATTTTAGTTTAAGTAAGTAAAGTATCAGCACTCATTTCAGCAAAATTATTCACACCGCCACGCGGCAAAAAAATACCGGCAGCGTAGCGCTTGCCGGTATTTATCGGAAAAAACAAAGCCATAACTACGCCGTATTAAGCCTTGCCACCATTGGCCAAGAACAACCACGTTTCAATCACAGTATCTGGGTTGAGCGAAATCGTCTCAATTCCCTCTTCGACCAACCACTGGGCGAAGTCAGGATGATCAGACGGGCCTTGACCGCAAATCCCCACGTATTTACCCAATTTACGGCAAGCTTTAATCGACATCGACAGCATTGCTTTCACCGCCTCATTGCGCTCGTCAAAGCTGGTTGACACTGGGCCACCTGAATCGCGATCAATCCCTAGGGTCAATTGCGTCATATCATTCGAGCCAATCGAGAAGCCATCAAAATACTGCAAAAATTGCTCAGCTAACACGGCATTAGCAGGAATTTCACACATCATGATCACGCGTAGACCGTTCTCGCCGCGTTTTAAGCCATTGCGTTCCAGTAGCTCAATCACGCACTCGGCTTCATTGAGTGTGCGCACAAATGGAATCATCACTTCAATATTGGTCAGCCCCATCACATCGCGGACTTTTTTAACTGCGCGGCATTCCAATTCAAAACAATCACGGAATGATTTATCGACATAACGGGCCGCCCCGCGAAAGCCAATCATTGGGTTTTCTTCGTGTGGCTCATACTCAGCACCACCGAGCAGATTGGCATATTCATTCGATTTAAAATCAGACAAGCGCACAATGACTTTTTTCGGATAAAACGCCGCACCTAAAGTCGCAATCCCTTCGGCAATTTTATCGATATAAAAATCAATCGCTGAGCGATAGCCTGCGATGCGCTCTTCAACTTGTGATTTCAGCGGCTCGGCCAAATTAGGGTAAGCCAGCAGCGCTTTGGGATGAATCCCGATCATGCGATTAATAATGAATTCCAAACGCGCTAAACCCACGCCTTCGTTTGGCAACTGGCAAAAGTCAAACGCCAGCTCAGGATTGCCCACATTCATCATGATTTTAACCGGCGCGTCAGGCAAGCTTTGCAGCGCCACGTCCAGTCGTTCAAATTTGAGCAAGCCTTCATACACAAAGCCGGCATCGCCTTCCGAGCACGACACAGTCACTTCATCGCCTTCTTTCAGCATTTGCGTGGCATCACCACAACCGACCACCGCTGGAATACCCAACTCACGCGCGATAATGGCCGCGTGGCAAGTACGACCGCCACGATTAGTGACAATCGCCGCCGCCCGCTTCATCACTGGCTCCCAATCTGGGTCGGTCATGTCCGACACCAATACGTCACCAGCTTGTACCCGATCCATTTCGGACACATCACGAATAATCCGCACCTTACCTTGGCCGATTTTCTGGCCAATGGCCCGACCCTCAGTCATGATGCGGCTGGTTTCTAGCATCCGAAACTTGGTGAGTTTATCTGAGCTCGATTCTTGAGATTTGACGGTCTCTGGACGCGCTTGCAAGATATACAACTGGCCATCAATCCCATCACGGCCCCACTCCACATCCATCGCACGGCCATAATGCTGTTCAATAATCACCGCGTAACGCGCTAACTCTTCCACTTCGGCATCGGTAATTGAGAACTGATGGCGCTCCTCTTTACTCACTGGCACGGTTTTTACCGATTTCCCAGCAACCGATTCGGTATCAAACTCCATTTTCAGCGCCTTACCCCCCAAATGGCGACGCACAATCGCTGGGCGACCAGCCGCTAAGGTCGGTTTATGCACAAAAAACTCATCCGGATTGACCGCGCCTTGCACCACGGTTTCACCCAAACCATACGACGCGGTAACAAACACCACCTGATCAAAACCTGATTCGGTATCAATGGTAAACAGCACCCCTGCCGCGCCTTTATCCGAGCGCACCATGCGCTGAATACCGGCCGATAGCGCCACAATTTTGTGATCAAAGCCTTTATGCACCCGATACGCAATCGCTCTATCGTTATATAAAGAAGCAAATACATGCTTCATCGCATCCACTACATTTTGGTAGCCGACGATATTTAAAAAGGTTTCTTGCTGGCCGGCAAAAGACGCATCCGGTAAATCTTCGGCCGTTGCCGATGAACGCACCGCGACGGTGACATTGTCACCCAAACGCGCGTAATGCTCGGCCATTTCAGCCTCTAGTTGCGCGGGCAACGGGGTCGCCATAATCCATTCCCGGATTTGCTTACCTACCACGGCCAATTGCTTCACATCATCCACGTCTAGCGTACTGAGGATTTCATCAATCTGTTCTGCCAAACCGTTTTGCGCCAGAAAGACCCGATACGCTTCGGCTGAGGTGGCAAAACCACCGGGAACGCGTACGCCTTTTTCGCTAAGCTGCGAAATCATTTCGCCCAACGAGGCGTTTTTCCCACCCACTTTTTCTACGTCATTCATGCGTAGCTGAGCAAAATCGAGTACGTATTTTTCAGTCATCTGGCGTGGCCCTTAACAATTAAAGAATGCTGCATTGCAAAAATCCCCTCAAGTTTAGCTTTTTGGTCGCGAAAGCCAAGTCAGGAAATACCTTTACTGGTTTTCCTGATGATTGCACGTTATCCTGCTGCAAAGGGGGGTATATGCGCCGAACAGCTTTTTTTGTCTCTGATCGAACAGGGATTACTGCCGAAATTTTAGGGCATTCATTGCTATCACAATTTGAAGACGTTGACTTCAACCGAATCACCTTGCCATTTGTTGATACCATGGCCAAAGCCGAGCAAGTGGCCTTGGACATCCGCCGCCACGCCGTGGTCGATGGCTGTCGACCTCTGGTTTTTAGCACCATCGTCGACCCGATCTTACGCGAAAAAATCCACGTCGAAGACGCTTTAACCGTTGATTTTTTAGAACAATTTATCGGCCCGCTCGAAGAAGAGCTAGGCATTGAATCCACCCACACCATTGGCCGCTCGCACTCGATTGGCAATTTTGAAGAATACAAAAATCGAATAGACGCGGTTAATTTTTCAATCAATCACGATGACGGCATCATGCCGCGTGACTTGGCCGAAGCCGATCTAATTTTGGTTGGCGTCTCCCGTTCTGGCAAAACCCCCACTTGCCTGTATATGGCCTTGCAGTTCGGCATCAAGGCGGCCAACTATCCACTCACCCCAGAAGACTTCGGCCAACACACTTTGCCACGTCTTTTGTTGCCATATCGACACAAATTATTCGGCCTTACAATTGAGCCAGAACGCTTACAACAGATTCGCGAAGAAAGAAAACCCAACAGCCGTTATTGCTCAATTGAAACTTGCCAGTTTGAAGTAGCCGAAGCCGAAGCACTCTTGCGCCACGTGGGCGTTCCCTACCTCAACACCACGCGCATGTCGATTGAAGAGCTGTCAACCACCATCATGCATCGCACGGGCATCAAGCGTCGAACCTTCTAAAACCACATCAATGCACCACAGATTCAGCTTAAAAACCGCTTTTTTCCTGAATTTACGGTGCATTGATTACAGAAGTCGCAAACTCAGCTTCCTTGTGTTGCACTGAGACGGTAAACTGCGATCTTTCGCTGCTGTGACCCTAGCTCCATGACCAGTTTTGCTTACGCCGATGATCCGGCACCTGTATTTGAGTTTAAAAGCACTACCACTAAACTCACCGCCTTTGTGCCCAGCACGCTCGAGCCAGAAAAATTAATTTTGGCCCTCCAAGAGCAGCTCGGTGACGGCGAACATTTTCTATCCAACGAGCAAATCGCCGTTGACTTTAGCCAGCTTAAATCGATTCCATCGGCAATAGACATCGCAGCACTGGTCAATGTACTACGCCAATTTCAGCTCAGGCCGATTGCAGCCCAAGGCGGCTCGATCGATCAACAAGTTGCCGCCCAAGAAGCCGGACTGATGGTACTGCAAGACAGCAGCATCACGCACACCCCCGCCGTGGTTGAAACCATCGCCACACCATCGGCAATGATTATTCATCGCCCAGTCCGAACCGGACAACAGGTGTATGCCAAAGGTTGCGACTTAATCGTATTGGCCTTGGTGTCTCACGGTGCGGAAGTCATTGCCGATGGCAATATCCATGTTTACGCCCCACTGCGTGGCCGTGCTTTAGCCGGTGCGCGCGGCGACACCCAGGCGAGAATTTTCACCACCTGCATGGAAGCTGAATTGGTTTCCATTGCCGGCATTTATCGCTCGCTCGATGAAAACCTACCGGACTCTATTGCCGGCAAACCAAGCCAGATTTACCTCGATCAAGACAAACTCGTGATCGAAGCACTCACTCAAACCAATTAAACTTATTTTATTTGCAGGGGATTTCCGTGGCAAAAATCGTAGTAATAACATCCGGCAAAGGTGGCGTTGGTAAAACCACAACCAGCGCTAGCTTCGCCTCGGGCCTCGCCTTACGTGGTTTTAAAACCGCCGTCATCGATTTTGATGTGGGCTTACGCAACCTAGACCTAATCATGGGTTGCGAGCGACGCGTGGTGTACGACTTTGTCAACGTCGTTCAAGGCGAAGCCAATCTGCGCCAAGCGCTGATTAAAGACAAAAACTGCGACAATCTATATGTTTTGCCGGCTTCACAAACGCGCGACAAAGACGCGCTTTCCAAAGAAGGCGTAGAAAAAGTCCTCAAAGAGCTCGAGCATGATGGTTTTGATTACATCATTTGCGACAGCCCCGCCGGCATCGAAACTGGCGCGTTTTTGGCCTTGTACTTTGCCGACGAAGCGATTGTGGTCACCAACCCAGAAGTCTCTTCCGTGCGTGACTCGGATCGGATTATTGGTATTTTGGATGCCAAATCCAAACGCGCTGAAGACGGCGGCTCAGTCAAAACGCATTTACTGATTACCCGCTACAGCCCAGCTCGCGTAGAAAGCGGCGAAATGCTGTCGCTGGACGACGTGCAACATCTATTGCGCATTCCATTAATCGGCATCGTGCCAGAATCTGAAACCGTGTTACAAGCTTCAAACTCGGGCACGCCAGCCATTCACAATGCCGGTTCGGACGTGTCTGAAGCGTATAAAGACGTGGTGGCCCGCTTTCTTGGTGAAACCAAGCCAATGCGTTTTGTTGAAGTACCAAAGGCACCGTTCTGGAAACGGTTGTTTGGGGGTTAATTGATGTCTATTTTGAGTTATTTTTTTGGCGAAAAGAAAAAAACCGCCAGCGTTGCCCGTGAACGTTTACAAATTATTCTGGCGCACGAGCGCAGCAGCACCAACAGTACGCCAGATTATTTGCCGCAATTGCAGCGCGAACTATTAGAAGTCATTTCTAAATACGTGGCGATCAATCCAGACGACATTCAAATTCAACTTGAACGCAAAGATGATTTTGAAGTGCTTGAATTGAACATCGTACTGCCTGAGCACAAAGCAAAGTAAGCGCGCGGCAGCCACCGCTTTGGATCGGAACGCGGCCAGCAGTCCACAGCCCGCCCCTGCCG
The DNA here is from genome assembly GCF_947072475.1 of uncultured Deefgea sp. Taxonomy (GTDB): domain Bacteria; phylum Pseudomonadota; class Gammaproteobacteria; order Burkholderiales; family Chitinibacteraceae; genus Deefgea. The sequence continues at coordinate 89,867 of NZ_CAMTIA010000006.1, forward strand.
ACCCAAAGGTGCGTATCTGCACCCCAGCAAACCCAGCTTATGCTGGGTTTTTTCATACTTGCCGCACACGCGTGCGCACTACGGATCCACAATGCGCGAGGGGTCTTCAATCCGCAGCGGCGCGGGCAATGTTATACTTGCGTTAAATCAAACTCATCTCGCGCGGCGTAAGCGGCGCGCAGCAACTCAAGGCTTGTATGACAATTACCATTAAAACTGCCGAAGAAATAGAAAAAATGCGCATTGCGGGCCGTCTTGGCAGCGAAGTGCTCGACTACATCACCCCGTTTATTCAACCGGGTGTCACCACCGAAGAAATCGATCGTTTATGCTATGAATACATGGTTAATGTGCAGGGTACTATCCCCGCGCCATTAAACTACTGCCCACCTGGCTATATACCCTACCCGAAATCAATTTGCACTTCGGTGAATAATGTCATCTGCCACGGCATTCCAAACAGCAAGCCACTTAAAAATGGCGACGTGGTGAATCTGGACATTACCGTCATCAAAGACGGCTATCACGGTGACAATAGCCGCATGTATATGGTTGGCGACAATGTCGCTACCTACGCCAAGCGTTTATCACAAATCACTTTTGACTGCATGTGGATTGGGATTGATCAAGTCAAACCCGGCGCTCGTTTGGGCGATATTGGCGCGGCAATTCAAAAATACGCCGAAAAAGCCGGTTATTCGGTGGTGCGTGAATTTTGTGGCCACGGCATTGGCGCGGTATTTCATGAAGAGCCGCAAGTATTGCATTACGGCAAGGCTGGCACCGGCGTTGAACTCAAAGCCGGTATGATTTTTACCATTGAGCCAATGATTAACGCTGGCAAGCGTGAAATCAAACAAATGAGCGATGGCTGGACGATTGTGACTAAAGATCGTAGCTTGTCCGCACAATGGGAACACACCGTATTGGTTACCGAAACCGGTTACGAGGTATTGACCGTATCGGCAGGCACGCCGCCGCGTCCAGAGAAATACCTGCTCGCTTAATTCTAAACGCCCTCAATTGAGGGCGTTTTTAAATCAAAACCACACCCTGATTTAATCACGCCAGCGCCTGCCCCAGACTAAAGGCAATGCGGCGCTAGCGTGCCTTGTAATATCAGGCACTCACAGTGTTGTCGTTTGGAGTTTATCGTCATGCGTTCGGTCAGTGCGATTCGTGAATCATATGCCCTTGCTAAACTCGCACTGCGCGAGCGTTTTTCTGAACCCACCAAAGCGCCCCCCTTACTCAATTCGCTATCGAATCTCACCGATGCCACCCTGATCGAGCTATGGGATAGACATGAATTTACTAGCGATGTATTGCTCTGCGCTGTAGGCGGCTACGGACGTGGCGAGCTATACCCTTATTCAGACATCGATCTATTGATTTTACTGCCCGAGCAGCCCAGTGCTGGCTTACTAGAAAAACTCGAAGTTCTCGTCGGTGAGCTATGGGATATTGGCATCGAGGTTGGCCATTCGGTGCGCACCACCACCGACTGCCTGTATGAAGCCGAGCGCGATATCACCGTGCAAACTGCATTGCTTGAAACACGGCCGCTCACTGGGGACAGGCAGCGCTTTCATGATTTTATGGATACGGTACATCGCCACATCGACCCAAAAGAATTTTTTGAAGCCAAACTGATCGAGCAACAAGCGCGCTACGGCCGCTTTCAAAACGCTACTTACAAACTTGAACCCAATATCAAAGAAGCGCCTGGCGGCCTGCGTGATTTGCATCTAATTGGCTGGATTGCTGCCAGCCAACGCCTTGGCCGCGACTGGCATGCGCTAGCGGCGCTCAGCATGCTCACCCCGGAAGAAAACCGTAAGCTGTGCGAAGCCGAGCGCGTGCTGCGCACCTATCGGATTGCACTACACTGGCGCGCCAAACGCCGCGAAGACCGGATTTTATTTGATTACCAGCACGCGCTGGCCAAAGACTTTGGCTTTGATGACATCTCTACCGCCGGCCGAATCACGCAGCGCGCCAGCGAAGCTTTTATGGCTGAATATTATTTGGCCGCCCGCATCATCACCCAATTGGTGCCGGTGCTGGTGCATGCTTTACGGCAAAGAATTTATTCCTACCTCAGCAATACCACGCCAATTAATGCAGATTTTTATATTCGCGATGGCTTACTGGCGATTTACGATCCCGAATTATTCACCAAAAATCCATCGGCGATCTTGGCGCTATTCTTGCATCTAGAACAACGCCGCGAAGCCAGCGACATTGCGCCAGAAACCCTGCGCGCACTATGGCATGCCCGCGACTTAATTAACGACGACTTTTTGCACAACCCGCACAATAAGCAACTGTTTATCGCGCTATTTAGAGAGCCTCGCGGCTTAACCCGCGTATTGCGGCGGATGAATCAATACGGTGTTTTGGGCCGCTACATTCCGGAATTTGGCGATATTGTTGGCCGGATGCAACATGATTTATTTCATGTGTATACCGTTGACGAGCATATTTTGATGGTGCTGCGTAATATGCGCCGCTTTGCCGTTCCGGCCTTCACCCATGAATACCCGCTGTGCTCGCGACTAATCGAGGAATTTGCCCACCCTGAAGTGCTGTATTTAGCCGCGCTATTTCATGATATTGGCAAAGGCCGTGGCGGCGATCATTCACAACTGGGCGAAACCATTACCCGCGAATGGTGCGAGCGCCACCCCTTGCCCGCCGCCGACACCGATTTGATTGTGTGGCTAGTTCGGCATCACTTAACCATGTCGTCGATCGCGCAAAAACAAGACGTGTACGACCCTGACGTCATCACCGAATTTGCCGCTCTAGTTGGCGACGAGCGCCATTTGAATGCGCTGTATTTACTAACGGTGGCTGATATTCGCGGCACCAGCCCCAAAGTTTGGAATGCGTGGAAAGCCAAACTGCTCGAAGATTTATTTAAAGGCACACAGCGCTTTTTGAACCAGCAAAGTGGCCATTCATGGCTCAGCGAGCGGCAAGAAGAGGCATTGCGACTGTTACGACTGTATGGATTACGCAATGATGCGCACGATCCATTCTGGCGCTTACTCGATACGGTGTACTTCTTACGCCACGACGCGCGCGACATTGCTTGGCACACCCGAATGCTGTTTGCGCGAACGCATTGCGACGACATTCAAGTGCGCGCCAAACTCTCCGAATCCGGCGAAGGTCTGCAAGTGTTAGTCTACGGCCCCGATCAAGCGGATTTGTTTGTGCATATTTGCAGCTTTTTTGAGCGCGCTGGTTATTCAATTTTTGACGCACAAATCCACACCACGCATCACGGCTATGCGCTCGATACTTTCTACGTATTCATTCCCGATAGTCAGCATATTTCGTATCGCGATTTAATAAATTACGTTGAATTTGAGCTCAGCGAAGTGCTCAATCAACGCAAACCCGCGCCAGCCAAACTCACCGGCCGGATTTCACGCCAGCTAAAACACTTTCCAGTTAAAACGCACGTGCAAATTCGCCCGGACGAAAAAGGCAAATATTCGATTCTATCGGTGGTTGCTGGCGATCGACCGGGCCTGCTCTCGACCATTGCGCGCATTTTGGCCGCCAATCGCATCGAGATTCAATCAGCCAAAATTATGACCTTGGGCGAGCGCGCCGAAGATAATTTTTTAATCTCCGGCCGCGTTCTTAACGACGCTAAATTTGTTTTGCAGCTAGAAAGTGAATTACTGCAAACGCTGAGCGAAAAATAAGGGTATTGCCATGCAAGCAATATAAATCATTGATTGTGTGGCAATACCCATTAATTCTGGCTTTATCTGGATTTGGTGCTGATGCTGTGCCGCGCTCGTCGAGCTGGGGCTTTAAATCCCGTCTAAGCGCACCGAGTGCGGAGAGAGACAAACAGTTTTATCGTTTGGCTCACGACAATCGAGGGCACAGCGGAGCTGGGCGCGCTCGG
>NZ_CAMTIA010000007.1 GCF_947072475.1 uncultured Deefgea sp.
GTTTCCGTTTCCGTTTCCGTTTCCGTTTCCGTTTCCGTTTCCGTTTCCGTTTCCGGCAGAGTATCTTCAGCCAAGATTAAATCGAGCAAGGGTAAATCTGAGTCGATTAATTCAGCGGATAAATCCGCAGCAAAATCAGCCCCCACCAAAAGAGCATCAATCGGCTCATCCAGATGGTTTTCTACCAACGCTGGCATGGCCGTCGCAGCGCCCACCGCATCGCTCGCCAAAGCGAATGGCGCGACTTCCATACTCAAATCTGGCGATGTACTCGCCTCAAGTTCGCGATGACGTTCATCGCCAATGAGATCAAGTGCCGGTAGATCCAAGAGCGGAGCTTCGATGCTTGCTGCGGTTTGAGTTGCGATGCGCTCGGGCCATGATTCAGCCAGTAATGGCGTCGTCACGGCGGCATCCAATGCTATCGGCAGCACGTCGTCCAATGCATCAAGATCCAATAAATCGGCGTGATCGCTCAGCTCGATCTCATCGGACAGCGTGTGCAGGGCCACTAAGCGGGCAATTAAATCTGCTGCGGTGCATGGCGCTTGCTCAGCAAAAATATCTTGCAACATGCCATCGAGCATTTGCACGGCATCGGCAAATAATGGCACTTGCTCGCGATTAATTTGCGCGCCATTTTGCAAAGCATGTTCTAGGGCGTATGCCAGCTCACCTTGAGGTCTAAAGCCCGCTGTAGAGGCAATCCCCCCTAGGGTATGGGCGGCCAGTACAAATTGAGATTCAACCTCTCCCGACTCGGCGAGGACTTCTACGCCGCGCGATAAAGCCAGCAAATATTTACGCGCCTCTTCACAGAAAATCGCAAATAAGGTGGCAGAGACGGATACTTGGCCAATTTGAATATCGGCAGCGGGGGCCATATCCATTGCAATGGCCGTTTCAGGTAATGACGCTGGCCCTTTCTCTGGTAGATCCGCTTCATGACGTAGCGCCAATGCTTCGGCCTCAATCGCCGCTGACTCAACAGCCACAACGCCAGTTTTTTGTAATTGATCCACCCAAGCAACGAAAGCTTGATGCGTAAAGTCGAGTAAGGCCAATAAACGCGGTGAGGCGGGCTTATCCAATTGCAGCCATTTATTGAGTAATTGCTCAATTGACCAAGCCACTTCACCCAATTGATGCAAACCGACCATCCGGCCACTGCCTTTAAGCGTATGAAAGCTGCGGCGTATGGTGGTGAATGCCTCTCTGTCTTGCGAGTTGTGGTGCAATACGGCTTGCTGGATTTCAATGGTCGCCAGCACCTCAAGCGCTTCTTCTAAATAAATTTCCAGTAATTCGGCATCCATTGCCGCTTCTGACGTTGGCAAAGTCACTTCAATTGGCGCAGGCGCAGCTGTTGGCAAAGCCAACTCGGGTGTCGCGAGCTCTGGCTCGGCTTCCAATGCAATGCGTTCATCCACCTCGGCCGGTGCTGCAGTGCGACCGGTTAAGCGCAATAATAGCGGCAACAGTGCCGCCTCATCATCTCGCTCTTGTGCCAAATCATTGACATAAAAACCCAAGGCCGACAAGGCTTCAGCCAATTCTTCCAATTGATGCAACTCTGGATTGGCGTCATGACTTGCGTGCTGAATAATTCTTTGCAAACACTCATGGCTTAGTTCAACCGCAGTTTGCCGCTCCAGCATCATCAGTGCACCTTGCACTTGACGCAGCATGGGCTCAATCTCATTGAGCGCTTGTCGCTCGTTTGGATCGCGGAAAAAACCATCCAAGATGTCTTCAATGCCTTGCAAATTACTGTGCATTTCTATCGCTAAATGCGACAACAGCAAACGATCTTGTGCTTCTCGGCTCACTTCATCTAAGTGGGGTAATTCATTCTCCGCACTCGGATCAATTAAACGCAGCAATAAAGTGTCTACTTGCTCGATAAAGTCATCGGCCTGACTCGGATAAATAGCGAGCGCATTGTCAGCGAGCAATAAGCCCGTCGCCACTTCAAGCGCTAAATCTTGACTCAACGAGCCTTGCATCACGGCAGCCAACAAACCTTGCCATAAGGCATCTAGGCCATGAATCTGAAGTTGACTGGATTTTTGCGCCAATTGCTGCAGCAAATTTTTAACCGTGCTGGCTTTGTCTAATTGCCCAGCAGCCACTCGCGACCAAGACTCTTTGGCAATGCTTAATTCTTCTCGCAAACTACGCGCCAATTGCTCGGCAGCCATGCTTTCTGGCGACATAATCGTTTGCGCGTTTGGAAATAAATCGGCCAAGGCAAAAGATTGCGCCAAACGCTGCGCGAGGGCGCTATCACAATCGAGCTGTGGCAATAGATACAAAATATCGCGAAATAGCCGCTCAGCGACTTTGCTTGAGCCTTCAGCTAAACGCCGAATTTGGAGGTTAAGCCGTAATACAAGCTGCTGTGGATCAAGATCTAACTCGGCACGATTGCTGCTTAAACCATCCACCACGGCAGCCGCAGCCCACCAAAAATGTCGCGGCAAGCTAGTAGTTTGATATTTAGCCAGCTCAGCCAAACTGGCGGCCATCACCGGTCCAACTTCTTTTTGCCCTTGCACCCAACGCAGTAATGCACGCTCATAACGGCGACGTTGCTGCTTCACAATGCTGCTCATTTCTGCGGCGGAGGCGTGCTTTTGCGGCAAGCCCGCTGGCATGCTTAAAATAAGTTGCGGGAAAAATAGCTCGGCACCCGAGGTACTCGCGCCACGTAATTGCGCTAATTCACCAAAAGTGGGCAGTAAGGCCAGTGGAACATTGGGCATCCCTATCGTTAAACGATTGAGATACTGGCCAATTTCTTCGATCGCCCGTAATGCCAATGGCACGCCGACCGCATCATGCTGGCCTTGTTCCAGCAAGAGCAGCACTTGCTCAATTTCATCACAAAAGCGCGCTAAACCAGTCAATTCAACTAGATCGAGCGCGCCATAAGCTTGATGCAAATGCGTTTTGGCGTGTTTTAAGACTGCGGTATCTTTGTTGCTGCGGTATTGCTCAAGTGCATCACTGGCACGCGCCAAGGTGCTATCAATTTCAGCCTTGACCCACAACAAAGAGCCCTTATCAAATTCAGTATGCACACTCATGGCAGGGCCCCATGAAGAAGACCGGCCGGGCCGGTCTGGAGATTAATTAAGACAGTTTGAAACCAGAAACCGATGCTTTTAGTTCTGCAGCTAGGCCCGTTAACTGCCCCACTGCAATCGCCGACTGCTGAGTACCTGCGGTGGTTTGCTCAGTAATCGACAAAATATCGCGCATCGTGTTACTCACTTTGCTCGCCAATCGGGTTTGATCTTCGGTTTCATGCGCGATAGAGCTAATCAAGCGGGCCAGTTCACGCGAAACTTTACCGATCTCTGACAAAGCACTACCTGCAGCATCAGACAACTTAGCCCCTTCAACCACACCTTGAGTCGACAATTCCATCGCCGCCACCGCATCGTGCGTATCGGCCTGAATGGTTTTTACAATCGCGCCAATTTGCTTGGTCGCCTCGCCTGAACGTTCAGCCAAACGCTGAACTTCTTCGGCAACCACCGAGAAACCACGACCGGCCTCACCCGCAGCTGCGGCCTGAATCGCCGCATTCAATGCCAAGACGTTGGTTTGCTCAGTAATGTCGGAAATCAATTCAACGATTTCGCCAATTTCTTGTGACGATTCACCCAAGCGTTTAATACGTTTGGCGGTTTCTTGAATCTGCTCGCGAATCTCACCCATACCTTGAATTTGATTATTTACCGCCTCAGCACCCGATTCTGCCGCCGCCAATGAAGATTGCGCCACCGTTGCTGATTCGGCAGCGGTACTGGATACACCCTGAATTGAACTCACAATTTGCGCCACATTATAATTTGTGGTTTCAATTTCTTTCGACTGTCGTTCTGCCGCAGATAATAATTCAGTTGAAATACTTTGCGCTTGTGCCGATGAGGCATTTACTTTCTCTGTTGCGCGGTTAATACCGGTAATCAGATTACGTAATTCTTCAATGGTAAAGTTAATTGAATCGGCAATCGCGCCAGTTAAATCTTCCGTTACCGAAGCACGAATCGTTAAGTCACCATCGGCCAAATCACCCATTTCATTGAGCAAACGTAAAATTGCGTCCTGATTTTTACGGTTTTCAGCTTCCGAAGCCAAACGACGTTTCACCGATTCTTGATTAAAGACTCGAACTAATAATAAGAGTGAAGCGAGTGCAATAAAAATAAACGCCGCTTCTACCGCAGCAATAATCATACCGCCGACTGAATTATGATACTGATCAGCCAATGCTTGACTATCGGTTAATAATTTTTCTGAATCACGAACAATCGCTTGATTGGCCAATCGGGTATTCACCAAAGGCTGCATGTTTTTAGAAAACGCACTCACCACCACTTGAAAGTCTTTAAATAAAACTGAAATTTGTTCCAGTTTATCCACCATCTCGGTCGTAGAAACCGGGCGAATATTTAGCTCTGGATTACCGTCGATAAAAGATTTCACAATCTCATTAAATGTAGAAACATCTTTACCCAGCAAAAAGACCACTTCTGGATTAATTAGCTCACTGGCCAACATTGCATTGGCATTTTTTGAGGTTCTTTGCGACAACATCGCCAATTGATTGGCGTAATCTAATTCACGTAAAGTACCACCACCATCGGCAAGTAAAGAAGCAAATTGCTGAGTCAATTCCAGCAATTTTGCATCATTACTATTAATCCCCTCTACGCTCTGACCAATTGACATCAATGCGGTTTTTTGTTTCAAAATCGTATCAACAGTAGGTCGACTTGGATTAGGCCGAAATGAGGTATTCCATACGGTATCAATTTTGGCTAATTGCTCCGCGCCCGACACTTGAAATAAATTCCAAGCGTTACGTGTATTCATGAGGGTATTTAAATCGTCATTAAAATTATTATACGATTCATTAAGAATTTTAAAGGCGTCTGCATCACCACGAATCGCTTGGGTCGATGCGCGAGCAATTCGTTGCGACAACATTTGCATTTCAGTTGCAGTGGCTTGGTTACTGGCATTAATGCTGCTAGAGCGAAATGACAGAAATGCCGTTACTGCAAATAAAATAATCGCCAAAACCATGGTCAGCAAAAAAATTGCCATTTGCTGCCGAGCAGGCAAATGACCAATCAATGGCGTTGGTTTGAGCGCTTTAAGGTCATCCCCTTCGGGTAAACGAATTTTATCTAGAAACCAAGTGGTTCTAGATGGATCGAATGCTTTTTTGCTTTCGCTTTGCTGCGATTTTCCTGCCGTATCGCTACCTGAAAACAAGCCTCTGATGCGCTCCATCACTGCCATGATACCTCCCACGCCACCCCTGAGTGACTTTTGATTTTTTATGCAATACCTGTCTGCAAAAATGCAGCTTCATTGACTAATTTCACGACATCTAGCACTCGCCAAACCTGACCAGCCGCATCTTTATATTGCCCCCCCTCCCATGCGGCAGCGCTAGCATCCAAAGGCAAAGCCTCTAAATCAGACAAATGCTTTAAACCCAACATTTTATTAACCAAGACCGAGGCGTGCGGCAGATGGCGCGATGGCAAAAGCACCAAGCGTGCCAGTTGAGTAAAACCTTGATGAGACTGACCAAAAAAAGCCGGCAAATCAACAACACTGACTAAATTACCACGAATATTGGCAACACCCTTAAACCATGAGTGCGCTAATGGCACACCAGCAATCGTCGGCACTGGCATTACTTCTGACACATCACCGAGATCGACCAACCAATGATCATTACCAATTTGCAGGCCCAACCGTACATCAACCTGTGCCACCGTCGTGGCGCTCTGTAAGCGCTGCATCACGCCTTGCTGATAGTCACGCAGGCTTACCCTTTCGCTTTTTCTTTTTGCCATCGTACGCCCTCAGTGATCAAGCCTTATAGGGCGGCGATTTTATTGAGTAACTCTTGTGGGTCGACCGGTTTTACCACGTACTCAGTTGCACCTTGGCGTTTTGCCCACACCATATCGGTTTCTTGGTTTTTTGAAGTGCACATAATGATTGGAATATTTTTCGTTGGCTCATCACGCGAAATGGTGCGTGTGGCTTGAAAACCATTCATTCCCGGCATCACCACGTCCATTAAAATCAAATCCGGCATGATCTCTTTAGTGCGGCTCACCGCTTCTTCACCGGACTCTAAAGTAATGATTTGAAATCCATTTTTGGTGAGTAATTCACCCAGAAAATGACGCTCGGTTGGCGAGTCATCAACAATCAGAATCTTTTTGATCGTCATAATAAATTAAGTCCATTAGTTTCAATTAAGTTGCGCTTGAGTAAGTGCCTACAGCAGCCAATAGGCTGTCTTTGGTAAACGGCTTAGTTAAATACTCATCAGATCCCACCATGCGGCCACGCGCTCGATCAAACAAGCCATCTTTTGATGAAAGCATCACGACAGGGGTAGATTTAAAACGCGGATTTTTTTTAATTAAGGCGCAAGTTTGATAGCCATCTAAACGCGGCATCATGACATCGACAAAAATGACATCAGGGTTGTGGTCTGTAATTTTGGCTAAAGCATCAAATCCATCTTCAGCCAAAATAACAGTGCAACCAGCTTGCCCCAAAAATATTTCAGCACTGCGTCGAATCGTATTGCTGTCATCGATAACCATGACCTTAATACCAGCAAGACTAGACATTCGTGAATCCTCATGACTGGCTCACAACGAAAAATTCGTGTCAGACTCAGCGCGAACAAATAGTACACCGATGAGCAGGTGAACTGATAAACAGTTTATACGTAGAGGAAAATCATAAGGGCGTGACTGATATTAGACAAGGCTAATAGCGTGAGGTGTTGGCATTTGCAGCCATTTTTGCAGTGAAACTGACAAAAAAAGAAACCCCGACCTAAATAAAACCAGATCGGGGCCATATAGATGCTTCGAATCAACGAAGCCCCGCTCAGGGAGGAAAAGCGGGAGGTGCAGGGGCGCACCTGTAATTAGGATAGTTTCTCAATCGCAAACATCAAGAATTTGATTCGCCACCGGTCGGGTCAAGCTCGGTTCTGAGCTCTAATGCTGCGGCAAACCAAGTACCAACGACTTGTTCAACTTCATCGACACCTTGTTTTTTAAGGCTTGAAAATAGCTGAACAGTAATCATGGCGTCATCAGCAAATTCTGCTTTTACTTTGCGCAGCACTAATGCTTTTTCTTGATTATTTAATTTATCTGACTTGGTGAGTATGCAATGAATCGGCTTTCCGGTTGGGCGAAACCAACTGAGCATATTACGATCCAAATCAGTCAGTGGCCGACGGCTATCCATAATCAGCACTAAGCCAATTAAATTATCGCGATGCGATAAATACTGTGCCAGCAAACCTTGCCAGTGCTTACGAATTCGCTCAGGCACATCAGCATAACCATATCCGGGTAAATCGACTAAACGTCGTTCATTACCAAAATCAAAATAATTAATATGCTGAGTACGCCCAGGCGTTTTTGATACATAGGCTAGACGCGTAATATTCGCGAGTGTATTAATTGCGCTAGATTTACCCGCATTTGAACGGCCAGCGAAAGCAACTTCGACCCCTTCATGAGGTAAAGTCTTTAAATCATTTACAGTAGTGAGGAACTGCAAGCCTTGAAATAGGGACATCTGTGGGTGCCATTGTGGTTTGTATCGGAGTCTTGCTATAGAATACCAGTATTTGAACGATTATCGTCGGCACCTTAGACTGACGTACTCCAACACGGGAGCGGATTTATGCGCAGCATGTCTGTTGCAGTGAGCATTGCAGCACTTTTGATGATATCACCCGCCGCGATTTCGGCGATTGTTAAAGGCGATCCAAGCAAAGGCAAAGTCATCGCTGACCAAGTCTGCGCGGCCTGTCATGGCGTAGATGGAAATAGCGTAGCGAGCGCAAATCCAAACTTAGCTGGACAACATCCAGAATATATCATTAAACAGTTGCAAGAATTTAAAAGTCAAAAGCGTAAAAATGCCATTATGCTTGGCATGGCAACGCCATTAACTGCGGCAGATATGGCCAATGTTGCGGCTTACTATAGCCAGCAAACACCGAAAGCAATTGGCGCATCTGACAAGGCTTTAGTTGACGCTGGGCAAAAAATCTACCGAGGTGGCATTGCCGCCAAAAACGTACCAGCCTGTATGGCTTGCCATGGCCCTTCTGGCGCGGGGATTCCTGTTCAATATCCACTTGTCAGCAGCCAGCATGCTGGCTATACCGCTGCCCAACTTAAAGCCTTCCGTGACGGTCAGCGTGATAACAATGTCCCAATGATGGAAATCGCAGCCAAGCTCTCTGATGCTGAAATCAAAGCCGTTGCAGAATATATCCAATCAATTCACTAAGCGTTAATTGGAACTCATTTCGATTTACGCGTACTAAAGGGGGCGATTCGCCCCTTTTTTGATTTTATGATGACCTCAAATACACACACCTTCCGCCGCGCCCTCTTTGATTTATTATCATCGATGCGTTTTGCAATTAGTTTATTAACACTACTTGCGATTGCCTCAATTATTGGTACCGTGCTCAAGCAAAATGAGCCTTATGTTAATTATCGTGTTGAGTTTGGGGATTTTTGGTTTAGCATTTTTGAACCACTTGGCTTATTCGATGTTTATCATTCGATCTGGTTTTTGCTTATTTTAGCATTTTTGGTTTTTTCAACCTGCCTGTGTATTTGGCGACATTTTCCGGGTGTCATGCGGGAAATACGTAGTTACCGTGACAAAGCCAGCGCCAATTCTTTGCGTTTAATGTCGCATCATCACGAAATCAATCAGCCACTCGAACAAGAACAAGTTTGCCAACATCTCACTGAGCATGGTTATCGCTACCGATTGCGAATCGACGGTGATGCGACCTTAATTGCCGCTAAAAAAGGCAGTTGGCAGCGGCTGGGGTATTTATTTACCCACTCTGCCATTGTGGTTATTTGTATTGGCGGTTTAATGGACGGCAATTTACCATTAAAAGTCATGGAAATGCTGAACATTAAAACCGCAGAAACGCGCAATGTGCCGCAAAGTCAAATTCCTGAAATGTCCCGCCTCGCGTCAAATAATTTGTCTTTCCGTGGCAATGTGAGTTTAAGTGAGGGTAGCTCTGCCAGCGTGGTATTTCTTAATTCTGGCAATGGCTATTTTGTTCAAGAATTACCTTTTATTTTAAAACTGAATAAATTTCATATTGAACATTATTCAACCGGTATGCCTAAATTGTTTGCCAGTGATATTGATGTGCTGGATATTAAAACTGGCAAAGTCATTCAAAGTGGCACCATTAAAGTGAACCATCCTTTAGTTGTGGATGGCGTTGCTATTTATCAAGCCAGCTTTGGCGATGGCGGTTCTGGACTTGAGTTTGTGCAATGGGATTTATTGAGCAATGCCAAATCCAAATTGGCGGCTCAATCGCAAACCGAACTTGCGCTCACGGCAGGCCAAGCCAATTACCGCCTCGAAATTGGCGATCTACGTCCCTTTAATATTGAAACCCTAGATAAAACCGCGACGACGGGTGACACCTCCGCCGTTGCCGTTTCGCCACTGCAAACCGCGTTAGCATCTGCGCAATCGGTGCAAGGCGATCGGAACGTGCGTAATTTAGGGCCAACGATTCAATTTAAAGTGCGGGATGATCGTGGGCAAGCGGTTGAATATCAGAACTATATGCAGCCGTTTATAGAAAATGACAGCAGCTATTTCATTACAGGTATGCGCCGAGAAGTCGCTTCAGCATTTGCATTTACACGTATACCTCTAGATCAAGATATGCAACTTGATGCTTTTATGCGCTTTAGATCGACGATTTTAAATGAACATTTACATGCTGATATTACGAAAAGAACTGCGGCCAAAGCCTTAAAAGCTGGCGGTGTTTCCGCGAGTGGCGAGGCGCAGTTTGCTGAAATTGCTGAGGGCGTGTTGTTTCAATTTAGCCAAGGCGGTTTCCCGGCGATTGAAAGCTTCTTAGAGAAAAAAGTACCGCAGGCTGAGCGCCAAGTGGTCGCGCAAACTTACCTTAAAATACTGCAAAGTGCCGCAATCGATGCGATGGAGCTAGCCCAAGCGCAAGCGGGCCTGCCAGTCACGCCAACCGATAATATGCAGTATCGCTTTTTGATGGATAGTTTGGTCGCCACCAGCAGTTTGTTTGATTACGGCTCACCGGCTATTTTGCAACTCACCGGCTTTAACGAGGTGAAATCGAGTGGTTTTCAACTCACCCGCTCGCCCGGTAAAAACGTAGTCTATTTAGGCTCTTTGTTGTTAATCATCGGAATTTTCTGCATGTTTTATATTCGAGAAAATCGTCTATGGATCAGAATTAGTCCGCATTCAACCTTGATCGCCATGAGTAGCAATCGCAAAACCGACGATTTAAATCGTGAGTTTGCCGCCCATATCGAGCACCTTGCACCAAACCAGCAACAAGCCCCACTTTGAGAGCCTTTGTATGAATTCGCTAAGTTTGAAAAATCGCCGTTTTAATACTGCTGATGTGCTGTTTACGCTGTTTATCGTGGTAACAGCCTTGGTTTCGTGGCAGAAATACCACAGCTTTCTCGACTATTATGAGCAGGGTATTTTAATTGGCTCCGTCGCCGGTTTGTGTTGGTTTGGCTGGTTTTGGCCGGCGATGCGGGTGTTCTTTCCCGTGTGCGGCATTATTGCGCTCGGTGCCATTGAGCTCTATGCCGGTGACTTAAGCCGTGGGCAAACTGAGTTTTGGCTGAAGTATCTACTCTCGAGTCAATCGGCAGTGATGTGGATGTGCGTGCTGTTTTTCCTGGCCACCATCCTGTATTGGATTGGTTTATTACGCCAATCGGCCACCGCACTGAGTATTGCTTCGGGCTTAACATGGGCTGCGGCTGGCGCAGCGATGATTTCAAAACTGGTTCGCTGGTATGAAAGCTATTTAATCGGAGCCGATGTCGGGCATATTCCGGTCTCCAATTTATATGAAGTCTTCATCCTATTTTGCTTGATGACGGCTTTAATGTATCTGTATTACGAAGCGCAATTTGCCGCCAAAACCATGGGCGCTTTTGTGCTCTTGGTGATTTCTGCGGCAGTGGGTTTTATTATTTGGTACTCACTCGATCGCCAAGCGCATGAGATTCAACCGCTGATTCCTGCGCTGCAATCGTGGTGGATGAAAATCCACGTCCCGGCCAATTTTGTCGGTTATGGCAGTTTTGCGATTGCCTCAATGCTGGGTGTCGCGCAACTACTCTCTGCTCGCGGCATTCTCACGAATAAGCTACCCAGTTACGACACCTTGGGCGAGGTAATGTACAAGGCGATTGCCGTCGGATTTTTGTTTTTTACCATCGCCACCGTACTCGGTGCGATGTGGGCTGCAGATGCTTGGGGTGGATACTGGAGCTGGGATCCAAAAGAAACTTGGGCGCTGATCGTTTGGCTCAATTATGCCGCTTGGTTACACGTTCGTTTAATCAAAGGCTGGCGAGGTGATATTTTGGCGTGGTGGGCGGTTATTGGGCTGTTTGTTACTACGTTTGCCTTTATCGGCGTCAATATGTTTTTATCCGGGCTGCACTCTTACGGCGGGCTCTAAATAACGACAGATTAAAAGCCGCTCATCTTATGGGCGGCTTTTTTTATTGCACTGCAACCATGACAAGGTCTTGAATGAATAAACACATTCTGCGAGGTCACCATGGAAAGCACTTTTTATGAAAAAACCGCCGCTGGCATTAGCGAAATCAGCACACGTAGCCAGCAGCTTAATTTTAAAGAGCGGCAACTGCTGATCTTGATCGACGGCAAAATCAGTGTTGCGGCGCTCACTCAACTGATGCCGCTGGCTGATCTACTCCTGAGGCTAGAAAAACTACAAATGGCGGGCATGATTACATGCTCAGTGGCCAAACAAGGCAAAAAGACCGCATTCACCGAAAAATCTTTAGACCCATAGCAAAACCGCATGACAAGCAGAGGTTTTAGTTCAAAAAGTTGCCGCTTTACAACACTTATTAGCCTGCCATTTCATTTGATTTTCGATCAAAACGCGTTTCAATCGGGCCGCAAGCTCAGTTCAAAATAAGCCCTAAAGCATTAAAATCTAAGTCATTTATGCCATCAAGAATCAATATTCAACAACGGATCACGCCCCTAAGCATGATCCATCGCAGGATAAATTTTCAATCACAAGGCGTATACCCGATACCATTAGATTCTAATTATATGTAAGCTGAGGAAAAGGTATACCGAGGTAGTAATGAATCACAATTCTATTTTCAGCAAAACCGACGCGGGCTTTAGCGAAGTCAAAACCCGTAGCCCAGGCTTTCCGATTCGATTGCGACAACTGTTAATCATGATCGATGGCCAGAAACGCGTTGAAGAGCTACTCGCATTACAGCCCGATGGCAATGAGCTGCAAAAACAATTACAGCAATTGATGGATTTACATCTCATTCTTGAGCACGCCGGTTACGCAAGCCATACGCCGTCAGCGCCTATACCGCCATCACCAGCCACACAATCCATTGCTAGCGCAACACCGGCGAGCCGAACACTACCTAGCGCGAGTGCCAGACTCAAAATTCGCCGCATCATCCATATGACCGACCAAGCGTATTTATCCAATAAGCTTGAATTTATGCTGAGCGATGTATTTGACGCGCTAAGCAGCTACGACGAGCTACAATTTTGCATTGATCGCTGGCAAAAAGCCTTAAAAGAAGCTGGCCACCGCGATATGGCCGAGGCTTATCTCTATCAAGTTAAAGCGGCGATGGCGAGCTAATGAGTGTTGCCAGCAAAGCTTGCTGCAACGGTTGCCAATCGGGTGCTGGATCGCTCTGCACAATCACCTCAAAACGACTATCACGCCGATAAGCCGCAGGCGCGGCACTGGTCATGCTGTCGACCCAATCCAAGCGATACCAATCGCGCTCAGTATGAAAAATTCCTTTAGCGCGAGTCAGCCCCTGCAGATTTAAATCACTATTTTGCGACAGTGCCGTCAATAAATCCGCCACCTTGCGACTACTAAAAACCACTTCCGGCGGGAAAATCCAGCCACAGCTATGCGAGCCTAGGCTCGATTGCATTTTACAAATGGGCCAGCTCGTCACTTCGGCCTCCATATCAGTCGATTTGCTGACGACTGAGGAATGGATTTGCTGACTCGAAGTGTAGCGCCCCACTTGGGCATGCGCGCCCGAATGCTGCACCGGCCAACGCTCAGGGTGTAACTCTAAATCAAGTAAGCCAAGGTCAAACTGCCCCTTAATCGCCCGCGTAATGGCCAGCTTAGGCGGAAAGAAAGCCGCAGCCATCGCCTCAGCGCGCACAATTTGCGCTTCATCGGCCACATCGCACTTATTATTCACCAAGACATCGGCCAATTGCAACTGATCGCGCCAAGTTTCGTGCGAGTAATAACGCGAATCTTCCAACTGCCGAGGATCGAGCAAGCACACCACCGCCCGCACTTCAAAAGCGCTAGCGAGCATCGGATCACGTAGCAAATCAATAATACCCGCTGGATGTCCCAAGCCAGAAGGCTCAATCAATAAGCGATCTGGACGTATACCCCTTGCCAACTTCCCCAGAGTTACCCGCAGCATCGGGCTGGTGGTACAGCAGATACAACCGCCGGGCACTTCGGCCACTTGCAAGCCATCGCCAGCGCTCGACAACGTCGCACCATCAATGCCGACCTCGCCAAATTCATTCACGACAATCGCCCAATATTCATCGGCCGGCTTTTGTGCCAGCAAATTCATCAATGCCGTGGTTTTACCAACCCCTAAAAAGCCGGTGATTAAATTAACGGGGATTACGCTGCTTGTCATGAAATTTATCCATAGGTATATAGCCCAAAGCCATTCTGCACATTATTCAGAATGAAATACTTAACTTTTCGTTGGCTCTGGCTTATGTTCACGCTTTTTTGAATCGTCAGTATGCAAGATGCTCATTGCAGCACCTGTTTCGCCAACCACGATCTTTGGCATCACCAGCAAAGACTTATTAATGGCATCATCGATCAAGTCTTGTTCTTCACGCCGTGGTGGCTTGAGCACAAAATTGGCGACTTCATTTTTATTACCCGGGTGGCCGATCCCTAGGCGCAAACGCCAAAAATCAGCCGTCGATAGATGAGACTGAATGTCTTTTAAGCCATTATGTCCACCATTACCCCCGCCTTTTTTCAGCTTCACTAAGCCCGGAGCAATATCGAGTTCATCGTGGACGACTAAAATTTCATCCGGCATGATTTTATAAAACTGCGCCAATGCCACCACCGCCAAACCGCTGCGATTCATAAAAGTTTGCGGCTGCAATAACCAAACATCGTGATTAGCGATTTTAACTTTGCCACACAGCCCATGAAATTTGCTGTCGTGGCGTAAAAAACTCTGTCCATCACGTGCTAAAAAATCGAGTAACCAAAATCCGGCATTATGCCGCGTTGCCGCATATTCACCACCCGGATTACCCAAACCTACGATTAACTTAATCGCCATCTTATTTTCCTCAGTCTCGAGTACACAATCACGACCAGACTCAGTACACCACACCAATCAATCTTGAGTAGACATAAAAAAAACCCGCTGAATCAGCGGGTTTGATGAACTGCGAAGGTTAAATTAACCTTTAGCGCCGTTCAACATAGAAACGGCCAAGTCAGCATCGCGAAGTAACGATACTAATTGAACGCCTTCTGGCAATACGATGTCAGATAAGTGAACTGACAAGTTACCCACTGCCAATTTAGACTGGTCAACAGTAATGAATTCAGGCAGTTTCGAAGCAACGCAACGAACCATAACTTCTTTCAATACATTGCTGATCGCGCCGCCTTGCATTTTAACGCCGAGGCAAACATCGCCATCAACGAAGTGCAATGGCACACGCAATTCAACAACAGACTCAGCGCTAACGCGTTGGAAGTCGATGTGTAGAACTTGTTGTTTGAACGGATGGTATTGAACAGCACGAACCAAAACTTGTTCCGCAGCACCGTCATCAACCGACAATTGGATCAATGCAGTGTGGAATTTTTCGTCTTGCAATGTGTAATACATGCTGTTGTGATCCAAGTTGATCGCAACGGCTTCAGCAGCACCACCGTAAACGATACCTGGCAATTTGCCGGCTTTACGCAGGCGGCGGCTCGCACCAGTGCCCTGCTGTGCGCGGCTTGTAGCTTTTAATTCAAAAGTCATTGTCATACTCCAGTACAGATAAAAACATCAGCCCCCCGCGACCAGAGAAGCTGATGATTCGAGGGAAAATCCCTCTGAATTCTTGCTGGTTTACCGAGGCAAACCCGATGGTGCATCAATCAACGAATAGACTAGAAACCGATTCTTCGTTATTGATACGGCGCATCGTCTCTGCCAGTAAACCGGCAATCGACACCACACGAACACGGCCGCTGGCTTGACCCAATTCGCTAACTGGGATGGTGTCAGTAACAACCACTTCATCCAGTTCAGATTGCATGATGCGATCGACAGCAGCACCAGAAAACACCGCATGCGTGGCATACGCCATTACACGATTAGCACCGAATTTTTTCAACGCTTCAGCGGCTTTACACAATGTATTGGCGGTATCGATCATGTCGTCGATAATCACGCAATCGCGGCCTTTCACATCACCGATGATGTGCATCACTTCGGCCACATTGGCTTTTGGACGACGCTTATCAATAATCGCCATATCTACACCAAGCTGTTTGGCCATTGCGCGAGCGCGCAATACACCACCCACATCGGGCGATACAATCATCAGGTTTTCGTAATTTTTGGCGCGGATATCAGCTAGCAACACCGGAGTGGAATAAATATTATCCACTGGGATATCAAAAAAGCCTTGAATTTGGTCAGCATGAACATCGACAGTCAATACACGATCAACGCCAGCGACTTGCAACATATTGGCAATCACTTTAGCCGAAATCGGTACCCGCGCCGAACGCGGACGACGATCTTGGCGAGCATAACCAAAATAAGGTATCGCTGCCGTAATTCGACCTGCTGAAGCGCGTTTTAGCGCATCGACCATCAACATCATTTCCATGATGTTGTCGTTCGTCGGTACGCATGTCGATTGCAACACAAACACATCACGACCGCGAACATTTTCCAGTAACTCAACGGTAACTTCACCATCAGAGAAACGGCCAACGGTAGCGCGTCCTAATGAGATATCCAGATGATTTACTACACGTTCAGCAAGGCGAGGGTTAGCGTTGCCGGTAAATACCATGAGGCTGTCGTAAGCCATTTCCAAATCCTGAAAAAACGAAAAGCGTGTAATTAATATAATTACACGCTTTCTTTTTATAGGTGGCAGGGGAAGAAGGATTCGAACCTTCGCATGCTGGAATCAAAATCCAGTGCCTTAACCAACTTGGCGACTCCCCTAGCGATTTTTTGCTAATGAATTACTTAGCGTACTCGTATAACGGATGACGATCTAACGTTGAGACGACCAATCCGCTGATACTTTCAAGAAGGCCGGATAATACAGCATCTGCAGCAGCTTGTGAAGGCATTTCTACAAATACACAACTACCTGATCCGGTCATTCTCGCATCACCAAACGGCTTTAATAAAGCCAGCTGCTCAGCGATCTCTGGGTATTGACGAACAGCGCACGCTTGCAAATCATTACGTGTAACTGCCTCTTCAAGGTCGCCAACTTTAATAGAGGGGCTGTTTCTTGTCAAGAGAGGGTCTTTAAAAATTTCAGGGGTAGAAACATGCACCGGGGGGTGCAAAATCACAAAATAACGCGGTGGCGTTGCAATCGCCGTCATGATTTCGCCTATCCCTTCAACAAAAGCATTTTGCCCAAAAATAAAGAACGGCACATCCGCGCCTAAACGCAAACCGAGGGTCATTAAATCGGCGCGTGAATAATCTAATTGCCATAGCTGATTTAAAGCCAATAAAACTGTCGCCGCATCGGAGCTGCCGCCGCCAACCCCTCCCCCCATAGGCAGACGCTTATCGACCCGAATATCCACCCCCCAATCCGATGCCTTCGGCTGCAATAAGCGCGCGGCACGCACCGTTAAATCTAATTCAGCAGGTACGCCTGGCAAAGGATTGTGGTGAACGATTTGTCCGTCGTGGCGCAGTCGTAACCAGATCGTATCGTGCGCATCAATCAGCTGAAACACCGATTGCAATAAATGATAGCCATCCTGACGACGACCAATGAGATGCAAAAACAAGTTCAATTTGGCGGGGGCAGGAAAAGCCGCAAAACCCTGCTCATCCACAATAGGGGTAAAACTCATGGCGCAGCATGACTCCATTCTTTAATCATCACTAAAATTCGCAAATCGTCACGCGTCAGCTCGACCCGATACGGCCAATTCCCAGCCCGATAATCACTGGGGCGAATCCGCCAGCCAGACTGTTCAAAATCATCGGCACCACGGGTAAAAGGTTGTTTCGGATCAGGCAGTCCACGCAGCCACCAGCGCATTCCGGATACCGGCATCACTAAACCCGTCACTTGCGCCAAAAGCGCTTCGGGTTGCTCGGCCACATCCATCGTTGCGCCATGTTGCAGTTGTGCCGCGACAATCTCGCCAGCTTGATACTGAATCGTCAATTGGGCCAAGGTATTGCCCAATGGCGACGACAACGACAACACATCCCGCTGCGGGCTCGCCACCCAATCAAACAAAGCCGTATTGGCTTGATTTTGACTGCGTATATTCACTCGACCCTGTGCCGCAAAGCCCTCGCTGGGTGGCTTTAACGGCACTTGCACACAAGCCGACAGCAAAAACACCGCCAACAACAGGCCAGCAAGCGAACGAAAATGCACTGGCAACGCCAGCTGTTTAGCCAATGTCAGCACTTACCAGCCCATCTTCTGGCGCAGCGCGAGCAAACTCTCATCACTCGGTTCAAGCAAAATGGCCGCATTGATCACCGTCATCGCCTGCTTTTTATCGCCCTTTTGCCAAAGTACTTCGGCATAATGCGCGGCGATTTCAGGGTCGGGCAATTGGGCATAAGCACGTTTTAACAATTCGGCCGCTTCGTTTAGCTTGCCTTGCTTAAAGCGCAGCCAGCCCATACTGTCGAGCACCACTGGATTATTTGGTTCTTTGTCCATGGCCTGACTCAGATAGGTATCTGCCTCTGCGTAACGATCAGTGCGGTTTGCAAGGATATACCCAAGTGCATTCAAGCCATGAATATGCCCAGGATTGAGCTGCAAGTAATAGCGTAAATCGGCTTCTGCTGCGGGAATATCCCCGGCCAAATCCAGATATAAAGAACGATCATAATAAAGCTCAGCCGCACTCGGATGGCGCTTGATCGCGGCATTCATCACCGCAACGGCCTGAGTAAAGTTTTTGCGTTCACGCCAAACTTGCGCTTCGATTTGTGCTTTATTGATTTGCTCACTGAGCGACGCGACCGGCAACGCCGCTAAGGCCGCATCGGCAGTTTTTTGCTCGCCAATTCGGGCGTATAAACGCGGCAAGCGCGCCTGTACTCGCTCAGCTTGCGCATCAGGTACTTGCAAATACCATTGAATGGCATCACGTTCACGATGCTGCTGTTCGGCAATTTGTCCCAAATAAACCGCCAATTGCGGCGTGATTTTTGGATTTAACGCCACCGCTTGCTCAAGATAACGCTGCGCACGTTCTAAATCATGCAGCTCCAGCGCGATCAAGCCAGCACCAATTAAAGCCTCAATTTGCTGCGGATCACGATTCAAAACGGCTTCGTATTGCTGCTGTGCGGCAGGATAATTTTGCCCCTCGGCCATATTGCGCGCTTGCGCCAAAGTAATCGCTGTCGACATCGGGTTGGCTTTGGCCGCTTCTTGTAATAATTTAGTCAGCGCCGGGTCTTTTTTGCCCGAGAGCAGTTGCGCCTTATACAGTACTGCGGGCTCCCACGAAGCACGCGAACTCAACGCCTGCTCTAGCTCGGCCAAAGCTTGTGCGTCATCCGCCGCATTGCTATACGCCACCGCACGTGCAAACCGCGCTTCAGGCATAGGCAAAAAGCCCGCCGTTAATTGCTCTGTGACGGCAACAACGGCGGCGCGATCACTGTTTTTATCCCACAACTGGTGCATTTGCATAAAAAACGGTGCCATTTCTGCCGATTTGGCATTCAGCAGTACGCGTAAATGCGGCTCAACTTGATCGACTCGTTTACTGCGAATCAATAAGCCCACCAAAATTTGTCGTGCCTGAATCGAGTTAGGCGCGCCAGCCACCCACAATAGTGCGGCGTCTTGCGCCACCACCAACTGCCCGGCGGACAAAGCCAATTGCGTTGCGCGTTGCGCGGCGCGCGGATCTTGCGTGCGCTGCGCCAAATCCAACCAAGCCTGCGCCGCCAAAGCCGAATTGCCGCGCTGGGCGGCAATATCGCCAACCAAAAAGCGCATCATCAATTCGTCGCTCAGCTCAATTTTTGGCAAAATACTCGGATCAAAACCATCTAATCGTTCAGGCTCGGAGGCCGACTCAGCCGCTGAGCCACTTGAATTGGCCGCTGGATTGGCAGACGTCAGCGCCGCGCATCCTGACAGACCGGCAAGGAAAACCGCAATCAATGAATAAGAGCGCAAGGACATAGTCAGTTCCAAGATTTGAAAGATTAAGACGCGATATTAGGTAAACTGGGGGCGAAAGTCCAAACTCGCAAGTACAGCACACCGCTATACCGCATAGATTCGCTTTAATCGAGCCCACACCATGCCAGAATTACCCGAAGTAGAAACCACTCGCCGTGGTATTCATGATCATTTACTCAATGCCAAAGTCAGCGAACTGATCGTGCGTAACGGCCGCTTACGCTGGCCCGTTCCTGCTGATTTAGCCAGCCTGATTGGTGGCCAGACTATTCACAGCATAGGTCGGCGCGCCAAATATTTGCTACTGGGATTTGAGCACGGCACGCTGATTATTCATTTGGGCATGTCAGGTAGCTTACGCATTCTCACCGAAGCGTATCCAGCAGAAAAACACGATCACATCGATTTGATTTTGGATAACGGCAAAAGACTAAGGTATCACGATCCACGCCGCTTTGGTTCTTGGCTGTGGTGCGATACCCCAGTTGATGAGCATTCATTACTCAAATCACTTGGGCCAGAGCCGCTGTCTGATGCTTTTGATGCGCTGGCTCTACAACAAAAAATCGGCCAACGCCGCACTGCGATCAAGCAACTGATCATGGACAATCATGTTGTGGTTGGCGTTGGCAATATCTATGCCTCTGAATCGCTGTTTCGCGCCAAAATTCACCCCACTCGCCCCGGGCAAAGCTTAAGCGCTGAAGAACGATTGCGCTTAGTCGCTGCCATAAAAGAAACACTTCATGAAGCGATTGCTGCAGGCGGCAGCACTTTAAAGGATTATGTCGATAGTGAGGGGAAAAACGGCTATTTCATGCTCAATAGCTACGTTTATGGCCGAACAGGCCAGCCGTGTCGACTTTGCGGCAGTCTGATCAACACCCTACGCCAAGGCCAACGCGCCACGTTTTATTGCAACAACTGCCAGCTCTGATAAATCTCTGGTAAGTCACGCCCAGCAATTCTAATATATTAAAGCGGGAACCAACCCGCTGAGCACGTGTTTTCACGCAAGGGGACAGTATGAGTACCGACGATCTACAGCCTGTAGCCGCCAACGACCATTTAGTCGCTGACTTTCAAGCCTATAGTGCTTGGCGCGGTCATTTAAGCCAATCGATTGCGCAATTATCGCGCTGGTTAAACGAGCAAGACCTCAACGATTCGCAAACCACACTCCGAATTCAAGGACTGCTCGACCGCTTAAAAGAAGACAAACTCAATATTGCCTTTGTGGCTGAATTCTCGCGTGGTAAATCCGAGCTGATCAACGCCATCTTTTTTGCCCACTATGGCAAGCGGATTTTGCCCTCATCAGCCGGACGCACCACCATGTGCCCGACTGAACTGTTGTTTGACGCTGGCCGCGCACCGAGCTTGCAACTGCTGCCAATCGAAACCCGTGGCAATAACGTCACCACCGTTGAATATCGTCGCTACCCCGATGAATGGCAGAGCATTGCCCTCGACATTGACGACGCCGATTCAATGCAAGACGCCTTTAAAGAAATCGGCCGCACCCAGCGCGTCAACGTGGAAACCGCCAAGCGCTTTGGTCTTTACGACGAAAGCGATCCCGATCAAGTGGTGGCGCTGGACGCACATGGCGAAGTCGAAATCCCCTGCTGGCGTCATGCCATGATTAACTTCCCGCATCCCTTGCTAGAACAAGGCTTGGTGATTTTGGATACGCCCGGCTTAAACGCCATCGGTACCGAGCCCGAGCTCACGCTCAACTTGCTACCCAACGCGCACGCGATTTTATTTATTTTGGCCGCCGACACCGGCGTAACCAAGTCCGACATCGAAGTTTGGCGCAATCACATCGTTCGCAATCAAAGCGGCAAACGCGGGCGCTTAGTCGTGCTCAATAAAATCGACGGCCTGTGGGATGATTTACGCACCAGCGCCGAAATCGACGCCGAAATTGCCAAACAAGTTAAAACCACCGCCGAATTATTGGCGATGCCAAGCAGCCAGATTTACCCCGTTTCGGCACAAAAAGCCTTGCTGGCCAAAGTACAAAACGACGATGCGCTGCTACAAAAATCCTGCTTAAGCGCGCTTGAGCGGGCGCTATCGGACGATCTACTGCCCGGCAAGCAAGACATCGTTCGCGATGCCACCCAAACCGAAGTCGAAGACTTGGTCTCGGCGATTCGCTCTATTTTGCAAGCGCGCCAAGACGGCATCCAAGAGCAACTGGCCGAATTAACCGGTTTACGCGGTAAAAACCAAGACGTCATTGCGCAAATGATGGTCAAAGTCAGCGAAGACAAAAAACACTTTGAACAAGGCTTGGTGCGCTTTCAAGCGCTACGCTCGGTCTTTAGCCAGCAAACCAATAAGCTGTTTTCGCTACTGGGCAAAGAAGCGCTCAAAGCCGAAATCGAACGCATCCGCGACCAAATGGACCGTAGCTTGTTCTCGTTTGGCGAAGGCGGTTTACGCTCAACAATGGATAATTTCTTTATTGACGTGAACAGCTCGATTGCCAAATCGGCCGAACAAGTCGCCGAAATCCAAGCGATGATGGCGGCGATGTATAAAAAATTCAGCGAAGAGCACGGTCTTGGCCAAGTGACACCACCGCCGTTTTCAACGCTGAAATACCACAAAGAACTCGCCCGTTTGGAAAAATCATTCCGCGAGCATTTCAATACCATTGGCAAATTACTCACCACCAGCCAAGGGCGTTTAACGCGCAAATTCTTTGAAACCGTCGCCAGCCGCGTGGTCTACGTATTTGAAGTCGCCAACCGCGACGTTGAAAACTGGCTCAAAGCGGTGATGGCACCAATGGAAACGCAAGTGCGCGAACATCAACTGCAATTGCGCCGCCGCCTTGAAAGCATTAAACGCATTCACAACGCCACCACCACGCTAGAAGATCGCATCCAAGAATTGGAAGAAATGAACCGCCAGCTCACCGAACAAATCACCGAGCTGAACGGCAAATTGCGCCAAGTCTACGGCGCGCTACAAGCCGAAATGCAGGTGTTCGCCGCCAAAGCGGCTTAAGCTTTTCACGTCCAAGCAAAACGCAGCCCAAAGGCTGCGTTTTTTATTGCCGCTAGGTATTGCTAGCTAAGGCAAATCAATAAAGACCTAGACGCCTATACCCAATGATGACTGGAGCTATTCAGATGACGTATTCATCGTTTTAAGTGCGCGGAATGTTGCTCACAATCCAATCCGCAGCTACCACCCAATTAATCCACCAGCGCCAGCCAAATCTCAGTGCGCAAATCTTTGGGGGCCGTATTACATGGATCGTTCAGATATTGCTCAATCGTCGGCACGCTGGCCGCCTGCTCGCCGCTTTGCGGTAACCACACGCCAAATAGCCAGTGATAAGCGCGTTCTAACTCGCTATACGGGCCAATATGCTCGATCACCGCGTAGCGAGCGGCAGGAATCTGCGCTTGCCCAATATCGGCCGGTAAACTTGCTGTGCCTTTGATTTCAACCGCCGCATCCGAGCGCAATTGGTCTTCGGCAACGGTTTTTGGATCGTCAAAATACAGACCAAACCAGCGCGCATCGGGCGCAACTTGCGCCTGCAGCGCCAATTGCAACAAGCTAAACGTCTCGCCAATTTGCAAATACGCACCCCGATGGCGGCGCGTGGCTAAATGAATTGGTGCGGCCAAAGTACGAAATTCAACGGTATACATGTCCATCTCCTGATTAATTCGAGATTGGAGGTGAGATAAACGCTGCCGACGATACACACCTGGCGTCACACCATGCGCGGCTGCAAACGAGCGCACAAAGGCCGCGCTACTTTGATACCCCGCTCGCTGGGCAATGCGTAGCAAAGGCCAATCGCTGGCCTGCGCTAAATCGCGTGATGCAAAATGCAGGCGCAAGCGCTGCTGCGTCGCCGTCACCGTTTCGCCCATCGTTTCACGGTAAATCCGGTGAAAATGAAACGACGAAAAATGCGCCACATCCGCAATTTGCTCCAGCGAATAATTGCGCGTTGGCTCTTGCCACAACAACTGCACCACCCGCATCAACCGCCGCGAATAATCATCCCGAGTTCGGCTTTTATTCATCACACCTCCAAGCGCAAAGTCTAGGCAAAGGCCGTTGATTTAGGTTGCGAAGTTTGCCAACACATGACAAATAAATATTGCGATTTATGGCCTGCATTTGCATAATTCACATCCTTACAAAAAACAGAAGAATTTTTCAATTATGTTACGCAATTTGTCATTACTTGGATTGGTCGTTTTAATGAGTGGCTGCTCAACCTATACCGTGCAACGATATTCAGTGAAAGCTGACAATGTGGTTGCTTACCGCGATAGCCAAAAAAAATTCAACGTTGCACCATTTAGCTCTAAACAAGCTGCGCAAACCGAAATCATGTGCCGTGGTGTAGGCCCAATTAAAACGCCAGACAATCAAACTTTTGCTGACTACGTGAGCGGCGCAGTCAAAGACGAATTGAAACTTGCTGGCGCGTATGACGCACAATCGCCTCTAGTACTGAGCGGCGTACTCGACGAAGTGAAATTTGATTCAATGGCTGGCTTGTGGACTTTGTCGCTCACCATGTCGTCGAGCAACGGTAACTCGGCCACCAAGCAAGAACTCTATAAATACACCAGCAGTTTTTACGGCGAAACCGCCTGCAATCAAACGGCACAAGCCTTTATGCCTGCAGTACAAAATCTACTCGCTCAATTTGCAAACGACGCCAAGCTAAAATAATTACTCAAGGGTATATTCATCTAGCTACTATTCAATAATACCGCTAAAGATATACCCATTGGTTTAAGAAAAACAGTAGCATCGTGCGGGTTAGCCTTTAAGCCAAACCCGCCAAAATCGTTGAAAATCCAAATCTAATTACACGTGAATCACGCCCCCACACCGCTAAGCGGCGAAACGCTGACCCAAAGCGACGCAGAGAGAAAACCAGTGATGTCTTCACCCCTGACTTTAAGCACCGAACGTCTTATTTTGCGCCAATGGCAGATCAGTGATGCCGAGCCATTTGCTCAAATGAGTGCCGACCCCAAAGTGATGAACATGCTATTAGGGCCGATAGATGCTCAGGCCAGTGCGGCAATGGAGCAAAAAATCATGGCGCAGATTCTCGAAAATGGCTGGGGATTCTGGGCGCTAGCGCTCAAAGAAACCCAAGAGTTTATTGGTTTTACCGGCTTAAACAGGCCAAACGCTGACCTGCCGTTTTCTCCATGCGTAGAAATTGGCTGGCGGCTGGCTTTTGCCCATTGGGGCAATGGCTATGCCACCGAGGCAGCAAAGGCGGCATTGGCCTTTGGTTTTAACCATCTAGAACTAACAGAGATTGTGGCTTTTACCGCGCTGAGCAACCATCCCTCCCAAGCCGTTATGCAAAGGCTGGGCATGCAGCGCGAGCCGCAAAACTTTATGCACCCCAAAGTTCCCGCAGGGCATCCATTGCAAGCACATTGTCTTTACCGTTTAAGCCAGTCGGCTTGGCGTCGCGAAGGATAAAATCACCGACAGCATTGCACCGCCTTGCGAGCCAGCACCCCGAAAACGCGGCTAATCGAGCTTCTGCCGAGGCGCAAAGAGCGCCAGCATGCCGGCCAAAATCGCCAAGCCCACCATCACCCCCAAAAATCGATGCACACCGTAACGATCATTGAGCAGCGACGCCGAATCATGCACACTCACCATCAATAAACCCACGGCAAATTGCGCGCCCATATACGATGAATCGGCACTGCTATCTTGCAAGATTTTACCCAAAGCCGTGCCGACTAAAGTCAGCAGCATTAATAAGGCATAAGACGAAAAATACACGCAAATAAAATTAAACCCCATCCCGAGCAAAGCCCCAGAAAAACACCCTAGCGCCCGATAAATAATTTTTTTCATTGATGCCGCTGGCAAATCAATCGACGCCGTTCGTGGCTGATTGGACACCGCCAAAATACTCACCGCAGCCTGAATAAAAATCAATTGCCCGCCCAACATCACCAATAACGGCGTTAGCGCAATGGCCCCGCCGGACAATAATGCAAAAAAAAGATGTTGTTTTTTATCCGAATGAAGCTGCGGCGATACCAATTTTATTGGGGATAAAGAAGAAGAACTCGCGGCGTGTGCAATTGGCATTGCGCGATGTTTAATCGCCAATTGCAATACGGCAGAAACAAAAATAGTCGATAAAGACCCGACCATCACATCGGCAGCACGCATCAAGCCAATCTGCAAAATATCTTGCTGTGGCTCAGCAAAGGCATGGCCCACAATTAAAATAAACGTCAGACCAAAAAATAACACCGCATAATTATATTGATCAGAAAGCACATTGGCATAATAAGCCGATACGCTACTCACAATAAAAAAGATCAGACAAACGCTGAATACATTTAATTCGCGTTGAAACAACAATACCAAGACAACACCACACGCTCCGCCCAATAAAGTACCGGCAATCCTTAATAAACCACGACTTAAAGTTTGTTTAAAAAAAGGCCGCATCACCACATAAGCGCTAAAAGCCGCCCACATTGAATATTCAAAATTAAATACATAGGTAATATAAATCGCCAACGCCACCGAACACACCGACGCGGCCACATCCAATAATGAAATCCCATTGTTTTTGATATTTAGCCAAGCCTGATTTAAATCAGAGCGTATTATTTTCAATTCATTCAAAAATGAAAACTGCATCCGCATTTCCTTAAAAACCCCAGCCCCGTAGCAACACCGCATCCATAGCCCAAATCCTACAACGCATTGTAGGCCATGGCGCGCAGTGAAATAAGCGATGAAAAACCAACACAAACCACGCGGCGCAGCCGCATAAAAAACAAAACCGCCGAGATTTAATCGGGCGGTTGATTTATACGGCATGCATGCGGCGCAATGCGCTCCGCTTATTGTCGCCCTACAGAAGCATTGCAACGCACGCGATTAATGATGTATCTCGACCTAGCCTTTGAACAGCAAAGCTTTGCTGGCAATACATCATAATATCGTCTTGATCGTGGGTCTGGGGCTGCTAATCCCCTGTATCAAGCCGAGTGAGGAACAAGCGGGGCGGGGTTTTTGCGTTCATTGTTTGAGGCCGCAGGCCGAGTTTTGAGCGCAACCGCCTCGATTGTCCGCAGCGAGGGCACCGACGCAGTCGGCGCAGATACCGGGGGCTGCTTTGGGGTGAAGGGGGCTTTGCAGAAGCAAAACCCCCTTCCTGCCCGCGCGGCGGAACGCGCTCCAAAAACCACGCGGCGCAGCCGCATAAAAAACAAAACCGCCGGGGTTAATCTGGCGGTTGTTGGGTTGCGGTAAACGTTGGGCTACGCAAGCTTAGCCCAACCTACGGCGCTACGGTGATACAAAAGCATTGCGACGTGCACGATAATTTATCTTGCCTTTACAGCATCGCGATTAATATGTTGAGCATGAAGCTTTAATTCTTGAGTTTCTCGCTCAATACTAGGATCTATAAATACTTTATCAAGAATTAATTTCAATGTTTTAAATGCAAATGCAACTTCATATTCTTGAAGTTCGCCTTCATGACTAGCTTCATTACCAAGCCATTTAATCGCCATCAAAAATTCTTTTATTTTTTCATTTTCTTCTTTTAATGCTTCAATTCTTTTATGCAGTCTAACCCCTTTACCATCAGGATCAATACTATTCATTACTTCTTCAACAACCACTCTGAGTTTATTTCCACAGGATGCGAAATCACAATAAGCCAAAGCAAACGCATCATTTATTTTAACTTTAATTTCACTAGGAATCCATTCAGCAATTAAAAATTGCGGAATGGGCGGGTGAAAATATTTTGGCTTATATTCAGTAACATAGTCTCGACTATAACCATCCTCATCTTCAAATTGAACTTCAGAAACACGTCCATCGCCTAGACAAAAAACTTCATTAGAGCAGTTTTTACAATTCAAAACAGCTGAGAAATTTGACTCAATCCATTCAACTTCCCAACTGGGATCATCATGCTCAAGCTTAGACTTTTCAGTCTCAGATGAAGTAATATTTTTAGTATATAAAATCCCAACATAACAAAATGGGCACGATAAATTACAGCAACCGCTTTCTGGTATAGGTTTAATGAAATTAGTTCTCTTATATCTAGGACGCTCGCTTTCAATTTCATCACTCACATGTAAATCCTTGTCATAAACATAAATCTGTGCGTAGGGTGGAATAACTGAAAGGCATTCCACCGATTTGCGAACTATCAATAAAACGGTGGAATGCGCGCAGCTTTCGCACCCTACATTTCATTTCGCCCATTCATGAAATAAGGCGCAACAACATTGCGCCTCAGTCTCATCACTCCACCATCAACACCACCAGCGCCGCAGCCACATCATCGGCACTCACGCCTTCGGCCAAGGCCACTGGCGCGTCAGGCAAGGCGGTGATGCCTTCTTTTTTCAAACGCCCCACCCATTGCCCAGCGTCTTTACCCGAGGCAAAGCCGGAACTGGTCAATAGCAAACGCCCGGCTGCATCGCTGAAGTTGAAGTAGAACTGGCCGTCTTCAAGGCGGAATTGCTTGAACGTTGGCAAGGCGATTTTGACGGCTTTTTCTTTGACTGCCGGCAGCGCGTTCATTTTGCGCAGACCGACTGCTTCGCGCACTTGCTTAAGTAGTGGCGCGGCAATCGCGCGCGCTTTCATCGCACCAATCTGCAGCAATTCTTCGATTTGCTCAGGATGCGCCATCAGTTCTTGGTATTTCTCGCGCATTGGGCCAATGCGGCTTTCGATCAGTTCAATTGTGTGCTTTTTCGCGTCGCCCCAGCCAAGGCCAGCGACTAGATCGGCGCGGAATTTCGCGGCCTGTTCTGGCGTCGCGAACGCCTCGTAAATCGTCACCAAATGGCATTCTGGGTCTTTCGGTTCGCCCGGCAGTAGGCTGTTGGTGACAATCTTGGCCACGGCATCTTTGAGCGCTTTAGCGCCGCCTTCAAATAGCGGAATGGTGTTGTCGTAGGATTTACTCATTTTGCGACCGTCGAGCCCCGGCAGCGTGGCGACTTGCTCTTCAATGTGTGCTTCGGGCAGGACGAAGAAATCTTTGCCTTGGCCGAATAAGTGATTGAAACGCGCAGCAACGTCGCGGGTCATTTCAATGTGCTGAATTTGATCGCGACCAACCGGCACTTTATGCGGGTTAAACAGCAAAATATCCGCCGCCATCAAAATCGGGTAGCAGAACAAGCCCATGGTGATGCCCGCATCGGGATCTTCACCGGCTGCTTCGTTGGCATCGGTTGCGCCTTTGTAGGCGTGGGCGCGGTTCATTTGCCCTTTGGCGGTGACGCAAGTGAGCAGCCAGTTGAGTTCGGTTACTTCCGGCACGTCCGATTGGCGATAGAACGTCACGCGCTCAGGGTCTAGCCCCGCAGCCAACCATGTCGCAGCGATTTCAAGGCGCGAGCGCTCAATGCGGGCGGGATCATCGCACTTAATCAGCGCGTGATAATCGGCCATAAAAAAGAAGCAGTCGGTATTGGACTGTTGGCTGGCGACAATCGCTGGGCGAATCGCGCCCACATAATTACCCAAATGCGGTGTACCCGTGGTGGTAATGCCCGTTAAAACACGCAAACTCATTATTTTTTCCTCAAACTAAAACCGTGCCAGCCCCTGCAAATGGCAGAAAGCAAATTGATGGCGGCAAGTCTAGCAGGCGGCGCAGCAAAACCATAGCGTCTGTGCGCTGGCGCGGGGTTTATGCCAAGACGCAGTCAGCGAATGCCATCACGACACTGGCCAAGGCCGTCAACGGTTATCTGGCTCGGGCTTGCTTTAGCGCAGAGCTTGTCGATGCGATGACTTATTTTGCCGATTTGATCGCCAGACATTAAGCACAAAGCGCGCTAAGTCGCCGATAATCACAGCACTTATTTCAATTGGACTCACCACGATGAACGCCACTGCTCACTCTGCCATCACCCTCGAAATTTGCGCCGGTTCGGTGACGTCCTGCCTTGCAGCACAAGAAGGCGGCGCGCAGCGCGTTGAGTTTTGCGACAACTTGCTCGAAGGCGGCACCACGCCGTCGTACGGCCAGCTTGCCGCAGCGCGCGATCGCTTATGGATTACTTTGAACGTGATCATCCGCCCACGCGGCGGCGATTTTTTGTATAGCGATTTGGAATTTGAAGTGATGGAGCGCGATGTATTGGCGTGTAAAAAGATAGGGGTGGATGGTATTGTCATCGGCCTATTAACCAGCGATGGCCGCATCGATATACCCCGCACCAAGCGCTTGGTTGAGCTGGCAGCACCAATGCCAGTGACGTTTCACCGTGCTTTTGATGTGGCTTGCGATCCGGTGCAAGCGCTAGAAGACATCATTAGCGCGGGCTGTGTTCGACTGCTCTCCAGCGGCCAAGCGGCCAGCGCACTCGAAGGCGCGGCTTTACTGCAGCAACTGCAAGCGCAAGCGGGCGATCGATTGATCGTCATGCCGGGCGCTGGCGTGCGTGGCCACAATATCGCCGAACTGGTGGCAGCAACCGGCTGTAATGAGTTTCATAGTTCAGGCCGTGCGCCATTCCCAAGTGGCATGGTTTACCGTAATCCCAACGTTAAAATGGGTGCGCCCGGGCAAGATGAATACAGCGTGGTGGAGACCGATCCGCAACTGGTGCGTGAATTACTCAGCAACGCGCAAAATGCCGCCGCGCTGCGTAGTTAATGTCTAGAAATTGACATAAAACTTTCATTACCACCTGTTTATCCTGCGCATTTGCTGTATGTTATTAGCTATGCCAACTCGCGCAGGATGAATCATGTCACTTCAAAATAAAGTTGCTTTGATTACGGGCTCAACCAGCGGTATTGGTCTGGGCATTGCGCGCGCTTTAGCCGAGCAAGGCGCGACAATTATTCTCAATGGTTTAGGCGATCCGGCGCAAATTGAATCCATCCGCGCCAATTTAGCCGTCGAATTTGCCACCCCAGTACATTTTATCGCTGCTGACCTAAGTAAAACCGCCGCAGTGGAAGACTTAATGCAGCAAATCGATGCGCTATGTGGCCGCGTGGATATTTTGGTTAACAATGCCGGTATGCAGTTTGTTAGCCCGATCGAAGACTTCCCGCCGGAAAAATACGATTTAATTATCGCGCTCAATTTATCTGCCGCCTTTCACACCATACGCCTGGCTGTTCCCGGCATGAAAGCACGCGGCTGGGGCCGCATTATCAATATCGCCTCAGCGCATGCCTTAGTCGCCTCGCCATTTAAATCGGCGTATGTGGCGTCAAAACACGCCGTGCTAGGGCTGACTAAAACCGTAGCGCTTGAGCTCGCCGAACACGGCATTACCGCCAACGCCATTTGCCCCGGCTATGTAATGACGCCGCTGGTGCAGCAACAAATCCCCGATACCGCCAAAGCGCGTGGCATTAGCGAAGCTGCGGTGATTCGCGACGTGTTGCTCGCCGCACAGCCAACCAAACGCTTTGTTGAAGTCGATGAACTGGGCGCTTTAGCCAGTTTCTTATGCAGCGATGGCGCGCGCTCTATCACCGGTGCCGCACTGCCGGTCGATGGCGGCTGGACAGCGCATTAATCAGAATCACTGTTTTTAGCGACTGCAAGTGCATGCGTGACAGTCGGGAATGCGGATAAACGGATAAACGGATAAACCGAGGATCAATCATGAGCAAAAAGAAAATCGCGATCACCTGCCAAGGCGGCGGCAGCCAAACTGCCTTTACTGCGGGTGCGCTCAAAGCCTTGTACGACAATGGTTTTGCCGAGCACTATGAATTAGTCAGCATTACCGGCACCTCGGGCGGCGCGCTGTGCGCCACGCTGATTTGGTACGCCCTACTGAAAAAAGACGCTTACATTCCACAGCGCATGCTCGACCTGTGGGCCGACAATACCGCGCAATCGGATGCCGAATTAAGATTCAATAATTACTTAGTAGACGCAATGCGTAAGGTCAATAGCGGGCAAATGCCGCAATTTAATATCAGCCCCTACTCGCCCATAATGCAAATGATGAGCAGCATGACCGGCAAGCAATTTCGGCCAAACTTTACCGACTTTCGCGCCTTGCTCGAATCGCATATCGATTTTGCTGAACTCAAGGCCATGGGGGCCAATACCGAAATGCCCGCGCTGATTTTGGGTGCGGCCGAAGTGTTAACCGGACAATTGGCGAAATTTAATTCCCGCACCGAGGCGATTCGCGTCGAGCATATTTTATCGTCGTGCGCAGTGCCGAATATTTTTGAAGCGGTTGAATTTGATGGCCACGCGTATTGGGATGGTTTGTTTTCTGACAACCCGCCCATTGATGAAGTGATCAAACCGGTTTATGTTGGCGAAAACAATCTGCCGGATGAAATTTGGGTAATTAAAATCAACCCCAATGGCTGCAAAGCAGTGCCCAAATCCCCTGAGGCCATTAGCGATCGGCGCAATGAAATGATCGGCAATATGTCTTTATTTCAGCAGCTGACCAGCATTCGCACCCTGAATGAATTACTGCTCAATCACGCCTTTACGCCCGAATTTTTAGCAAAAAACGGCGTAAAAGAACCCGTCAAGCTACCGCGCTGCCTCAGTAGCGACGATATTCGCCCCTACCATATTCCATTTATTGAGATGTCTGAGGCGCTGCAAAGCACTTTAGATTATGAAAGCAAGCTCGATCGCAGCCCAAAAAATATCCAGAAATTAATGCACGACGGCGAGCAACAAGCTAGGCTATTTCTTGCAGAAAGACGGGCGGCGGCGTAAAGCCGCTCGTGGCAAGGCCAGCTTACCGCTGGCCTATTTTAAAGCACCATCACGCGGCGACCTTGCGCGTCGCTTTGAATGGCTAATTCTAAGATTCGCATCCCATTCCGCGCCTGCGCCGATGTCACTGGATTGTCCCCAATACCGAGTAAGGCATCACGAACACCGGCGTAATACGCCGCATAATTGCCGGCGGGTAATGGCATCGCTTTGACCGAAATTTGATCATTTTGACTTTGAAAATGCTGCGCCTCTCGGGGATCATCCCCCCATGCCGCATGCTCAGGCAATAAACCGGCCTTTAACCAAGTCTCTTGCGCATCTAGCCCATTGACCGACCATGCGCCTTGTGTGCCCTGCACTAAAAAGCGCGGCGTGCCGCCACTCACCAAGGTGCTCGCGGCCAAAATCACCCGCATTTTTGGGTAGTGCAAAATCACATGAAAATCATCCACCGCCTGCGCGCCACTGCGCCGCAAAGCCAAATCGGCAGTCACGGCATTGGGCATGCCAAATAGCTGCAAAGTCTGGTCAATTAAATGCGGACCTAAGTCATACCACAGCCCAGCACCCGCAATATTCGCTTCGCGCCAACGCGCTTTAACCTCGGGGCGGTAGCGATCAAAACGCGAAGTAAATTCAACCACATCGCCTAAAACGCCACTTTGCAGCGTTTCACTCAAAGCAATAAAGTCATTATCCCAGCGCCGATTATGAAACACCGATAGCAATAATCCCGCTTGCTCGGCGCGCACTGATAAGTCTTCTGCTTCACGCACATTCAAAGTAAAAGGCTTATCAATCACCACATGTTTACCCGCCGCCATAGCGGCACGCGCCAAGGGATAATGCGCATCATTGGGCGCAGCGATAACGACTAAATCTAAACCGGGATGCGCCAATAAGCGATCTGGCTCGGTTTTGACCACAATATCCGGCCAATCGGCCAGCACGTCCGCAGGGCGTGAGCTGGCAATGGCGACCAAATGCAATCCCGGTGTCGCATTAATCAGGGGAGCATGAAAAGTTTTACCCGCGTAGCCATAACCAATCAGGCCTACGCGCAAAGTTTTGGTCTTTGGCATAAGTACTCGTGCAAAAAATTTTATGGCAAGACGTAAAGGCCAATAAGACATCCAGTACGACTAGGCGATACAACGATGCAAAAACGCTGTTACGGGTCTACTTACGTCTTCAAAATTGAATCACTGAGTGTTGCTTATATCGCAAATGAAAACCCTTGTCGCTAAGTTAATACCGCAGGCCGACGCATTAACCGCGCCGATTATTACTGACAAAATGCAAGCTAAGCCGTATTAATTGCGGGCATTAATTTAAAGCTTTGTTTTTTATCGCAGAATAATTAAGCCATTAAAAACATTTAAACCACGCCAATTTAAATCGCCACAATCGGTGAATATTGCCACAACATATCCACATGAGAAATATCATCTTCAAGATAAGGCGCAGAGACGGTGGCAAAGCCACTTTTGGCGTAAAAACCTTGCAAATGCGCTTGTGCCCCAATTTTATTATTCATACCAGGGTATTGCTCGGCAGCCCCTTTTAAACCGCGTTCTATCAATTGATACCCAAGACCAGTACCGCGAAAATCAGCCTGCGTAATCACCCGACCCAAAGAAGGTTCGGCGTATTTCAATCCCGGTGGCACCAACCGTAAACAAGCAACTAAACGATCATCGCAATACGCTAATAAATGCGTTGCGACTAAATCCAAATCATCGATATCGGCATAAGCACACGCCTGCTCAACAATAAATACTTGCTGTCTGAGTTGTAAATATTGAAACAATCTCGGGGTATCAAATTCATCAAAAGCCAACCAGCGCCAAACTATCTTCATCATTACACTCAAAATAAATCAATTACATCGATCATAAAAAAATGCGGCATGCAATAAAAGCCAAATGCTGACTTCAATCGTTCGCATTTATTTCAACAGGCAAAACATTTGCAAGCCCATCAACGGCGACGATGCCATCGCTGATCAGCATCTGCCTATAAAAAAAGCATCACTTCCTGAATAACACAGGATTAATGATGCTTTTAGAGCCGGCTAAGGTCAATTTAGCAGCCTAAACGTTCACGCCATTTTGCCACCTGAACCAATACTTGGAACGGCGCGGTGCCGCCGACGTGATTGCGCGCTTCTAAACTGCCTTGCAATGTCAACACATGGCAAACGTCTTCTTCGATTAAAGGAGAAAAGCTTTGCAATTCAACCAAGGTTAAGTCCGACAAATCTTGGCGTTTTTGCTCGGCATAACGCACTGCCAAAGCCACGGCTTCATGCGCATCGCGAAACGGCAAGCCGTGCTTGACCAAATAATCGGCCAAATCGGTTGCTGTCGCAAAACCTTGCTTGGCGGCACGCTCCATGGCATCGGGCTTCACGGTAATGCCGCGCATCATATCGGCATAAATCCGCAAGGTATCGGTGAGCGTATCCACGGTATCAAATAGCGGCTCTTTGTCTTCTTGATTGTCTTTGTTGTAGGCCAACGGTTGGCCCTTCATTAAGGTCAACAATGAAATCAAATTGCCATTCACGCGGCCGGTTTTACCGCGCACCAGCTCTGGCACATCAGGATTTTTCTTTTGCGGCATGATCGAAGAGCCAGTGCAAAAACGATCGGCAATATCAATAAAGCCAAAACGCGGATTCATCCACAAAATTAGCTCTTCAGAAAGGCGCGACAAATGCGTCATGATCAAAGCGCCAGCGGCGGTAAATTCAATCGCAAAATCACGATCGGACACCGCATCGAGTGAATTTTCGCAAATGCCCTCAAAACCCAATAATTTAGCGGTAATCGAGCGATCAATCGGGAAGGTCGTCCCGGCCAATGCCGCCGAGCCCAAAGGCATGCGATTCACGCGTTTACGGGTATCGACTAAACGCTCAGCGTCACGGCCGAGCATTTCGACATAGGCCAGCATGTGATGACCAAAAGTCACCGGTTGCGCCACTTGCAAATGAGTAAAGCCGGGCATCACGGTATTGGCGTTGTTTTCAGCCAAATCGAGCAAAGACTTTTGCAGTTCGCGCACCAAGCGCAGCA
The DNA here is from genome assembly GCF_947072475.1 of uncultured Deefgea sp. GTDB lineage: Bacteria > Pseudomonadota > Gammaproteobacteria > Burkholderiales > Chitinibacteraceae > Deefgea. Next base: position 35,494 of record NZ_CAMTIA010000007.1, read on the forward strand.
GCACATCAATCGCTTCGCGCAAATACAAACGAATATCGGTGGCCACTTGATCGTTGCGTGAACGACCGGTATGCAAGCGTTTGCCCGCATCACCGATTTTATCGGTCAAACGACGCTCGATATTCATATGCACGTCTTCGAGATCCAAGCTCCATTCAAAACGGCCGGCGCGGATGTCATCCAAAATATCCGCCATGCCACTTTGAATCGAACGCAAATCGTCGTTGGATAAAACGCCCACTTGATTGAGCATCCCCGCGTGCGCCAGCGAGCCTTGAATATCAACTTCCGCCATGCGGTTATCAAAAAATACCGATGCGGTATACCGCTTTACCAATTCACTCACTGGCTCATTAAAGCGACCAGACCAAGCTTTGTTTGCAGATTCGGACATGCGAAAAATCCAGATATAGTTGGAACAATGACCACGATTATAACGACAGCCGAGCAAAAGCTGCACTCGACTTGCTCGATGCGCTAGAAACCGCCCACTTTAAGCCATCATTGCGACGGCAAAGAGACACCCGCGAACACAATCAGCCTCGCCAGTGCCGCAAGTCGGCCCTTTATCGGCCGCGAACGCGCAGTGTTAAGCCTTTTAAGAAGTTCCGTAAGAACTGATCGCCGCAAGGGCGAAAATGCTTGTGATCTTTTTTACGGAATAACGCCGATAGCTCAGGCTTAGACACTTCAAATCCGGCATCGGCCAGCATGGCGTAAATATCTTCGTCTTTGAGTTCAAAAGCCACACGTAATTTCTTGAGCACTAGATTATTGGTGACCGGCAATTCAATCGGTAATGCCGGACGGCTTTGGTCTTTACCACGGCGCAAATACACCAAACCATCGAGAAAATTGGCCATCGTCACATCATCACATTCTTGATAGTCGAGCTCTTCTTCTTTTTTTAGAAACGCCATCATGGTGGCTTTATCTAAAGTTTGCTCGGCCAATTGCAGCACATCGACTAATTTGGCATCGCTCAAATCGAGCATGTAGCGAATGCTACGCAGTACGTCATTATTTAACATCGTGGTGTCCTTTCATTCAGATGGTGCTCATTGTACCTGCTGCGCTGCGCTTCGCTGTGCGCAATCACGCATTGCCAATGCCCACAACGCACGAAAGATAAAGCCAACGCCAGATCAAAAAAGCGTTTTGCTCGACTTTAAATCAAACTCGAGCAACGTAAAATCAAACAGATTAGCTGTCGCTTTTCTGCTGATCTGGCCGCATTGACTAGGGCTGAGATCGATAATGCGCTGCTGGAACTTGCAAAGCGCGGTAGAATCACGCGATTCGTAGAATCATTTCGCGCAGCGATCAATACCCCGCTGTACGATAAAAAGGCCTTATCCGCCGGAGACCAGAGTAAGCCATGAGCCGTGATATGAAACCCAGCCGCAGTAGTAACCGCAGTGCCAGCAGTAGCAGCGCCAATAGCCAACGTAAAAGTGGCGGTAGCTCATTAATTACCGGCTTGCTACTGGGTTTATTTGTTGGTATTGCCATTGCGGTCGCCGTGGCGCTGTATTTAAATCGCAGCGGTAATCCATTTAAAAACGGCAATACCACCCCAGCGGATGCGGTGAGCTCGGCGCCTGAAACCGCCGTCGCGCCACCAGAAGTCTTGTTGCCAGGCAATGGCAAAGAAGTCGCACTCAACCCCGCACCAGCCAGTACTGTCGCCAGCAAACCGGCGAGCGTCAACGCCAGCGGCGAGCGTTTTGATTTTTATAAAGTGCTGCCTGAGCTCAACGAAGAATCGGCCGTTGCCAGTACGCCCGTCCCGGTAAAAACGGCTAGCCCCAAAACCAGCACCAGCCCAACCGCCGCACCGGCTGCGACGCCTAAAGCAGAAGCCAATAAAAATGCTTGGCTGCAAGTGGGTGCTTTCAAAGATGAAGGCGATGCCGATAACCTAAAAGCCAAACTCGCCTTATTGGGCATTGAGTCGCGCATTCTGACCTCGGACATTCCTGACAAAGGCATTTGGCACCGAGTTCGCGTTGGCCCCTTTAATTCGGCCACCGATCTAGATAAAGTTCGCGGTCAACTTAAAGCCAACGGCATTGATAGTGCCACGGTAAAAGCCAACTAAACGATCCGCAGGTGATCATTCTGTGCCGCAGATTGGGATCGGGCCAATCTGCTCCAGCCCCAGTCCCAAATGCAGCCCCAATCCCCCATACCCACTCTTTTCTAAGGAAACATGATGTTAAAGCACTGGATTAAAACCATCGTCGTCGCTGCGTCATTACTGAGCGCCACTGCGGCTTTTGCTTTTACCGAAGGTAAAGATTACAAAGCCTTGGCCAAACCGATGCCAGTCGCCGTGCCTGGCAAGGCCGAAGTGATCGAGTTCTTTTGGTATGGCTGCCCCCACTGCTTTTCTATTGAGCCATCTGTTGAAGCTTGGGCTGCAAAATTACCGAAAGACGTTAATTTACGCCGTGTTCACGTGATGTGGGATGGCCGCAATGATATGGAAGGCCACGCCAAAATCTTCCTCGCGCTACAAGGCATGGGTTTAGACGCCAAATACCAACAAGCGGTAATGAAAGCGATCCAAACCGACCGTATCGAATTACGCAATGAAGCCAAATTGCTAGAATGGGTTAAAAAACAAGGCATTGATGTTGCCAAATTTAAAGCCAATTACAATGGCTTCTCAAGCCAAATGCAGCTGAAAAACCTGACTAAAATCACGCAAGACTACCAAGTGGATGGCGTGCCGATGTTTGTGGTTAACGGTAAATGGGTAACTAGCCCAGCAATGGTCGGTGCAGAAGATGCCACCGTGACCAAAATGGTCGATGAGCTGATTGCTAAAGATCGCCAAGCACCAAAAAAGAAATAAGCCTTTAATCCTGATAAAATACGCCACGCTGCCTAGAAGTAGCTTGGCGTATTTTTTTATTGAATCAACGTATATCAAGCTAGTCTTTATCCACTATGGGCTAGCGATCAATACTCTGTTGAATAAATCTCAACCCGGAAGGACAACATGCTCCGCATTACCGAACTCAAACTGCCGCTGGACCATACTGAAGCCGAACTCAAAACCGCCATCGCCGCTTATTTGGGCATCGCCGAAACAGCCATCAATAGCTTTAGCGTGTTTAAACGCAGCTTTGACGCGCGTAAAGGCCATATGCTGCTGGCCTACATCATCGATTTGGACCTGGGCACGCTCGAAGCGCAACTGCTGGCGCAATTTAAAAACAATGTGCACGTACTGCCAACGCCAGACACGCGCTACCACTTTGTCGGCCAAGCGCCTGCGACCTTCAGCTCGCAGCGCCCTATCGTCGTTGGTTTTGGCCCATGCGGGATTTTTGCTGCGCTGATTTTGGCGCAAATGGGCTTTAAACCCATCGTGCTTGAGCGCGGTAAAAAAGTGCGTGAGCGCACTAAAGACACTTGGGATTTATGGCGTAAAAACACCCTGCATCCCGAATCGAATGTGCAATTTGGCGAAGGCGGCGCGGGAACTTTTTCAGACGGTAAGCTCTACAGCCAAATTAAAGATCCGCGTCATCTCGGCCGAAAAGTGCTCAATGAATTTGTCAAAGCCGGTGCCCCCGATGAAATCCTGTTTGTCGCCAAGCCGCATATCGGCACGTTTAAACTCGTCAGCATGGTCGAAAAAATGCGCGCCGAGATTGAATCACTCGGCGGCGAAATTCGCTTTCAGCAGCGCGTTGACGACCTCATTCTCGAAGACATGCCCGATGGCAACAAGCAAATCCGTGGCGTTCGCGTCACCGAGATCGGCGTCGAAGGCCAGCCTAGCAGTGAAATTTTGAGCGAACACGTGGTCATCGCGCTCGGCCACAGCGCGCGCGATAGCTTTGAAATGATGCACCATCGCGGCGTCTTTATGGAAGCCAAACCGTTCTCGGTCGGCTTTCGCATCGAGCATCCGCAATCCTTAATCGATGCCGCGCGCTGGGGACAATACGCCGGCCATCCGATCTTGGGCGCTGCCGACTATAAACTGGTGCACCACGCCGCCAATGGCCGCGCCGTGTATAGCTTCTGTATGTGCCCGGGTGGCACGGTTGTTGCCGCGACTTCTGAAGTCGGCCGCGTCGTCACCAACGGCATGAGTCAATATTCGCGTAACGAGCGCAATGCCAATTCCGGCATGGTGGTTAGTATCAACCCAAGCGACTATCCCGGCGGCGCTATGGCGGGGATTGAATTCCAACGCCAGCTCGAAAGCCAAGCCTATGTTCTGGGTGGTGAAAACTACAACGCGCCAGCGCAATTGGTCGGCGATTTTCTCGCTGGCCGCGCCTCCAGCGGCGTCGGCGCAGTCGAGCCATCGTACAAACCCGGCGTGAACTGGACTGATCTGGCCGCAGCGCTGCCCGATTACGCCATTAGCGCCATGCGCGAAGCACTGCCCGCCTTCGGCAAAAAAATCCGTGGCTACGATATGCACGATGCGGTACTGACTGGCGTTGAAACCCGCACCTCTTCACCACTGCGTATCACCCGTAATGAGGCCTGCCAATCGCTCAACGTGCGCGGTCTCTACCCCGCAGGCGAAGGCGCAGGCTACGCCGGTGGGATTTTATCGGCTGGGGTGGATGGGATTAAGGTCGCCGAGGCATTGGCGCTGGATATCTTAAAATAAGGGTATAGCCTTGTAGGCACTATTTAATGATGACTACAAGGCCATACTGGCTTTTACTGGGCAAAGACTAAACATAAGGCTTAGTTATGACTCTGAATTTTGATCACCTTGAACGCAGTATTCAAACGCTGGATCAGTCACTGCAATATCTGCACGGCAGCGAACCGGGCAGCGTGCCATACGAGGTTTTTCGTAATGCGGTGATTAAAGGCTTCGAGCTTTGTCTAGAAACCAGCGGCAACTTGCTACGTAAATCCTTGCTGGAGTTTGTCAGCGATCCGCGCAAAGTTGCTACGCTCAATTACAAAGATGTTTTGCGTACTGCGGCGCAATATGGGCTATTGACGGTCGATGAAGTGGAACGCTGGTTTACTTATCGCGATAGCCGCAATCAAACCGCACATGATTATGGCGAACAACTGGCAGAGCACGTTTTGACCGTCATAGTGCAGTTTCATTTAGATGCACAAACATTGCTGCGACGACTCAAGGCCTTGCCGTAATGAAAGAGCACTTATTCTTACCACCGCAACACTGGGCGACGCTGTGCCGGCTGTTACAACTCTATCTGCCGCACGCCGAGGTCTGGGCATTTGGTAGCCGTGTCAAAGGCACGCACTGGGATGCCAGTGATATTGATTTGGTCGTTCGCTGCCCAGCAAGTCCGCAGCAAGCCACGGATTTAGCCGCACTAAAACAAGCGTTATCCGATAGCCCGATTCCCTACCTGGTGCAAATACACGACTGGGCAAAGCTGCCTAGCCAGTTTCAAGCTGAAATGAGTGCGACTCATCGATTGATCCAAACACCGCAGCAATACTAAATCATGCCTAATGCGGTCTCTACCTACCCTGCTGGCGAAGGTGCAGGCTACGCCGGTGGGATTTTATCTGCCGGGGTGGATGGGATTAAGGTCGCCGAGGCATTGGCGCTGGATCTCTTGAAATAAGGGTATATCCATGTAGGCCTGAATTAAAAATGGCTACAGATAAATACAATGGGCAGGTATATCCTGCCCATTTTTTTGCTGCCGATTCAAGCCTAGGGTCGATTGACGTTGGGTTTACCAACTGCGGTGGTGCGGATTTTGGCCTGAGGCAAGGCATGCAGCGCCTAGCCAACAAATCAATTGCGTAACACACAGCACGACTCACTATAATCAAGCCACCCCTTCACGACGGCAGATCAGCCATGCGCATCCTTCCTTATGTACTCAGTGTTTTGCTTGTCGCCAGTCATCATGGCTGGACAGCCCAACCCAGTTCGGACGACGAGTGGCAAATCAGCAAAGTAGTGATTCTCAATCGGCATGGGGTCCGTTCCCCCACCAAAGACACAGCACTGATGCAGCAAGTGACGCCAGATAACTGGCCAACTTGGCCGGTCGCATTGGGTGAACTCACGCCACGGGGTGGGCAATTACTCCAGCTGCTTGGCCAGTATTATCAAACCGCATGGCAAAAAAACGGACTGTTACCCGCCCAAGGCTGCCCAGCAACCGGCCGCATGCTGGTTTGGGCCGATAGCGAGCAAAGAACCCGCGCCACCGGTCAAGCGTTCATCGACGCCGTTGCGCCCAATTGCGGCGTTGCGCTGCAAACCCAAGCGGATTCCAGTCAAGTTGACCCGCTATTTCACCCCCTCAAAATGGGGATTTGTCAGCTTGATCCTAAGGCAGTACGCCGCTCGATTCAGCAACAACTGGGGGCAAAGCCCGTCGATCAACAATTTGCCAGCGCATACCAGCAACTAGCAACAACGCTCAATTTGAACGCCGCGCCGCTGTGCGCGGCTCAGCAGCAAGGTGATTGCAGCCTGCCACAATTATTGCCCAGCCGTTTGCATGTCAATCACCACGGCGCGCATTTTGAAGGCGCGCTGGGCTTGGCTTCTACATTCAGCGAGATTTTTTTATTGCAATACGCCGACGGCATGCCCGATTCACAAGTCGGCTGGGGACGAATTGCGCAACCCGCGCAGTGGCAGCAACTCTTTACTGCGCATAATGGCAATTTTGCGCTGACCCAAAAAAACCCACTCATAGCCAGCGCCAATGCCACGCCCTTATTGCAGGTCATTAGCGATGCGCTGCAAGATCACATACCGGCCAACGGTGGCACTTTGGCCCAACAAGCAGCGACCGCCAAAATGGTTTGGCTGATTGGGCATGACACCAATATTGCCAATGTCGCCGGCGCGCTCGGCCTTAATTGGCGGCTCGCCGAGCAACCCGACAACACAGCGCCAGGGTTAGCGATGATTTTCGAGCGCTGGCAACATCCGCGCAGTCAACGAGAGCAAATCAAAATCAAATTGGTCTATCAAACCTTGCCACAAATGCGCGCCATGACGCCGCTCAGCCTGCACGGCGAACAACCGGGCATCGTTGAGCTCACTCTGCCGCAATGCACGGGTGCGGCTTGCACCCCAAGCCGTTTTGCCGAGCTCAGCCGTAGTCGGCAAGTCAAGGCCTGCCAATATCAGCCATAAGCCGACATCGCGGTGTCCGTGTCTGCGTGGGTTTAGATCGATGAAGTTATTCGCCGCTCGCTGAATCGCGGCGAATGGGTGGCAGCCATTGAATCACGCTGATGGCTTGTTCTAGCCGCTGTAAACTCAGATTTTTTTTCGCTAAAGCCATATTCAGCGCCGCAGCCAAAGGCATGGCTTGTGCGGTTTCGCCTTTGGCGTTTTTAATCGCCCGCGCAATCATTTTGGCGTCGCTCTCGGTAAAACGCGTGGCCGTTTGTGCTGGAACAGCAGTGGCTTGCGTAGCGATTTTTTCTTGCATCACAAACTGAAACGCCACATCGCCCATCATCACAATGTATTGCGTGCCATTGCGATCTAGCGCGGCCTGTGCGGTTTTAATTTCGGCGATTTGCTGGCGTAATTCTTCAACTGGCGTCAATTGCGCCTCCTGATCTTGCAAAGGAAATGGCATTGCATCCTCAAAGTACAAAAAAATTGAGGATAACAGAAGGCGACAGCGCGCGGTCATTCGGCCGCAATTGGCTGAACGGGTTGCGACTCAGGCGTGACAAAGTCGCCAGCACCGCGATGGCCGTGAGCCAAACGATATCTCTGTTGATCGCTGACGCACTCGATCGATGCGCTGGGATTGATCAGCCCAACCCACGAGCGCGGCACAGCATCAAATCTGAACATCGGTAAAATCAATAGGTATTACTGCAAAAACCATATAAAACAAAGCTTGCAAAGCAATACCCACCTATCCGCTTTAAATCATGACTTGATCATTCGCAGCCTTCTGGACGACAAAATCCAGCGCCATCTGCCGGCAAAGTTGCGGGTGCTTGCTGCTGTATCCACGCCACAAAAGCAGCGGGCTGACCTAAAAATGGACCTAAATCAATGCCTGCCCCCTCCGCGAAACGCAAAGATGGAAAACCACGCAAACCGTGCTGCGCCATCTCTTGCTGGGTTTGGGCAAAATGCGCGGCAATCGTTGTGGCTTCATGCTGCATCGCTTGCTCAAACGCTGCTCGCGTGAAACCGAGTTCCGCCGCCAGATCAAGTAATACTGCGGGATCGGCAATTTGCCGCCCTTGCTGATAATGCGCTTGCTGGATTTTTTTTAGCATTTGCAAATCCGATCCTCCTAGCGCTGCAGCGGCAAAAATCGCCAAGGTCGGCGGTGTGGAATCAAACACCGCCTGCGGATTACGCAGCAAACCGTCGAAATACGCTGGTGCAAATATTTGCCCGCTTAAAGCCGCGATGCGCTGATCATGCGGCATCACATAATCGCGCAATGCCGGCGTTACCGGCTGGCGGCGCTCGCCACTCATCATACCGCCAGCGTGGAGTACGATTTCAATGTCGGGGCATTGCTCAGCCAGCGCCTGCAGTAAGGGCGCAGCGGCGTAACACCAGCCACACAATGGATCAAAATAATAATCTAAATGCTTTACCATTTCATTTCGCCTTGATTCACTTTGGCTCCGATTTCTAAGGACATATCGGTCTCGATTTGCGGGTAGGCATTTTGCATGCTGCGAATGAGCTCAGCACTATTTTTAGCCATGGCGGCATTTTTCTCAAATTGCTGCAAATATTGCTGAGTAAACGTAATCTGGCTGGCATCCAATGGCGTACCGGCACGCATATGCCCTGGAATCACCGTCACCGCTTGCAATGCGGCCATTTCATCCAGTTGCGCTAACCACGCTTGGCGTTCGGCAATGGTTTGGGTGTCGGCAGTCCAAACATGAAGCCCACCCGTCACCGCGATATTACCGGCAATGGTTTTGATCGATGGAATCCACACATACGGGCGGTGCGCCAAAATGCCAGTATTGCCACGAATTTCGATGGTTTCCCCTTCTAACTTCAGGGTATTGCCCTGCAAAGCTTTGGGCAAAACTGGGTTTTTAGGTGCATTGGCACCCATTTTTGGCCCCCAAAATGCGACCTTTCCCGCCAATTTACTGTTGATTTTGGCCAGTACCGCTGGCGTCGCCACGACTTGGGCTTGCGGGAACATGTTTTTTAACACTTCAACGCCAAAATAATAATCCGGATCGGCTTGGCTAATCAAAATCGTGGTTAATTGCTTGCCACTGTCGAGCACATTGGCCGCAATGCGCAAGGCATCGGCACGCGTAAAACCGCTGTCGATCAATACGGCTTCTTTTTCTCCGCTAATCAACACTGAATTCACATGAAAGCTGGCTGCATCAGCGTTGTAGACTTTAAGTTGCAAAGGCGCTTTGGCGCTATCTTGGGCTTGAGCGACGTTAAAGCTTAAAGCTAAAGTGCTGGCGAGTAGTGTGGTACGCAACATGGTGATTTCCTTGGGTGGTTTAATTGAACTGACGCCAGTGTAGTTGCGTTAAACAGCCAGATAAATACGCTATCATGGCCATGATTGTTGCAAAATTCGATCAAATAGATAGGAAGTCGACGATGGATAGACTGAAAGCCATGCAAGTATTTAGCAGCGTCGCCAGCACCGGCAGTTTTAGCGCTACGGCCGATCAGCTCGATATGTCGCGAGCCATGGTGACGCGCTATATCGCCGAGCTGGAGCAATGGTTGGGCGCGCGGCTACTGCAAAGAACCACCCGCAGCGTGACCCTAACCGATGCCGGAGAAAACTGCCTGCGGCGCAGCCAGCAAATGCTGGCGCTGATGCAAGATATTGAGGAAGAAAGCACCCAGCATGCTGGCGAGCTGCGCGGCCAATTGCGCTTAAGCTGCAGCATGTCGTTTGGCCATGCGCATTTGGCGGCGGCGATTAGCGATTTTTTAGCGCAGCATCCGGCGCTAAAAATTGATTTAAATGTCAATGATGTGGCGGTGAATCTAGTTGAATCCCGCATTGATTTGGCGATTCGAATCAGCCTTGACCCTGATCCTTTATTGATTGCGCGCCCTTTGGCAGCTTGCGAATCGGTTTTAGTTGCCTCGCCGGGGTATCTAGCGCAATACGGCATTCCGAAAAGCCCAGAGGCGCTTACCCTGCATCATTGCTTAAGCTACGCCAATTTTGGCAAAAGCATTTGGCATTTTCATCGCGACGAAGTTCGCAGCGAAGTCGCCGTCAGCAGTCGCTTTAGCGCCAATGAAGCCACCGTTTTACTGCACGCGGCAATAGCGGGCAGCGGCATTGCCTTGCAACCGAGTTATTTGGTCAAACCGTGGCTTGCCAGTGGCGATTTACACCTCGTCTTGCCTGAATGGCAAGCGCCAACAATGACGATTTATGCGCTGTATCCATCACGGCGGCATTTGTCCCCCGCCGTTCGCGCCCTGCTCGACTTTTTGCTCGCCCGCTTTAGCACGCCGCCGTGGTAAGCACTCCCCATTTGTGTAAGCATCACGACCGCTAGTCCGCAGTGAACCCGCACTCAGGCATAATAAGCATGCGCCAACAGATCGTACCCAGCGAGCTGGTAACGATTCTAGCGCTGAATTTGAATCTGAAAAAATCAGGGTATATGCCTGTAGCCTAATTTTTAAATAGGCTTCAGTAATATACCTGCAAGAATTGGAATTATCGTGCTGACACCCAACATCAATACCGACATTCCCGCGTATGGCGTGGATGATTTAACCGAGCAAAGCTGGCAATGGCTGCACGCCATTGGTCAATTGGCAGCGCAAGAGCTCGCCGCCATGCCCAAAGGCACTTTGGCGCTACTTGAAGCGCAAGATCGAGTGTATTGGGTGGCGCTAATCCACGATGAATATTACCTCGCCACCGCCACCATATTTGATGGCGAAATCAATATTCAACACGGTGCACTATTGCGCGATTTATATGGTTTTAGTATTGAAGAACTCAATTTTATGCGTGAAGGTCTGACCGACTGGCTCACCGCACAAACCACAATGAAAATCGCCGAACCACGGCAATTGCAGCGCTGGAGCGAGCTCCCAGTGCACAGCGCGTGCGACGATTTCCACAGTTAAATTTACAAATCAGTCGATCGCACCGAACGCCCCTTCGCTAAAGCGACGGGGTATTTTTCGGCATTGAGCTGCAATTTGGCTTGCGCAGCAGCCACTAAGTCAATTTGCGTTACTTGGCAAAATTGCAGTAAATACAACAAAATATCTGCCACTTCATGCTCACACGCTTGGCGCTGCGCGGCACTTAAGGGCGTGGTGGTGCTTGATGCTTCCCATTGAAAAATCTCCAGTAATTCAGCGGCTTCGACCGATAGCGCCATGGTTAAATTCTTAGGACTATGAAACTGTCGCCAATCGCGCGCTAGCGCAAATTGATTCACTTGTTCCGCCAGCTGTTGTAATGAATCACCCTGCTTGATCTGCTCCATTTATGCTCCAATTGTGCCAGCCGCACGCTTTCAACCCAAAAAAAATCAATATCATCAATAACTTATAAAAACGCACAGCAGTCCATTCATACGTATTGTCTTGACATTCAATAGAATTCTTCAAAAATAACCACATTGGTTTCACTTGTAATACCACCTCATCGCTGCAGTGATTCACCGTCGTGGAGCAAATAAATGCAAATCTCAATCCAACAACGTTTAATCTATACCGTGTTATTTTTATCTTTATTGCTCACCGCTTTGGGCAGCATTGGTTTGTATAACCTGCAACAAGTCAATCAATCGCTTAAAACTGTATATGAGGACCGGGTAGTACCACTCAAACAACTCAAAATCATTGCCGACGCTTATGCAGTCAATATCATCGATGCCGCCAATAAAGCGCAAGTTGGGCTAGTCAACGCTGAAACTACCGCCCAACAAGTCGCGGCAGCGCAACAAATGATTGATCAACAATGGCAGGCCTATAAGGCGACCAGCCTCACCGCTGACGAGTCGCGTTTAGCGCAAACGGCCGAACAGCGCTTTGCTGTAGCCAATCAAAAAATTATGCTGTTAAAGCAATTTTTGGCCAATCAACAAGGCCCGATCCCAGGCCAACTGACGGAGCTGATCGGCATTTTATATCCAGCGATTGATCCGGTTGGCGAAATTATTGGCGAAATCATGAATCTACAGCTTGACGTTGCCAAGGCCGAATACTTGCAAGCGCAAACCAGTTACCAGCAGGTAAAAACACTCACGATAGGGTTAATTTTATTTGGCCTATGCTTGGCCGCTGTATCGTGCTTTTTACTGATTCGAGCGATTTCAATCCCGCTTTCTCGGGCGGTAGGGATTGCCGAAAATATCGCTCAAGGTCAGCTGGATAATACCATTGTGATTCATTCACAAGACGAAACCGGGCGCTTGCTGCAATCAATGCAAAATATGCAGTTAACCATCCAAGGTTTTGTCCTGTCACAATCCGAAATGGCCAAACAACACCGCGCCGGCTGGACTAGCCACCGTATGGATCCGGCGGCATTTCCCGGCACATTTGGCGAAATGGCCGAAGAAACCAATCAACTGGTGCATTCACATATTCTGGTCACCGAGCAAACCGTACAAGTGATTGCGCAATATGCCCAAGGTAATTTTGAAGCTGCGATGCCACGATTAAATGGCGATCAAGCGCAAATTAGCCAAGCGATCGATCAAGTCAAGCAAGCTTTACTCAATATCAGCAATGAAATAAAAACCTTGGTCGAAGCTGGCGCGGCAGGTGATTTTGCCGTGCGTGGCGACGCCCAGCGCTATCAATTTAAATTTAAAGCCATGATTGAAGACCTCAATCGCCTAATGAATACCTGCGATATTGGTTTTAACGATATTTTGCGCGTCGCCAATGCGCTGTCGGTTGGCGATTTAAGCCAAACGATTCAAAAAGAATATCCGGGCTTATTTGGCAAAGCCAAAGACGGCGTGAATCACACGGTGTTTGCGCTGAGTCATATCGTTGCCGAGATTGAAAGCATGGTGACTGCGGCGGCCGAGCAAGGCAATTTTAGTTTACGGCTCGATATAAAAGATAAAACCGGCTTTAGCGCCCGCATCGCCCACTTGCTCAATCGCCTGTCTGAGGTCACCGAGATGGGTTTGCGCGATGTGATGCACGTTGCCAGTGCCTTGGCGCAAGGTGATCTAAGCCAAACGATTCGTAAAGACTACCCAGGCTTACTCGGCGAAACCAAAGAAGGCATAAATGCCACCGTGTATAAATTGCAGCAATTGGTCGGAGAAATTCAACAAGCGGGCAGCACGATTCATGTTGCCGCCACAGAAATCGCGCAAGGCAATCAAGATTTATCCCGCCGTACCGAAGCACAGGCCGCCAGCTTAGAACAAACCGCCTCTAGCAGTGAAGAGCTTGCCAGCACGGTAAAACAAAATGCCGACAATGCGATTACTGCAAGGCAATTGGCCCAAAATGCGGAACTCATTGCCAAAAAAGGCAGCGGCTTAGTGCAATCGGTCGTCAGTAGCATGGCGTCGATCAATACCTCGTCCGGCAAAATCGTCGACATTATTAGCGTGATTGATGGCATTGCGTTTCAAACCAATATTTTGGCACTCAACGCCGCGGTAGAAGCGGCTCGAGCTGGCGAACAAGGGCGCGGTTTTGCCGTAGTGGCCACCGAAGTGCGTCATCTGGCACAGCGCTCGGCGATTGCCGCCAAAGAAATCAAAGCGCTGATTAACGACAGTGTCGACGAAGTCGGCCGTGGTAGCCAAATCGTCAGCTCAGCCGGCAGCACCATGGCCGAAATCGAGCAAAGTATTCAACGCGTAACGCACCTGATGCATGACATTGCCGCCGCATCCAAAGAGCAAAGCGACGGCATCGGCCAAGTTAATCAAGCGGTCGGCCACATGGACGAAGTCACGCAGCAAAATGCAGCTCTGGTCGAACAAGCCGCAGCAGCGGCCACTTCATTACAAGAGCAAGCCGATCAATTGGCGCAACTGGTCGGCGTTTTTAAACTTAATCATTCGACCCCGCGCCCTGTGCTATCAGCACCTAAGGTCTATTGATGCTTGGTCTTCCTCTTTGGCATATTGCGCGCGGTAAATCCAAGCGTCGTCACTGCGAGCAATACAAATTGCGCGCATAAAAAAGCCGATGCATCGCACCGGCCTTGGGCTAATCGGTGCGCCAATTAGGCGCTTTGATCAACCTTAGCGGCGCTGAGTGCCGCTTGAAGCTTGCTTTCATCTTCATGCGATAAGGATGTTTGCAGCAAAGTCCCGCCGGTGCCACGCAGTTGCTCAAGGACTTTATCTGGCGTCATGCTACGCACCAAAACAAATAGCGTTGAGCTTTCTGGCTGCATATTGCCCGCCAGATCTTTCATAAACTGATCGTTAATCCCCAAATCAGTCAACGCGCCCGACAAAGCGCCGGTTGAGGCACCAATTGCCATGCCGACGACCGGCATTAAAAAAATCATCCCAATCAAAGCGCCCCAAAAACCACCGCTGACTGCGCCGGTGGCGGTCAGATTCAGCGCTTGATGCAATTTAACTTTGCCAGCAGCGTCTTTAGTGGCTACGACTGCGTCTTCTAAATCAATCAGATATTCAGTTTGTAATTTACGCAAAGCCAAACGAACTTCTTCGGCTTTATACATATTGTCATAACCCACGACCACTAATGAACTCATCTCAATTCCTTTCAAAAAATTAAAATTAAATTTCAACAAAACAAAGAAATAACACTATTGATTATTGCACAGTCCTTTCAATCAATTAAGACAAAGCCAAGCGCAAACCAATGAAATAGCTTTGTTTGGTATTTTTTACGCTCGGCGCAGCAGCAAAAAATCCAGTGCAAACACCAGTAACACACTGATCAAGACCATTGGCAATAACAAGGCCAAGGCCAGCAAAATCAAACTGCCAGTTTTCCAGTGTAGTAGGCTCTGCGCGGTTTTGGGCGCAGCAAATTGGCCAACAGGGCGACGTTTTAACCACATCACCACGCCACTGATTGAGATCAGGATGAGCAACAAGCAGGCCGACAGCATTAGTAATTGGTTCGGCAGACCAAAATACTTACCTTCATGAATCGCAATCCCATATTCAACCGCCTTGGGCACCCAGCCATAGTCAGCAAATCGAATGTCGGCCAACACTTGGCCGCTGTATTGATCTAAATGCAGCGTTCTTTGCTGCGCCGGATCGTCCACCGCTAAAGACAGCGTATAAACGCCCTTGGCATCTTTGGGCGGGCTGATCGATAAACCTACTGGCATGTTTAGCTTACGGGCAATGCCTTGGATTTGCGTTAAGGTCAAAGCCGTCGTCGCCAATGGCTGCGACTGATGCGCCGCGTGCTCACTATGTGGCAATGGTGCGGCCTCTACCGCCCAAGGGACGGCCTTATCCACCGTTGAATTTAAACTGCGAGTGAGCGGCGTCGATTCTGGCAATTGACTCCACAAGGCACTGGGGTAGCGCTGCCAAACTTCGGCAAATTTTTCACCCCAAATCCCGGTCCACGGTAAACCGGTAAGCAGTAAAAACAGCAGTACGCCCGAGCACCAAAATCCGCCGACCGCATGCAAGTCTCGCCAAAAAACTCGCTTGCCGGCGCCAAGCCGAGGCAAAAAAGTCCCCCACACCCCCGCCTTGCTGGGCCACCACAAATACAATCCCGACAGCACCAGCAAAATACCCCAGCTGGCCGCCAACTCAATCAGCGCATCGCCCCACGGCCCGATCAATAATTCACCATGCAAACGCAGCGCAATGCCTTGTAAAGTCCAAGCAAAATCTTGTTCGCCTAAAATTTGATTGCGATAAGGGTCAATAAATACCAAGCGCTCAGCGCCATCGGCCAATTGAATTTTAAATTGCGCGCTACGATCGATTTGTTCGGCCGGCGTATATTTCGTCACCTGCATCGCCGGATAATTTTGCGTGAGCGTCGCCACCATGGCATCGGCCGTCACCGGCTGGTGGCCTGGCGTAACTTGCATTAACTGCGGATATAACAATGGATCGAGCTGCGGTTTAAACAGATAAATTGCGCCAGTCACCGCCAGCAGCATGAGTACCGGCATCACCAATAAACCGGCGTAAAAATGCCAGCGCCAAACTACGGCATAAAAGTTTGCGGGTTTTGTTTTTGACATACCAAGTCTCCCGCCACTAGCGTTGAAGTTGGATTTTCTGCGAGCAGAGCCAAATCAACCGCGCTAGCGGCCTAAATTTAAAATCAATGTGTGTTTTTAAATCGAGAGAACAGACGGCGGGGCGTGACTTGGCGGGCGTAAAAAATCAACTAAAACAACATGCCAAACCGCTAAAACACGCGGCAGATCACCGGCAAAAAAAGTAAGCAATGGCAGTAAAATCGCCACCGTCGGGGGGCACGCGGCATTGGCGCTAGCGGCCAATAAGCAAATTTTACAAATACTGTTCGTTGGCGCAGCAGGCGTAGAATCAACGGGTACATCGCTCGATTTAACTACGCTACTACACAATGCTGGGCGTGCGAAATCCGGCATCGGCGGGCGATGCACCATACTCAGCAGCAGCATCGCCAGCACAGCAAACAGCGCCAACGACAAACCGCTTAATCGAAATTTACGTGAAGCCAGCATTGAGAACTTGAAAATAAAAGGCCGGCGGATTCTACGAAGCGCAACAAACCGGCACAAGCGCTATTTTCAATTGTCATAAAAAACAATGGGTATATTGATGCACCCTTTAATGAAAAAGAGCCACAGCAATATACCCATAGATAACAATAAACAACACCCAAGCCAAACGCTTGGCTTAGCTCGCCTAAATAGAATTAAGCCGACACAAAACGCTCATGCGACGCTGGCGGTATAAATGTCCAAGCAATAAAGCGGCTTTGCTTTTGCCCTTGGCTCATTTCAATCGTACGCACATCATAGGCACCGGCTTTTTCTAAAGTGCGATACAACAGCGGCAAGCTACTGGCTTTAGACACTAAGCTGGTAAACCACAAGCAACGCTGCGCAATTTGTCGGCTCTCTGAAATCATGCGCTGAATAAACGCTTCTTCACCGCCCTCACACCACAGCTCGCCACCTTGCCCGCCAAAATTAAGCAGCGGTTTTTCTTCTGCGGCGCTCGCTGCCTTACTGGTACGCGGTGCTTTGCCGAGGTTTTTCCATTTACGCTGCGAGCCGGCACTGGCCTCGGCCAAAGACGCATGAAATGGCGGATTGCAAAGGGTTAAATCAAAAAATTCATCATCTTGCATAATGCCTAAAAACATCGCACCAGGAATTGCTTGCTGGCGCAATTGGATATTCAATTGCGGATTGGCCGCCGCAATCTGCTGGGCATTGGCCAGCGCTACTGCATCGATTTCGGAGCCGACGCATTCCCATCCGTATTCGCTGGCCGCAATCAAGGGATAAACGCAATTGGCACCGCAACCAATATCCAGCACCCGCACCGTGCTCGGCATCTGCCCACGATGGCTATCAATCAATAAATCCGCCAAATTATGAATATAATCGGCGCGCCCCGGAATCGGTGGGCACAAATAACCTGCCGGTACATCCCAATTTTGTACGCCATAAAATGCCGCCAATAGTGCTCGATTGAGCATTTTCACCGCCGCCGGATTGGCAAAATCAATCGACTCATCACCATACGGGTTCACGGCCACAAACGGCGCTAGTGCTGGGCAAGCCGCAATCAAGCTCGGAAAATCATAGCGACCACGATGCCGATTGCGCGGGTGCAATTGTGCTGGCGGTTTGGTCACGCTGGGCGCGGCAGGGCGAGAAGGTTTAGAACGCGGTTTTGCTTGCATATTTTTTAGCCTTAAATCAGTGCTGCCATTCTCGCACATTCACAGAGCGATTCGGCGGAATCGAATTCGGTCTAGCGATAGCGCCGCAAAAATGACCTTCCATCGGAATGACGTCGTCCTAAGCTGCCGTTCATACCATGACTAAAACCGTTTTTATGATCTCGGCGTAAACTGGCGATCTTTTTTCATTGGCTCACACAAAAATGACTCCAAATAGCCAAACGATTCGCTTTTTACGCCAACGAATTCCCAGCTTTGAATGTATTGTCGGTTGCCATGATTGTTGTGGACCGGTCACCACCTCGCCAGAGGAAATGTCGCGTTTACCTCGCAAAACCGCTGCCGAACATGAGGTGGCGCTGGCAGAGTTATCTTGCCCGCATTTAGCGGAAAAAGGCTGCAGTGTGTATCTAGAGCGTCCACTGATTTGCCGCATATTTGGCACAACGCCCGCCTTGCCCTGTCCGCATGGTCGTCGACCTGAGTTCATGATAGACCCGCAAATTGAGCAACAAATTCATCACTATATGGCCAGTACCCGGCAAGTCTTGGTTTAATCAAAAACTAAGGTCTGTTCATGCTTGCACTTTAGAAAGCGAAATCAATGCCGATACCTTATAAAACAATAACATTGTCAACCACGGCGATTACAACAAAGCGGCATCGCTTGTCATTACCAGCGCTTTATTGATTTCAATGAATCCACCCTACCGCCCGCAACGAAAAATTGACGCAGTATTCGCCAGGAGCTTTGACCATGTTTGCTAAAATTTCTACTCGACTCATGCTGGGCTTTGGTTTATTGCTCGCACTCTTACTCGCCATTATCGCCATCAGCGTGTTGAATATTCGCAATTTACAGCAGTCTAGCGCGCAAATTTTGCAGACCGACGTGGCCGTTGGCGATCAAGCACAAGAAATTCGCTATCTCGTCACCCGAACCCGCCAAAGAGAAAAAGATTTATTTTTTGCCGTTGATGTGCAAAACCCTGATGCCGTCAAAAAACTGAAAGCCGAATGGGATAGCCAACTTGCTGAGCTCAACACTGCGATTAGCACTTTCAGCTCAATGCCACTCTCGCCAGAACTCAAAAGCATTGCCACTCAAATGCCCTTGCAAGTGAAAGGCTATCAAGACGCACTGAACACCGTGTATAGCCAAATTGCTTCAGGCCAAATCACTACGCCACAACAAGCCAATCTGGCACTTGAGCCCTATAAACAACCGATTCGCGATCTGAGTGACAATGTGAAACAAAGCTACGATGTGTCGCATCAAGCGATGTTGGCAGCACAATCAAAAATCACCGAACACGCCAATCAAAGTCGCAACTCTCTCTTACTGATGGGCGTGATCGCCCTACTGGCTGGTATTGCCGGCGCGATATTGATCAGCCGCTCGATTATTCGGCCGCTGCATTTTATGCAGCACGAAATCATGCAAATTGATCAACAGAATGATTTAACTCGCCGACTTCCGCTCAATGGCGGCACCGAGCTCGCCGATATGGCGCAGGCGATTAATCGTTTACTCGGCGCGCTAGCAGCCACCTTGGGTGAGTTGCAAAATCAGTCATCGCAACTTAAAAATTCCGCGCAGCAATTATCAAGTACCTCTGCACAAGTCAAAAACAGCTCTGAAATACAGTCCGATCAAAGTATTTCAATGGCCGCTACGCTAGAAGAAATCTCCACCAGCATTAGCCATATCGCCAATTTATCGGGCGACGCACGGCAAATGTCACAGCAATCAGGGCAAGCCGCCAGCAATGGCGTCGAGCACATTAGCGCCATGGTTACCGATATTGGCCGCATTGCCGATTCGATTCGCCAAGCCGCACTCACCGCTGAAGAACTCGATGCATCATCGGATCGAATTTCTGGCATTACCATGGTGATTAAAGATGTCGCCGACCAAACCAATTTACTTGCGCTTAATGCCGCCATCGAGGCCGCGCGTGCCGGTGAGCAAGGCCGTGGTTTTGCTGTGGTCGCCGATGAAGTGCGTAAATTAGCCGAGAAAACCGGCCGTTCCGCGCAAGAAATTTCGGCCATGATTAGCACGATTCAACATGGCGCTAAAAACATGGCCGAACAAATGCGAACGTCAGTCAGCAGCGTCGAAACCGGCATGCAAGTGGCTCAAAATGCCGGCCAAGCTATGAGCAGCATTAGTGGCAGCGCGCAATCGGTGGCGCAAGTGATTGAAGAAGTGAATATTGCGTTGGCCGAACAATCATCGGCCAGCCAAATTCTCGCCAATCGCGTTGAATCTATCGTTCAAATGATTGATGAAAACACCCAAAGTACCGCCCACGTGGCCGGTACGGCACAGACACTCGACACGATGGCCGATACGCTGAGCAATCAAATTGCGCGCTATCGCGTCAGTTAGGATCTGTTAACGTTTAGTTTTCCGCCGCGCTGGCGCCAAAAATGAATCACGGCTGCGTATGCAGCCGTTTTTATTTCAGCGCATTGATTCAATCAGTTAAAATTAAATTTTTCCTTACACAAATCAATCATGCCTATTCGTCCAGTGTTAAAAATGGGTGAGCCTTTGCTACTAACTACGGCGCAAAAAGTCAGCGAATTTGATACACCCGAGCTACACGCACTCATCGTCGATTTATTCGACACGATGGCCGACAACCACGGCGTGGGCATTGCTGCGCCGCAAATTGGCGTTAGCTTGCAAGTGGTGGTGTTTGGTTTTGCGCAAAATGCGCGTTATCCCGATGCCGATGCGGTGCCACAAACGATACTCATCAATCCCATCATCAGCCCCATTAGCATCGAGCTCGAATCTGGCTGGGAGGGGTGTCTGTCTGTTCCTGGCTTACGAGGTGTCGTACCTCGCTATACCCAGATACGCTATCAAGGCTTTGATCAATTCGGTACACCGATTGATCGCACCGTCAGTGGCTTTCACGCGCGCGTCGTGCAACACGAATGCGACCATCTATTTGGCGTGCTCTACCCGCAACGCATCACCGATATGACGCAATTTGGCTATACCGACGTGCTATTTCCCCAGCTGAAGGCTGGGCAAGATGAGTAAAAAATCCAGCGGTGGACTCGTCTATTCAACCGAGCACGGCACCATGTGCCCAACGTGTCGTCAGCCGATGGCTGCTTGCAGCTGCCAAGCAGCGCTCCCCAGTGGCGACGGGATCGCCCGAGTGGGCCGCGAGCTTCGCAAGGGTAAGGCGGTGATTGTTGTCAAAGGCTTAATTTTAGATAGCGCGGCACTCACCACTCTGGGCAAACAACTCAAAACCCTATGCGGCACGGGCGGCACAGTCAAAGACGGACAAATTGAAATCCAAGGTGAACATCGCGACAGCATCATCAGCGAGCTCAACCGCCAAGGCTTTAAAACCAAACGTGCTGGCGGCTAGCGCCAGTTGGCGCTGGCTTGGTCGTTGCAGAATTGGGCTAAAGATAAGACGAAAAGCGCGGAAAGACTCGCTGTAGCGCAAAATTATCATCCCCAGAGTGGCCTGCATCATAGCTGCAATCGAAGATAGAACTTATGCTCAGCACGGGTGTAAAAGTGTAATCGCCATTGGCCAGAACACGTTTGCGTTATAAGTTAATCGCTGCTTTCTATTGATAATTGTGTCTATGAACAAACTCTTTATTCTGGCAATCAGCGCCGCATGTGCTTTTCCGCTGAGCGCCGCCGCCAGTATCAATATCTCCATCGGCACTCCGGTGGTGATATCTCCTGCAACGCCAATTTTGCAACTCGGGTCGCGCAATCATCGAGGTTATTATTGGGATGGCCGCCATTGGCAAACCCCACGTTATTGGTCGTCGCATTACCGTTACCATCAAGGGCGCTGGCATGATCGCGACGATAAGCGATATAAGAAATATAAAAAGCATCACCACCACGGGCGTGATCGTGATCGTGATCGCGACTGGGATGATGATTAATCAAAACAGCAATGTGCAGACGTAAAAAAGCCGATCTAAAAGATCGGCTTTTTTGAATTTGGTGCCCGGGGCCGGACTCGAACCGGCACACCTTTCGGCGGGGGATTTTGAGTCCCCTGCGTCTACCAATTCCGCCACCCGGGCATGAGTGTGTTCTGTGTAGGAGGCGGATTATTCCTGATTCCATCTGGCTTGGCAAGCATTTTAAACAAAAATTATTGCGCTCAAAAAATACCTCAATAAAATCAATGGGCATTCAAAATTTAATGCGCCTGCAAACCAAGCCGTATTGCGTTTATTTCATATCAAGCGTTCACTGCTGCGCGGCATTACTGATTACGCGGTTTAAAAAAAGTGTAGTTTTGGTAAGGCTCAAACGCCTGATAAATCGCCACCGATCGCGCTGGCAGTTGCAGCAACACACTACCGGCCTGCATTTTGCAATCTGGCGCGCCACCTAAAGCATCGCGCAACGGCACACCGTCGTACCAATGCGAATAAGGAATCAATAAACGACTCGCTAGCGGGGTATCGGTTAAATTCACTACCACCAAAGCGGCCTCCCCCGGAATAGCGGTGGCGCGTAAAAACACTAGGGTATTGCCCGCCAATCGATGGCCCAAAACGATAATATCGCCATACTGTAGGGCGGTATTTTGCTGGCGAATCGCAATCAATTGCTTGACCCATGATCGCTGCGCGTGATTCCAGTCCGCCTCGTTCCAGCGCATTGGCCGGCGGCAATCCGGATCTGCACCGCCTTGCATGCCGATTTCTTCACCGTAATACACCAGTGGAATGCCCGGCAAAGTAAATTGCATTGCCATCGCCAGCTGCGCGTCATGCAAATTACCGACGGTGGTAATCAAACGCGGCGTATCGTGGCTCGACAGCATATTCCACGAACACAACAGCCCTTTCAAGCCATACGCATCACGAGCGTCTTGAATCGCCGCATTCATTTGTACGCCATCGATTTCTCCCGCCAGCCAAGCCAAAATCGCGGTGCGATACCAGTAATTCATCATGCCACTATAACCAGCACCAGCCTGAAACCAGCCGCCAGAAAAGCCATTTAATTCACCGAGCAATCCGGCCTCTGGATACACTTTCGCCACCACCTCGGCCATCTCTTGTGCCACGGGTATACCGACATCTTGCGCGACATCAAAGCGCCAGTTGTCGATACCCCGACTTAACCAATATTGCACCACGCTGTTGGGCTGGCGATACAGCACGTCTCTGACTGCTGGATTGGCCAAATTAAGTTCCGGCATCAAGCCGTAATCTTGCCAGCATAAATACCGTCCATCCGCCAGAAAAGTAAACCAATCGCGCTTGCTTGGATCGCCTTGTTGCGCCGCCAAAAACCACGGATGAAATTCAGAAACATGGTTGAGCACGGCGTCCAGCGTCAGATTCATGCCTTGCTGATGCAAGGTATCGATCAAGCGTCGTAAAGCCGTTTCACCGCCAAACATCGCGTCAATAGTAAAAAAATCCGTCGCGTCGTATTTATGATTGCTCGGCGCGCTAAAGATCGGCGTAAGGTAAATCCCAGTCACCCCTAAATCCAGCAAATAATCAATTTTGTCAGCTATACCATCCAAGTCACCGCCAAAAAATTGCTGTCCCCACGGCTGATTTAAGGTGCTGTCATCCCAGCCCCGTTTGGCGATATTCGGCCCGTCATAAGCGGTATTGGCTAGTTTTTCCGCGCTACTTAAGCCTGCACCAATCGCAAATCGCTCGGGAAAGATCTGATACACAATTTGGCTAGCGCGCCGACGAGTAAGGTCATCCAGTTGAGTCATCACATCGCCCCATTGACAGTGAAATACATTAACCGTAGCAGAACATCAACCGACTCCAACATTGTTTTTAACTGATTTAAAACTGACAAAAGCCAAAAAACAACACTCTAACTTTATTTCTTAACTGCAACAAATTGGTAAAAATATAATCAGATACTGAGTGCTGACTCAATGCTTTGCTGGCCGAGCAAAATCTCGCGGCAAAACATTTTTGCTTCTGGTGATTCATTTTTAAAGCAATGATTTGATGTTGTGTTCACTCAATGCAAATCAAGCGTAGAGCCCAACGACAGATCGGCGCTTCAATAAGCTGCAATTGGAGACCTCATGACCGAGCACAATTACATTCTGAAGCTTATTACCATCCACGGCGTCGAGCAGCCCATCGCGACCGGAACTTACGACTCCATTCTCAATGCTTACAACAACAAACGAAAAAAACTCAATATCGGTCAACGCGTCACCATGTCGCGTCGCTGTGATACTGGCGATGTGGTGCTCAAAACTTGCGCCCCGAGCGGCCGAAAATACCCGACTCAGCGCAGCTATATCATGGCGAGCTACTGCCGCTAATCGACGCTCGCTAGCACAGCACCAGCATAAACTACGCCGCCACTCGCTCGCTGCAACGGCGAGTAATGCGATGTATTGCCATGTAGCGCTTTTCAATATTGCACCTTATCGATATACCCACTAGTACGATATAAAAGCAGTGCAGCGCAATCACCGCTGAAGCAGAAAATACTGACAGTCATATAGAACGAACGTACAATTTGTTTTATTTACTCAAACCACACCGTGACGCCTCAGCGCAAAATTATTCATATCGATTGCGACTGCTTTTATGCTGCCGTTGAAATGCGTGATCGACCTGAACTCCGCGAAGTTCCGCTCGCGGTGGGCGGCTCGGCAGAGCGGCGTGGCGTCATTGCCACTTGCAACTACCTTGCGCGCCAATTTGGCATTCATTCGGCGATGTCGACGTATCGAGCACAACAGCGTTGCCGGCAACTGGTGGTGGTGCCGCCCGATTTTGCCCGTTACAAAGCGGCATCACAGGCAATGCGCGCCATTTTTGCCGATTACACCGATCAAATCGAGCCACTATCTTTGGATGAGGCGTATTTAGACGTTAGCGGCCAACCGCATTGCGCAGGTAGCGCCTCGCGAATGGCCGAACAAATTCGGGCGCGCATCGAGCGCGAAATCGGCATTACCGCCAGTGCCGGCATTGCGCCAAATAAATTACTCGCCAAAATTGCCAGCGACTGGCGCAAACCGAATGGGCAATTCGTGATTCGTCCCCAAGATATTGCCGAATTTATGCCGCAGCTAGCAACGAGAAAGCTATGGGGTATTGGTAAGGTCACCGCAGATAAACTGGCGTTGCGCGGTATACATACCTGTGCCGATATTCAGGCATGGTCACTGGAACAATTAATCAGCGAATTTGGCCGCCTCGGCCATTTATTGCATGAACAAGCCCAAGGCATCGATCATCGTCCAGTGGCCCCGCATGAAAGTCGAAAATCATTATCGGTAGAAAATACATTCGCTCATGATTTAAGTACCGCCGCTTGCCAGCAAGCGCTGGCAGAATTATTTAGCGATTGGCAAATTCGAATGCAGCGTTTAGCGGATGAGCGAATTCATAAAGCATTTATCAAAATTAAATTTGCTGATTTCACACAAACCACCGTGGAATGTATTTGCAACTCGCCACAATTAAATACCTATAT
Source organism: uncultured Deefgea sp. (assembly GCF_947072475.1). Lineage (GTDB taxonomy): Bacteria > Pseudomonadota > Gammaproteobacteria > Burkholderiales > Chitinibacteraceae > Deefgea. The sequence continues at coordinate 60,801 of NZ_CAMTIA010000007.1, forward strand.
TCGACTACTCGAACAAGGTTTAAAACGTAGCCCGCAGACCGTGCGTTTATTGGGTTTAGGGGTACGTTTTGACGAACGCAGCAATGTGCCTGAGCAGCTTTGTTTATGGTGATATGACTTGGTACGGCATTTTTAATGCTTTGCCGATTTCGGCAACAAGCCAACAATTGCCCGCCAGCATATTAATATATGCTTATATTTGAAAAACTCAGCAAATTAGCTAAAAATGAATATCGCGTTAGCTTATTTATTTTTTTGTTGAGTTGAATGCCAGAAGGCCTGACAATGAATGAAATATTCAATTTATGGTTTAAATTATCAATGCCGCATTTTAAATTTCGCCGCGCCACACTCTGCGTCACACTGGGCCTAAGCTTTGGTTCAGCTCACGCCATGACCATGGGCGAATTGCAATTACAGTCCTATATCGGACAACCCTTTCGCGGCCTTGTACCCTACCGTTTAAATGCCGGCGAAGCGATCAATGAACAATGCATTGAATTACGCGCATCTAACAATGAATTACCCGGCTTAGGCCCAGCCACCATTCAAATTCGTCCCAATGGGGAAAACAGTGGCGTATTACTAATCGAATCACGCTCGGCAGTCGGCGAACCGACAATTGCTTTTGCGGTGAAGCTCGCCTGCGCCAATCAACAAATGACGCGGGATTTCACCGCCTTTTTAAATATCGCCCCAACCGGCGCCGAGCGCGAAATATCCAGTCGCCCCCTGCCACGTGAAGTGCGCCCTCGTCGAGCTGAATCCAGCAATGCGCAAGACGTATCGCCGAGAACAGATCATCAGCTCACGCTGAAAAAACCGATGAGTTTGCGCGAACTCACCAAGCGCTATTACCCCGAAAATACGCCGCAATATCCTCGCTACTTACAAAAACTCAGCGCTAGCAATCCTGATCTTGACCCGAATGCCGCACTGAGTGCCGGTACTGTGGTGAGCATTCCCGATAAATTACGTTCAGTACGAAAAAAAACGCCAACCACGCCGACAGTAGAAGCAGGTCAATTGCGACTCGATAGCGAACCGAGTCAACGCACTAAACCAACAGGCACGCCATCCACCGCGCAATACACGCAAGGTTTAGAAGAGAAAGTCAAAACCCTAGAAGAATTACAGCTCAAATTACAACTGGAAGTCGAGCAACTGAATACGCGCCTAAGCCAGCTCAACACCAGCCAGCCGATCGCCAGCGCACCTGAGGCGCTCATCACCGCCAGTACGGTGACGGCCGTCAGCAACACCACCGCCGCAGCCGCCCCCGGCATCAGTGCCAGTCAGCCGAACAAAAAACGCATTATGCCTGCGCCAGAAATCGCCGAGCCCGCGAGCAAGACGCCAACTTGGCTGATTGGTTTAGGTTTAGTTGGCATCGTAACGACGGTCGGCGGCTGGCTATTTTGGCGTCGTCGCCAAGCGCAGCCAGCAAATGAGCTCGCTCCCCATAGCGAACAAACCTTGATGGGGCAATTTAAAACCTATGCCACACGGCATAAAGCCAGCGAACACACGCCAACCATGATGTCTTTTTTACATCATCCTGGTGCAGGAATTGAAGTCAGCGATTTTGATTCCGTCGATTTGGCACGCATCCAAATTATGTTGGGACAAGGTGAAGTCGCCGAGGCGATTGATTTGCTGTATCGCAGCATTGATGAAGACCCAGAAGATATCGAGCGTTGGTTAATGCTATTCCGAGTTTTCCGCCAACAAGGCATGAAAACCGAATATGCCAATTTGGCAAAAAACTTAAGCCTGATTGTTAAAGACGAAGCCGATTGGGAACTGGTGCGTAATATCGGCTCAAAACTTGATCCAGAAAATGAGCTCTATCAACGCCAAAATCGCCCGAATACGATGGCGGCCGATGTCATCACGGCAGATAGCAAAAGGGTCGAGCTAGATATCCATCCCGAGTCCACACCGGCCACGATGATGCATGCCTTCTTAGATATCGAAACCCCGCTCGCCCCAACGCCAACGCCGACGATGGACTTTGCAATCAGCGAAGTCGTGCCAATGACCACGCCAGCCGTCATGTTGGATATTCAACTGCCTGAAATGCACGATGAAATACAAGATATCTCGTTTCAAGCCACCGAGGAAATCGAAATGTTTCCGGCTTTTGAGCCCGAAATCGAGGTAGACAGCCCTGATTCAATCGTGCCACATTTGGATTTTCTTGACTTCAATTCAGAGAACGAATCACCGCCAGAGCGCAAACGTCATCTCGAGTAAGTCGCGGGCAACGCATGCTGCATCGCGCATGTTAGACTGCTGTTTTTGTCTGACTGAAGGATTTTTCTTATGAGCCCAACTCTGCCGACCCAAGTGATCATCGCCACTCGCGAAAGTCCGCTGGCACTCTGGCAAGCTCATTTTGTGAAGTCTTGGCTAGAAAAAACCTATCCGAATTTATCGGTTCAATTGCTTGGCATCACCACCCAAGGCGATAAAATTTTAGACGTCACCCTCAACAAAATTGGCGGCAAGGGCTTGTTTGTTAAAGAACTCGAGCAAGCCATGAGCGAGGGGCGCGCCGATTTGGCCGTGCATTCAATGAAAGACGTCCCCATGGTGTTGCCCGAAGGCTTTAGTCTGGCGGCCATCGGTGAGCGCGAAGATCCGCGTGACGCCTTTGTCTCAAATCGATTCAAACATCCGGACGAGCTGCCTGCGGGTGCGATTGTCGGCACCGCTAGCTTGCGCCGCGAAAGCCAAATTCGCTCGATTTACCCGCATTTAGTGGTTAAACCATTGCGTGGCAATGTCGGCACCCGTCTCAAAAAACTCGACGACGGTGAGTTTGACGCCATCATTTTAGCGGCGGCTGGTTTAAAACGACTTGGCCTCACCGAGCGCATCGCTTGCGAGCTGTCGCCTGAAATTAGCCTACCCGCACCGGGGCAAGGCGCAGTGGGGATTGAAATTCGCAGCGATCGCGCCGATTTAATGGCCTTGCTCGCGCCATTTAATCACGTAGAAACCGCTGCTTGCGTCACTGCCGAACGGGCTTTATCGCGTCGTTTAAATGGCTCATGCCAGATTCCGCTGGCGGCTTATGCCACCAATGAAGACGGCTTTTTACGCTTACGCGGTTTAGTGGCCATGCCCGATGGCAGTCATCGTGTGGTCGCCGAATCCAATGGCTCATTCGCGGCTGCGGATGGCTTAGGGCGTATCGTTGCCGATTTACTCTGCACCGAAGGCGCTCGTGAGATTCTTAAACAACTAGCGGTATGACTTTAGCGCTTGCTGGCTTGCGATTATGGATTACTCGGCCTGAAGCACAGTCGGGGTATTTAGCTGCGGCGCTCTCTAAACAAGGCGCACAGTGCCATACCCTTCCGTTGCTGACCATAGCGCCGCCCAATCCAGCGCAAGAACTACAAAACGCGCTCGCGCAGCTTGATCAATTTGACTTGGCGATTTTTATTAGCCCTTCGGCATTAGATCAAGTGATGTTGGCGCGCTCAACGCCTTGGCCCAGTCATTTACCCGTTGCCGTCATTGGTCCTGGCAGTGCCGAACGAGCCGCCCAATTGGGCATGCAGCACATTATTTGTCCTGCACAGCAATTTGATGGTGAAGGCTTATTGGCGACGCTGGGCGATCAAACCGGCAAAAAAATTGTGCTGTTTCGTGGCAATGGTGGCCGCGATATTTTGCCCTCGGGCTTAATCGCGGCGGGTGCGAGCGTACAATTGGTGACGGCTTATCAGCGCAGCGTTGCCGCTTTAGATCGGCAACAGATTGAGCAACAATTGGCGGTGGGTTGTGATGGCATTATTATTTCTAGCTCAGAAGCGGCACAACACTTATTGAACTGGGCTGGAGAGCAAGCGCAGCTCAAGTTACAATGTAGGCTCTATTTTGTTCCGCACCCACGAATTGCCGCAGCTCTAAAAGCGCATGGCGCTCAGCATATAGTGCCAACCGAGGCGGGCGATGATGGCATTACCCGTTCGATTTGCCGGTATTTTTCACCGGTTTCATCTCAAAAAGTGTAGAGCCCGATGAATCAAGACAACCCAAATACTTTTTCTGCGGCACTCAACAGCGCGCCGCGTCATTTTGCGCAGCAACCGGCGCTGATATTAGCGATTGTGGCCATTTTAGCCAGTGCTGGCGCTTGGCTATACCAGCAAAACGCCATGGAATCACTCAAGCTCGAACTCAGCCGTGAATTGGCCAGCAATAATCAACTGCAGCAAGCGCTACGCCAATCCAGCCTAGAGTCTAGCCAAGCACAACAAAAAATCATCTCGCGCCTCGATATTCAAGAAAGCAAGCAAGCTGAGGCCGGCGCGCGACAAGAAGCGCTCAATCATATGTACGACAACCTTAGCCGAGGTGAAACCTTACATAGTCTGGCCGAAGTCGAGCAAATGCTGTCGTTTGCCAGCCAACAATTACAAATTGCCGGTGATATCAATAGCGCATTAACCGCGTTAAATAATATCGACGTGCAACTGGCTCAACTGAATCGCCCTGAGCTGATCAGTGTTCGCCAAGCGCTAACGAAAGACATCAACACCTTAAAAGGAACGCCCTATCTCGATGTGATCGGCATTACCGCCAAGCTCAATAGCATTATTGATAGTGTTGATCAGTTGCCGCTGATTGTTGATGCCGGACACACTATCGCACCGACGCATCAAGCCAATACTCAGCACAATACCGCGCAACGCTTTGGCGCTGAGATTTGGCATGAACTCAAGCAGCTGATTCAAATCCGCCGCATCGATCAACCTGATCTGATCTTGTTATCGCCTGAGCAAGGTTTCTTTTTGCGAGAAAACATTAAATTGCGCCTACTCAATGCCCGCGCCGCATTATTACTGCGTAACGAAACTGCATTTCGTAGCGATCTCAAAGCCACTGAGCGTTATTTACAGCAATTTTTTGATGCCCGCGCCCCTGCCACTGACAATGCGATTAAGGTCTTGCGCCAACTACAGACGCAACCTCTCGCGATCACCATGCCCGACTTAAGCGCCAGCTTAACTGCCGTTCGCGCAGCACGCACCACTGCAGAGAGGGCCAAGCCGTGAGATTCTTAATCTGGTTTATTGGTTTATTTTCACTGGCGGTTGGCTTAACGCTATTTGCCCAAGTCAATAGCGGCTACGCTTTGATCTTTCTACCGCCTTGGCGGCTTGAAATCTCGCTGAATATTTTTATTCTGCTCTTGATTGGCTCGGTGATTGTGCTGTATTTGGGGCTGCGGATGCTGGCTGAATTAGGCGGCCTACCCGAGCGAGTACGCCGCTATCGTTTGCGCCAGCAAGAAATCGCGTCGGTGCAGCTCGAACGAGAAGCACGCACAGCATTTTATGAGGGACGCTTTCAGCGTTCAGAACGACTCGCCAGCGAAGCTTTTGCGGCCAGTCCCAATGATGCAGCGTATGCAGTAAATGGTTTATTGGCAGCGCGGGCCGCGCATTCAATGCGTGATTACGCCAAACGCGATGCTTATTTCGAGCAATTACAAGCCCGGCTTGGTGAGCAACATTTAGCGACATTGATGTCAATGGCCGAGCTTTATCTCGATGAGCGCCGCTACAACGAAGCGAGCCAAGCCATTGCTGCGGCGCGTGAAATCAATCCCAAACTGACTGCCGCCATGAAAATCGAATTGCGTTTACGCCAACGCGAGCGCAATCCAGATGCGGTGCTCAAGCTGATTGAACAATTGACGCGCAGCGACGCACTCGATGCTGAGCAAGCCAATCACATTCGAATTGCCGCGTATCAGCAACAATTACGCCAACATCCAATGAGCGTGCGCGAGCTAAAAGACTGGTGTCGTAAAGTCCCTGAGGCCGACAGACTTAATCCACAATTGGCCGCCAGCATCGCAACTCAATATCAAGAACAAGGCGAACCCGCGCTCGCTCGCGAGACTTTGGCGGCCGCCATTGATGCTGAATGGAATAGTGAATTACTCGAGCAATATGGCGTGCTTGGGCTGCGCGGCGAAGCGCTAACCGCCCAGTTGCAACAGGCCGAACAATGGCTTAAACAGCATCCGAATGACCATCGTTTATTACTGACTTTGGGGCGTTTATGCTATCAGCGCGAGCTATGGGGCAAGGCACAGACCTATTTAGAAGCCAGCATTGCCGTTAAACCGACCGCCATTGCCCATGCTGAATTAGCCCGATTGCTTGATCAACTCGAGCATACCGAACAAGCCAACTTACATTACCGCGCCAGCTTAAGCATTGCGCTCAGCTAGTTGGCGTTGTTTATCGACAGCAAAAAGGCGGCTTAGCCGCCTTTTTTATTGCTCAAACTAACTCCGGCCCCAATGCCGCCTTGAGCACATACTTAACTCGGCCATCCATCACGCGACGTTGAATCCACCAAATTCCGCCTTTGCGCGTAGGCCAATCGAGCTCTTTACCCGTCAATAACAGCGATGCCACTTGGCCAATATGCGGCTGATGGCCGACCATCACCACCACTTTGCCGATATCGCGTGGCCAATGCGCTAGCTCTAAATAGGCCGCGTTAAAGCCACCTAGATTAATTCGCGAATCCACCACCGCATCCGCGCGAAGATATTGTACGGTGGCTTGACTGCGAACTGCCTCACTACAAATCAGACGATATTGCGCCACATCTTTGAGCTGAGCTCGCAGCCAAGCAGCCATTTTCTTCGCCTGCTTGACGCCTTTGGGCGTGAGTGGCCGCGCCAGATCATCCGGCCCTTCTGCTGCATCAGCATGGCGCCATAGAATTAAATCCATCGATTAATTCCGTGTTCCGGCCGCTAAATCGGCGAGTAACTGCGCTTGTGCCGATCTGATTTTGCCGCCACGCGCAACTTTTCGACGATAACGCCCGTCTGAAAGCATTTCCCACGCCTGAGAATTGTCCACCAAGAATGGCCGCAAACTTTCACGAATCACGCGGCGCTTCACTTTGGGATTTAAAATCGGAAATGCAATTTCAATACGACGGAATAAATTACGTCCCATCCAATCGGCACTGGATAAATACACGTCTTCTGCGCCATCATTGAGGAAATAAAACACGCGATGATGCTCTAAGAAGCGACCAATGACCGAACGAACTCGGATATTTTCTGAAACGCCAGGCAAACCAGGACGCAAAGCGCATACGCCACGCACAATCAAATGAATGGTCACGCCGGCATTCGAAGCCTCATACAATTTATCAATAATTGAGGGCTCAAGTAGCGAATTCATTTTGGCGATAATCACCGCTTTACGTTCAGCCTTGGCATGCACGATTTCACGCTCAATCGCGGCGATAAATTGGCTATGCAGCGTAAATGGCGCTTGCCACAGGGCGTGATGATCCCCCGCCAAACCCAAACCCGTGAGCTGCATAAACACATCATTCACATCGCTGGTAATATCACAATTGGCCGTCAACAAACCAAAGTCGGTATATAGCTTGGCCGTTCGAGGGTGATAGTTACCCGTGCCGACGTGCGCGTAGCGATGCAACAGCCCCTCTTCACGGCGAACAATCAGCAGCATTTTGGCATGCGTTTTATAGCCATATACGCCATACACCACATGAGCACCGACGCTTTCTAGCTTCGCAGCCCAATTGATATTGGCTTCTTCATCAAAACGCGCCATCAACTCAACCACCACGGTAACTTCTTTACCGCGAATCGCCGCCTCTTTAAGCGCATCCATCAAGACCGACTCGGCGCCAGTACGATAAATCGTCATTTTAATCGCGACCACCTGCGGATCACGCGCTGCTTGCTGTAGCAAATCGACGACGGGCGTAAAGCTTTGGTAGGGATGGTGCAACAAAATATCACTGTGTCGAATCGCCGAGAAGAAATCGGCTTGTTTGCGTAGCTCAGGGGGAATGCCCGGCATAAACGGTATATATTTCAAATCCGGGCGATCGACTTGATCTGGCACTTGCATTAAACGCACCAAATTCACCGGCCCATTCACCCGATAAATGTCTTCTGGCAGCAAGCCAAATTGCGACGACAAAAAGTCTTGTAAATGCCGTGGGCAATTATCGGCCAATTCTAAGCGAACAGCATCACCATAAGGGCGTTGCGATAACTCGCCTTCAATCGCTGCGCGCAGATCTTTGATGTCTTCATCATCAACCGATACATCGGAATCACGCGTTACCCGGAATTGATAGCAACCGAGGACATGCATACCAGAAAATAGCTCATCGATGTGCGCATGCAAAATTGACGATAAAAAGACAAAGCCATGCTGGGTACCGGCGATTTCATCGGGCATTTTGACAAAGCGCGGAAAAATACGCGGCGCTTGAACAATCGCAATCCCCGAATTACGGCCAAAGGCATCTGGGCCTTCTAACTCAACAATAAAATTGAGCATTTTGTTAGATAAACGTGGGAATGGATGCGAAGGATCCAAACCAATCGGCGTCAAAATCGGCTTTAATTCACGGAAGAAATAATTTCTAACCCATTCACGCTGCGCTTCAGTCCATAAACTACGCCGAAAGAAATAAATCCCTTCGGTTTCCATTGCTGGAAACACATTTTCACGCAAAATTCGATATTGTCTTTCAACCAAATCATGCGCTTCTTTGGTGACCAATTCAAAAGCATGATGCGGGGTAATCCCTTCTGGCAATAGCCGTGAAGGATTGTGCCGGATATTTTCTTTTAACCACGCCATCCTCACTTCAAAAAACTCATCCAGATTGCTCGACACAATGCACAAAAACTTCAAGCGCTCCAAAAGTGGATTGCGCACGTCCTCGGCTTGCGCCAAAACACGGCGGTTAAATTCAAGTAAACCCAATTCACGATTGAGCAAGAGTTGATTGTCGGCGGGTTTGTAAGTCATGGCAGCGCTCTTTGATGGCGATTGAGGTCAATTGAATCAGCTTCTAACTCAGCTTATGCAACGCTTTTAAAACACAACAGGCCGCAAATGCGGCCTGTTTGATCATATCAATTACTGTGGCACGTAGCCTTGTACGGCATCAGCACCTGAACCAAAGAAGTAATTTTCCAATTGCTGTTGCAAGTATTTACGGGCACTTGGATCCGCCAAACTCAAACGATTTTCATTAATCAACATCGTTTGGTGCTTCACCCAAGCAGCCCAAGCTTCTTTAGACACTTGTGCATATACTTTCTTACCTAGCTCACCGGGTAGCGGTGCAAAATCTAATCCTTCAGCTTCACGGCCTAATTTGACACACTGAACAGTACGGCTCATTTAATGCCTCCATATTATTACAATAATGTTTCAGTTCAATGACAATCATTAAACGTTAAATAAGAAATTGAGTACGTCACCGTCTTTTACAACATATTCCTTGCCTTCAGCGCGCATTTTGCCGGCTTCTTTGGCGCCTTGCTCACCCTTATAAGCGATGAAGTCTTCAAAGGCGATCGTTTGTGCACGAATAAAGCCACGCTCAAAATCGGTATGGATCACACCCGCCGCTTGCGGTGCGGTGTCGCCTTTGTGAATCGTCCACGCGCGAACTTCTTTCACACCGGCAGTGAAATAGGTTTGCAGGCCGAGTAATTCGTAACCGGCGCGAATCAAACGATTCAAACCTGGCTCGGCTTGGCCGAGTGATTCCAAAAATTCAACTTTATCGGCTTCGTCTAACTCTGCGATCTCGCTTTCAATCGACGCGCAAACAGCAACGACCGGTGCACCTTCGAGCGCAGCATGGGCTTTTACTTTATCGAGCAATGGATTGTTGTCAAAACCATCTTCGGCAACGTTGGCCACATACATCGCGGGTTTGATCGTCAGCAAGCATAACGGTTTGATCGCTGCTTTTTCGTCATCTGACAATTTGAGCGAGCGCGCTGGCAACCCTTCGTTCAGATGCGGTAAGAGTTTTTCTAACACCGCGACAGTAGCCAGTGCGTCTTTGTCGCCTGAACGGGCTTTTTTACCATCACGCTGAATGGCTTTTTCGACGGTACTCATATCGGCCAAAGCCAATTCGGTGCCAATCACGATAATGTCATCGATGGGGTCAACACGGCCGGCAACGTGAATGATGTTATCGTTTTCAAAACAACGCACCACATTCACAATCGCGTCTGTTTCGCGGATATTGGCCAAGAATTGGTTACCCAAACCTTCACCTTTACTCGCGCCAGCGACTAGGCCGGCGATGTCGACAAATTCAACAATCGCCGATTGAACTTTTTGTGGATTAACAATTTTGGATAATTCGGCTAAACGATGATCTGGCACTTCAACGATGCCGACATTCGGCTCAATGGTGCAAAATGGATAGTTAGCTGCTTCAATGCCTGAATTGGTCAATGCATTAAATAGCGTAGATTTACCGACGTTGGGCAAGCCAACAATGCCGCACTTGAGACTCATGAATCATTCCTTGCTGGGCGAAATCACCCAATAAATACTAAACCATCAATTTTAACTGATGCGAGCACCGATTGGCGCGCATCAGCAATCAAAACCGCTTATTCACGAAAAAACAGGGCAAAAATAAAGCCTTCAGAAAAACAAATGCTAATTCGCCATTTTTGCCATGCGGTTTGTGGGCTTCAGAATCAAGTTGGCATTAATGCAATTGATGCTTGCTGCGCGACGATTCGCCGTTTTCACGGAAGAAATCTCGAATTTCGATGACCATTTCCGGAATTTGTTCCGCAACTTCGTTGTCATGGCGCACTAAATCAATGCCTTCTTTGAGCATATCTTCGCGCATTTCATCGTCCGAACCACTCATGATGGCCATAAACATGAACTGGCCTTCTTCTTCGTCAATCAAAGGCTGCCATTCATCTTCTGCCAAGCCAGCACCAAAGCAAAAGCCCAAGCTCCATTCTTCGATGCTGGAGTTTTGCATTGATTCATCTTCCCAATACAGCAAAGGCTCATACACGGGAGGGTCTTGCGCTAATTCATCGGCGATTTGATTGTATAAACGCATCACCAAATTAATGATGTTGTCCCCTTCTGGCAGCGCAAAAATCACCGCTTCTGGACGATCCCAGATTTGAGCCAGCCATTGACCCGGCATCACACTGGCTGGGCCAATCAAAATGGCGGTTAGATAACCATGCAACATGGATAATGACATTGCGTCTTTGCCAACGACATCTGAATATAAAAATTGATCCAATTGATCAAGCTCTTCATCTGTCAATGGCTGCTCTAATAATAAAGACATACACTACTCCAAGAATAAAACACGAAATCGGCAAGCCGATTTACCATGGGTATTTGCATGAAGTCTTTTATTTAAAACGACTACAATAATATACCCACCAATTAACTAGTGCGAGCCAGCGCTAGTGCGAGCTCGCATTTAAAACCAAATCCGATCGAACTATTTCAATATTTTTTTAGGCCGCGTCCAAGCAGGTACAGTCAACTGTTTAGCCCGAGCAATCGTCAATTCTCCTGCTGGCGCATTTTTGCTAATCACCGAACCCGCCCCTGTCGTTGCCCCCGCACCAATGGTCACTGGCGCGACCAGACAATTATTACTGCCAATAAACACATTATCTTCGATGATTGTGGTGAATTTATTCACCCCATCATAATTACAAGTAATCGTTCCAGCGCCCACATTAACACCCGCGCCAATTTTTGCGTCGCCGATATAGCTCAGATGATTAATTTTTGAGCCCAACGCGACGCTAGACTTTTTAATTTCTACAAAATTGCCAATATGCACTTGCGCCGCCAATTGCGCGCCCGGTCGCAAGCGGGCGTAAGGACCGATCAAACTACCGGCACCCACCACCGCGTCTTCCAAATGGCAAAATGGGTGAATCACCGTACCATCGGCAATCGTGACATTTTTTAGTACGCAATGTGCGCCAATACTCACGCCTTGACCCAAAACGACCTGGCCTTCAAAAATGCAATTCACATCAATAAATACATCTTGTCCATGCGTCAATGTACCGCGTACATCAATCCGCGCTGGATCGGCCAAGCCAACACCCGCAGTTAACAAGGTTTTGGCATTTTCCCCTTGATAAATACGCTCTAAGGTAGCGAGCTGCAGCTTGTTATTAATGCCTTCTGCTTCCCAGTGATTCAAGGGCTGCACCGTCGCAATGTCAACCCCATCGCGCACGGCAAGGGCGATTAAGTCGGTGGCATAATACTCGCCTTGTGCATTGTCATTCTTGAGCTCAGCCAACCAACCGACTAAACGCGCCGTCGGTAAGGCCAAAATACCGGTATTCATTTCAGTAATTTTGGCTTGCTCAACTGAGCAATCTTTTTGCTCAACAATGCAAGTTACCTGACCGGCAGTATTGCGAACAATTCGGCCATAACCGGTTGCGTCATCCAGAATATCGGTCAGAATGCCGACTTTGCCATCGGTACTGGCCGCCAGTAAGGCTTCAATGGTGGTCAAACGCGTTAATGGCACATCACCATACAGCATCAGGGTAATGCCACCAACGCATTGTGGTACAGCTTGCGCCAAGGCATGCCCCGTACCGAGCTGCTCTGCCTGACACGCCCAGGCTAAATCAGGCTGATCGGCCAATTGCTTTTGCACTTGCTCGCCGCCATGGCCATACACAATGACCATTTTTTGCGGCTGTAATTGGCGTGCAGTATCAATCACGTGCTGGACTAACGGTTTGCCCGCAAGACGGTGCAATACTTTTGGCAAACTAGAGTACATCCGTTTACCTTGCCCTGCAGCCAGAATGACCACGTTTAATGCAGAAGCCATCATTCATTCCTAAATAATAAATAGTTTGTCGCTATTCTAATCTTCAGCGTGGTTCACGCCCAGCATGACATGACTTTATTGCGTTATCTACTTGCAACTCACACGCTTGATAAAGAAAAAGGCAGCCGAAGCTGCCTTTCTAATTTTTACAATCCGATTACTGCAAACTCAATTGCAATAATTAATGGCCGCCGCGTTTCAATTTAGAAACTACCGCAAGTTTCGCTACAGCATCCATCAATTCGGCCTGCGCCATCGCAAAGTCCATCGAAGAAGAATGGTTTTTCAACGCGTCTTCTGCGCGGCGTTTAGCTTCTAACGCCTTCGCTTCATCAATGTCAGCGCCACGAATCGCAGTATCGGCCAAGACTGTTACCACATCCGGTTGAACTTCAAGCATGCCACCTGAAACAAACAGAATGACATCATCTTCGTTCGAGTTAGCGACCTTAATACGGATCGCGCCCGGACGAATACGGGTCAACAGCGGAGCGTGCCGCGGCAAGATACCAATCTCACCCTTATCGGCAGGCGCTGAGATAAACTCAGCTAAGCCAGAGTAGATCAGCTCTTCAGCACTAACTACGTCCACACGCATGCTCATGGCCATCGCTTAACCCCTTATTGCATCGACTTGGCTTTTTCGATCGCTTCTTCGATGCCGCCAACCATATAGAAGGCTTGCTCTGGAAGGTGATCGTAATCGCCATTCAAGATGCCCTTGAAGCCCTTGAGGGTTTCTTTGAGCGGAACGTACTTGCCTGGCGAGCCAGTGAACACTTCAGCAACATGGAACGGTTGCGACAAGAAACGTTGAATCTTACGTGCACGGGTAACGATCAATTTGTCTTCTGGAGACAATTCGTCCATACCCAGAATCGCGATAATGTCTTGCAATTCTTTGTACTTTTGCAGTGTTTGTTGTACGCCGCGCGCTACAGAGTAGTGCTCATCGCCAACCACTTGCGGATCCAATTGACGTGAAGTTGAATCGAGTGGATCTACCGCAGGGTAGATACCTAACGAGGCAATATCACGGCTCAGAACAACAGTCGCATCCAAGTGAGCAAAAGTCGTTGCTGGTGATGGATCGGTCAAGTCATCAGCAGGAACGTAAACAGCCTGAATCGAAGTAATCGAACCCGTTTTGGTCGATGTAATCCGTTCTTGCAATGTACCCATCTCTTCAGCCAATGTCGGTTGATAACCCACAGCTGAAGGCATACGACCCAATAGTGCCGAAACTTCAGTACCAGCAAGGGTGTAGCGATAGATGTTGTCGACGAAGAACAAGATGTCACGGCCTTCGTCACGGAAATGTTCCGCGATCGACAGACCCGTCAACGCTACGCGTAAACGGTTGCCTGGTGGCTCGTTCATTTGACCGTAAACCATTGCCACTTTATCAAGAACATTAGAGTCCTTCATTTCGTGGTAGAAGTCATTACCCTCACGAGTACGCTCACCTACACCAGCAAATACAGATAAACCTGCATGTGCTTTAGCAATGTTATTGATCAATTCCATCATGTTCACGGTTTTGCCGACACCGGCACCACCGAACAGACCAACCTTACCACCCTTAGCAAACGGGCAAATCAAGTCAATCACCTTGATACCAGTTTCTAATAGATCGACCGATTGATTCAACTCATCGAATTTTGGTGCAGCTTGGTGAATCGCGCGAGTTGCTTCGCCGTTCACTGGGCCTGCATCATCAATCGGGTTGCCCAATACATCCATAATACGGCCCAGCGTTGCATTACCTACTGGCACCATGATTGGTGCACCAGTGTTGGTAACGCCTGTACCGCGTTTAAGACCATCGGTACTACCCATGGCAATGGCGCGCACTACGCCGTCGCCGAGCTGCTGCTGAACTTCCAGCGTCAGTTCTGCGCCGACTAGTTTGAGCGCGTCATACACCTTGGGAATGTTGTCACGCGGAAATTCCACGTCAACAACTGGCCCAATGATTTGTACGATTTTACCTTGGCTCATCGTTTTTCCTAATCCAGTTAATCCGTCAGGGCCCAATTAAACTGCTGCCGCGCCGCCAACAATTTCCGAAAGTTCTTTCGTAATTGCCGCTTGACGCGTTTTGTTATATAGCAGTTGCAGGGAGCCGATTACATTGTCAGCGTTGTCAGTTGCAGCCTTCATTGCCACCATACGTGAAGCTTGTTCTGATGCGATATTTTCCGCTACGGCTTGGTAAACCAAAGCCTCGATATAGCGGTTCATCAAATCATCAATCACCGTTTTTGCATCTGGCTCATACAGGTATTCCCAGTTGTGCGCAGATTTCGGTTTTTCAAACGCTTCGCTCGCAAGCGGTAGCAATTGTTCAATCACTGGTTCTTGTTTCATCGTATTGATAAAACGGGTGTAAACGATATGAACTTCGTCTACTTCACCGGCGATAAAGGCATCGATCATTACTTTGATCGGGCCAATTAGCTGTTCAAGATGCGGCGTATCACCAAGACCAATTGCCGAAGAAATAACCTTCGCGCCATTGCGCTTCATGAAACTCAGACCTTTATTGCCAATCGCTGTAATAACCGTTTCAACATCAACTTTGTGCATGTCTTTCATTTTATTGAAAGCCGCACGCAGGGCGTTGGTGTTTAAACCACCACACAGACCTTTGTCCGAAGACACAATAATCAGGCCAACCCGTTTGACGGTGTCGCGCTTTTGGAGATATGGATGCTCATAATCGACTAAAGCTTGGCTCAAGTGGCCAACCACATTACGGATTTTTTCACCGTAAGGGCGAGCCGCCTTCATACGCTCTTGAGCCTTGCGCATTTTCGACGTGGCAACCATTTCCATGGCGCGGGTGATCTTCTGCGTATTTTTTACGCTTTTGATCTTAGTACGAATCTCTTTACCGCTTGCCATGATTTGATCCTTTTATCAACGTCTCAAATCAGTAAGCAGCGCCGGCTTTAAAGGCTTCAACTGCTTTCATAATGGCTGCTTCATCATCAGAAGACAGCTCGCCCTTGTCATCAACACGTGCCAATACATCAGCATGATTGGCTTTGAGATGACTAAGGAATGCAGCTTCAAATGCCAGTGCGCGATCAACAGCAACGTCGTCATAAACGCCTTTGTTAATCAAAAGCAGGGTTACACCCAACTCACCCACTTTCATCGGGCTGTACTGAGCTTGTTTCATCAACTCAGTCACCATCTTGCCGCGTTCCAACTGCTTGCGTGTTGCTTCGTCAAGATCAGAGGCGAACTGGGCAAATGCGGCCAATTCACGGTACTGAGCCAAAGCCAAACGCACGCCGCCACCCAATTTCTTGATGACTTTAGTTTGCGCAGCACCACCGACACGCGATACCGAAATACCCGCATTCATCGCAGGGCGAATACCCGCGTTGAACAAGTCAGTTTCCAAGAAAATCTGACCATCAGTAATCGAAATTACGTTGGTTGGTACAAAGGCAGAAACGTCACCAGCTTGAGTTTCAATAATTGGCAATGCGGTCAATGAACCGGTTTTGCCTTTCACTGCACCCTTAGTCAAGCGCTCAACTTCCACTGCATTGATACGCGATGCGCGTTCCAACAAGCGGCTGTGGAGATAGAAAACGTCGCCAGGGAATGCTTCACGACCCGGAGGACGACGCAAGAGCAACGAAATTTGACGATAAGCAACAGCTTGCTTAGACAAATCATCGTATACGATCAAGGCATCTTCACCGAGGTCACGGAAATATTCGCCCATCGTGCAGCCTGAGTACGCAGCGATGTATTGCAGTGCTGCGGCTTCAGAAGCAGCAGCAGCAACAATAATCGTGTGGCTCAAAGCACCGTGCTCTTCCAACTTGCGCACTACGTTTGCAATCGAAGATGCTTTTTGACCAATCGCCACATAGATACAAGTAACGCCAGTACCTTTTTGGTTAATGATCGCATCGAGTGCAACTGCAGTTTTACCCGTTTGGCGGTCACCAATGATCAATTCGCGCTGACCACGACCCACTGGCACCATGGTATCAATTGACTTGATACCGGTCTGCAATGGTTGTGATACCGATTGACGTGCAATAACACCCGGCGCGATTTTTTCAATCGGCGCAGTGAGCGTTGTACCCAATGGGCCTTTGCCGTCGATGGGTTGACCCAAAGCGTTCACAACGCGACCGATCAACTCACGACCAATAGGTACTTCCAAGATACGGCCAGTACACTTAACAACATCACCTTCGGCGATGTGTTTGTAGTCACCTAAAATAACAGCACCTACAGAATCGCGCTCTAAGTTAAGCGCCAGACCGAAGGTATTACCCGGGAATTCCAACATCTCACCTTGCATAACTTCCGACAAACCGTGCACGCGCACGATACCGTCAGTTACCGACACTACAGTACCAGTCGTGCTGGATTGTGCGCCTTGGGGTAGATTTTGGATCCGAGCTTTAATCAGTTCACTGATTTCGGACGGATTAAGTTGCATGATTTCTCCTAACTCTTCAGGCTTGTCGCAAGGGCAGTTAATTTGCCACTAACTGAGGCATCAATAACTAAGTCACCAATCGTTACTTTCACACCACCGATTAACTCGGGGTTGACGCTAACATCGGCGCTAATCTTGCGTTTAAGTTGCTGAGTGAGCGTAGCCGTCAGTTCGGCCAGTTGGGCATCAGTCATAGCAAAAGCAGATTCTATGTGCGCTTGCGCTACACCTTCGTCTGCCGCTTTCAGTTGTTCAAATAACGTCGATACAGCCGGTAAAGTGGCAAAACGACGATTTTCGAGCACTGCTGCCAGGAAGTTTTTAACCTCGGCGTTTGCGTCAGCACCCAGAAGCCCAACCAACAGCTCCTGGATTTGATCAGCAGAACACTTTGGATTAGCCACTACGTCAAGAATCTCTTGGTTCTGGGCAATAAGCGCCAGATTAGCAAGCGTATCCGACCATTGAGAAAGCGTATTGCCTTCTTTAGCCAGCCGGAAAACGGCCTCGGCGTAGGGTCTAGCGACGGTTATAAGTTCTGCCATGACTATCTTACAATTCCGCTTTGATGGATGACAGCATATCAGCATGCTTCGCTGCGTCGATTTCGCGACGTAAGATCTGCTCAGCACCAGCGATTGCCAATACGGCAACTTGCTGACGAAGCGTTTCTTTAGCTTGCTGAATTTGCTGCTCGATTTCACCTTGGGCGCCAGCGATCAGGCGTTCGCCTTCCACTTTGGCAGTACCCTTAGCTTCATCGACAAGTTGCGCTGCACGTTTTTCGGCTTGAGCAATGATCTCGGCTGCGCTTTGTTTTGCTTCACGCAGTTTTTCTGCTGATTTTTTCTCAGCATTCTCAAGATCTTGTTTGGCACGATCTGCAGAGGCCAAGCCATCTGCAATGCGTTTAGCACGCTCATCCATCATCTTGGTCAGCGGAGGCCAAACGAACTTCATCGTGAACAGGATCAAGAGACCAAAAGTGATCATCTGACCTATGAGAGACGAATTAAATTCCACGCTGAATGTCCTCCTTAAAGGCTGATCAAAAGATTATTGAGCAGCAACAGTCAGAGCAGCCAGGAATGGGTTGTTGAAGGTGTAAAGCATAGCCACACCAACGCCAATCATCGAAATCGCATCCAACAGACCAGCGATAATAAACAGTTTAGTTTGCAAAACTGGAATCATTTCTGGCTGACGAGCAGCAGACTCAAGAAATTTGCCACCGAGGATAGCAAAACCAAGTGCAGTACCAATAGCAGCCAAACCAATGATGATCGCAGCAGCGATAACAGTCATGCCTTGTACGGAAGCAATTACTTCAGGTGAAACCATTTTGAGACTCCTAGTTTGATTCAAAAGTTACGAGGTTGGGTAAAACTGAGTCTAATGCCGTGCACCCAACCGATACACGTCACTAGACTTAAAATCAATGGTCTTCTACAGCCAAGCTCAAGTAAACAATCGTCAACATCATAAAGACGAAGGCTTGCAGCGTAATCACCAAGATATGGAAGATCGCCCATGGCGTGCCAAGTACCCAGTTAATCCACCAAGGCAGCAAAGCGATCAAGATAAAGATCAACTCACCGGCATACATATTACCGAACAGACGTAGTGACAATGAAACTGGCTTAGCAATCATCTCAACCATTTGCATCGCGAAATTCGCTGGCGCTAGCAAAATAATCATCGGCAAGCTTTCAGCATGAAACGGCGCAGTAAATAGTTCTTTAATCCAGCCAAACAAACCTTTAGCAGAGATTGAGAAGCCAATAATCATCAGCAAAACAGTTAACGACATCGCAAAAGTCACGTTAACGTCAGCCGTTGGAACGACGCGCAAATAAACATGATGTGGATCGGCACCGTAGAAAGTATGACCATACCATTGGGCAAAAGTTGGCAACAAATCAACCGGCAATAAGTCCATTGCATTCATCAAGAAGACCCAGCAAAAGATCGTCAATGACAATGGGCCAATTACTTTTGATTTGCCGTGGAAAGCATCCTTGATTTGGTTGTCGACCATCTCAACAATCAACTCAACAAAGTTTTGCAAACGGCCCGGTACGCCTGGCGTTGCTTTACGAGCAACGTAGGCAAATACGCCGACAAACAACATGCCCAATGCCAAAGAAATCCAGAAAGAATCCAAATGGAAACCGCCGAATAAATCAGTCTTTGCAAAGGTCAAATGGTGCTGGATATAACTAGTTGCATCTTGTGCCATAATTTACTTTTTACCGTCAAATTTAATTAAAAGCCCAAACCAGTAGGCGCTAGCTGCAACTAAGTATCCTGCGAATACCCAAGCCCAAGCGACATCCCGATAAAACATAAAGAACGCTGCGAATGCAAGCAGCGTTACTGAAAGCTTTGCCATTTCGGCTGCAAAGTGGCGTCGCAACAATTCTGCTGCGGCAGCTAATCGAGCACGATAGGCAATCAACGAATACAACACGCTGCCTAAAACTGCAATTAATCCACCTGAAAAACTTGCAATTGCCGCCTTCTGATCCACAATCAAAAGTAGTGCAATTGTAAGGAGCATCGTAAATCCGATTTGTAATCGAATGATGCCACGAATCTGTGCCTTCCCGTACATCACATCACCGTAAGACAAACGACGCGATTATACGGAGTTGATTTGCCTTGCGTCAATTTATTACCGTTGACTTTGGTGGATTTATTTTTATTTTTTGCAAAAAAAATCGAAGTTAAAAAATAGCTAATGTCTTTCTAAAAACGTAATAAATCAAAGCGCTATGCATTTCGATCGTTTTGACCGTCAATTTAATGACAAGTAGTTTTTATAAAGCTTACAACCGAGCCAACAAAGCATCCAGTTGATCCAAACTACCGTACTCAATCGTTACCCGACCACTCCCCTTCTTGCCCGATTGAATAACAACCCGTGCGCCAATCCGGCTCGACACTTCCTCCTGCAAGCGCAGCACATCAGGATCTGGCTTTTGCTGCTTGATGGTCATCGGCTCTTGCTGCATTTTTTTGACTAAGGCTTCAACCTCTCGAACCGATAGGCCTTTTAATACCACCAAACGTGCCGCCTCTAATTGCTGCAGGGTATTGAGCGGCAACAAAGCGCGAGCATGCCCCATATCTATTTCGCCGCGCAGTAGGATTTCCCGTACTGGCTCAGTTAAGTGCAATAAACGTAATAAATTTGCCACACTTGAGCGTGATTTTCCCACGGCTTGCGCTGCCGCTTCTTGCGTTAAACCAAATTCATCGATTAAACGCTGAATACCAACCGCTTCTTCCAGCGGGTTGAGATCTTCGCGCTGGATATTCTCAATCAAGGCCATTGCCAGTGCAGCCTCATCGGCAATCACTCGCACCAAGGCCGGAATTTCAGTGAGGCCAGCTAGCAAACACGCTCGCCAACGACGCTCGCCAGCAATAATTTCATAACGATCAATGTCGATTTCACGCACCAAAACCGGTTGCATCAAGCCTTGCGTGCGAATTGAGTCGGCCAACTCATTGAGCGCCACCTCATCCATTGAGGAACGAGGCTGATATTTACCGGGTTGCAACACGTCCAGTGCCAAGGTTTTTAGTGTATCGCCCACCGATGGGTCCCCCATCAGCGCATCTAAACCGCGCCCCAAACCTTTAAATTTTTTACTCACCATGCGTGTTCATCCTAAAAACCGGGGAATACAAAGCGCAAATTAATCGACGCTACGCAATCATGACCTTGCACAACGATCATTTCATATACTCGGCGCAATATCGCCGGTGGCATGTCGCGCCAACATTTCGTTCGCCAATTGCAAATAGGCTTGCGCCCCTTTCGACGATTTGTCATACGCCAAAATCGGACGGCCATAACTCGGCGCTTCGGCCAAACGCACATTACGCGGGATGACGGTGTGATACAGCTTGCTGGTAAAATGCTTCACCAATTGCTCTGAAACTTGTTGCGCTAACGTCGAGCGCGGATCGAACATAGTGCGAAGTAAACCTTCTATTTCGATCTTTTTATTCAAACTTTGCTTAATCCGGCGCAGTGTATTCACCAAATCAGACAGCCCTTCCAATGCATAGTATTCGCACTGCATTGGGATCAGTACTGCATCAGCAGCAACCAAGCCATTGAGCGTCAGTAAATTCAGTGCCGGAGGACAATCGAGCAAGGCATAATCGTACTGATGATTCACTTGTGACAACGCCGCTTTCAATCGCGTTTCGCGTTCAGCAGCATCGACCAGCTCAACTTCAGCCCCGGCTAAATCGCGCGAGGCCGGCAACAAATCAAAGCCGCCACTTTCGGAATGTTGCGTGGTTTGCGCGATCGTCGAATCACCGAGCAATAAAGAATAGATTGAATGTTTTAGCTTGGATTTATCAATCCCAGAGCCCATCGTGGCATTGGCCTGTGGATCAAGATCAACCAGCAACACACGCTGACCCAAATGCGCCAAACTGGCAGCCAAATTCACTGCCGTGGTCGTTTTACCAACGCCCCCTTTCTGATTCGCTATTGCCAACACTTTCATCGTCGTTCCCATCGGGATTTGAAGCGCTTTAAGGTGATGCGGCCGACACTCAAACCACTTTCATCACATGGACTAAATGCCGCTCGGCATCTAAACCTGGCACGGCTAGACTATCTACCCCCACCACGTGTACGCCTGCAGGCAATAGTGCTATTTCCTCATAGGGATATACCCCCTTAAGTGCTGCCCACTCGCCCCCATCGGCCAATAAATGCCCGGTCAAACGTACAAACTCAGACAACTCAGCAAACGCGCGCGAAGTAATCACCTGAAACCCCGTTTCTGGTTGATACGCTTCGACGCGATCGGTGACTACGCTGATATTGTCGAGTTTTAACTCTAAAATCGCTTGTCGCAAAAACGTGGTTTTTTTGTGATTTGAATCCAATAGAGTCAACTGCCAATCAGGCCGCGCAATCGCCAATGGAATGCCTGGCGTACCAAAACCCGAGCCGACATCCAACATGCGTAAAGCGTGGTCAGGCAATTTGGCGAGCGGCGCTAATGAATCGAGCAAATGATGTGGCACCATCCGTTCAGGCTCACGAATTGCGGTCAAACTGTAGGTTTTATTCCATTTTTCTAATAAGCCAACGTAGGCCAATAATTTATTTTGCTGCTCGATGCTCAGGTCAAGACCCATGTCAGCCAAGCCCATGGCGAGCATCTCGGCTAAATTTTTATCCACAACCACGCTCATTTCAATTCCTCATTCACGGCGGCGACCCGCTGATTTTTTTTCAAGTACACCACCAACAAGGCCAACGCTGCTGGCGTCACACCCGAAATTCGTGAAGCCAAACCTAATGTTTGTGGACGCTGTGTGCTTAATTTTTGTTGAATTTCTTTAGATAATCCTGAAATTACGCTGTAATCAAAGTCATCTGGCAGCGCAACATCTTCTAGAGTATCGCGTTTTGCGACCTCTAATTGTTGTCGTTCGATATAACCCTGATATTTAACGTTTATTTCGATCTGTTCTGCCACAGTCGCGTCGCTGACACCGGGTCCGGCGACGGCCAGCGTCATTAAACTGTCATAAGTCACTTCGGGACGGCGTAATAATTCAGCCAAAGTGTATTCACGCTCAATGGCTTTTCCCAATACCCGTTCGGCATCGGCGGCAGCCAAAATTCGTGGATTCACCCACGTCGATTTCATCCGCTCAAGTTCAGCCGCAATCGCTTCACGCTTGATCTCAAACGCCTGCCATTGTGCATCGCCAACCAAGCCTAAGCGACGACCATGCTCGGTCAAACGCAAATCGGCGTTATCTTCACGCAATTGCAGACGGAATTCAGCACGACTAGTAAACATACGGTATGGCTCGGTAACGCCCTTAGTAACTAGATCGTCTACCAATACCCCAAGGTACGCCTCATCACGACCCGGGCACCATGGCGCTTCATCACGCGCATATAAAGCCGCATTCAAACCGGCAAACAAGCCCTGCGCGGCGGCCTCTTCATAGCCGGTCGTGCCATTGACTTGCCCAGCAAAGAACAAGCCGGCAATGGCTTTGGATTCAAAGCTATTTTTAAGCGCGCGCGGATCAAAATAATCATATTCAATCGCATAGCCCGGACGAATAATCCGCGCATTCTCCAGACCCACCATCGACTGCACTGCGGCCAATTGGATATCAAACGGCAAGCTGGTTGAGATACCGTTCGGATAAAATTCATGCGTCGTTAAGCCTTCGGGCTCAAGGAAAATCTGATGGCTATCTTTATCGGCAAAACGATTAATTTTGTCTTCAATACTCGGGCAATAACGCGGGCCGACCCCTTCGATCTTGCCAGTAAACATTGGGCTGCGATCAAAACCAGAGCGGATAATGTCATGCGTTCGCGCATTAGTTTGCGCAATCCAGCACGGCATTTGCCGTGGATGCATGGCGCGTGAACCGCGTACAGAAAATACCGGTTCTGGCGTGTCGCCCGGCTGAATCGGCAAAATACTTAAATTAATCGTCCGACCATCAATCCGTGGCGGCGTCCCAGTCTTTAAACGTCCAACCGGCAAGTTCAATTCACGCAAACGATGTGATAACGTCACCGATGCGGGATCACCGGCGCGACCACCAATATGGCTTTCTAAGCCGACGTGGATTTTGCCACCCAAGAAAGTCCCAGCAGTCAGCACCACGCTAGCGGCCATAAACTCAATACCAATTTGCGTCACAGCGCCAATGACTTTATCGCCATCGAGCAGCAAGTCGTCGACGGCTTGCTGGAAAATATCTAGATTTTCTTGATTTTCCAACATGCCACGAATCGCGGCTTTATATAAAACTCGATCCGCCTGCGCGCGAGTTGCGCGCACTGCCGGGCCTTTACTGGCATTAAGCGTTTTAAACTGAATCCCGCCCATGTCGGTCGCCAAGGCCATTGCGCCACCTAAGGCATCAACCTCTTTCACCAAATGCCCTTTACCAATCCCGCCAATGGACGGATTGCAGCTCATTTGTCCTAAGGTTTCAATATTGTGCGTCAGCAACAAGGTTTTACGCCCCATACGGGCGCTGGCGAGGGCGGCTTCAGTACCGGCGTGACCACCACCAACTACAATCACATCATATCGAACGGGATAGCGCATGGCGCATTTCCAAATAAAAGCAAAGGGCGAATATTCTAAGACAAAACAGAGACTTGCGCGAGGAATTCACGGCAATAAAACTGAATTTTAGTTGCCTAATCGGTGTATTCTGCGCAATTTTTCATGCGATTTTATTCGAAGCATCATGACTTCAGCGAGTATGCATCAGCACCAGACATAAAAAACGCACCGCAAATACGGTGCATTTTTAGATTTTGAGGGAGAAATTCAAATAGAAGCGATTTTAAATGCCAGAATGCCGAGCGGCCTCCAGTGCGGCCCCAACAATCCCCGCATCATTTTTTAAATCAGCGGGCACCACAGGAAAACGTAAATCTTTTAAGTTTGGGATAAATTTTTCATGTTTTTTACTGATTCCACCACCGATAATCAAAAAGTCGGGCGAGAACAACAATTGTAAATGCAATAAATATTGATTCAGTCGTTCAGTAAAGACCGGCCATTTCATTGCCGTATCTTCTTTCACTTTAGCCGAACAATATTTTTCCGCGATTTCGTCACTTGGAAAAAT
Source organism: uncultured Deefgea sp. (assembly GCF_947072475.1). Taxonomy (GTDB): domain Bacteria; phylum Pseudomonadota; class Gammaproteobacteria; order Burkholderiales; family Chitinibacteraceae; genus Deefgea. Next base: position 85,657 of record NZ_CAMTIA010000007.1, read on the forward strand.
CAGATGCCCAAATTCGGTATTGCTCACCAATTGACCATCGACTATTAAGGCGCTACCAATCCCGGTCCCTAATGTAATCACTATTGTTTTGCCCTGCCGGCCCTTCGCAGCACCAAACACCACTTCAGCCAAACCAGCAGCATCCGCATCATTCATTAAAACCAATGGCAAACCCGTCGCTTGAGCCAAAATTTCTTGCGCTGGCGCTTGAATCCAGCTTTGATCGACATTCGCGGCCGACAAAGTGACGCCATTATGTACAATGGCCGGAAAAGTACAGCCGATTGGCCCTGTCCATGCAAAATGCTCAACCAATTGCTTAAGCACTTGCCCAATCGCTTCTGGCGTGGCGGGCTGAGGCGTATCAATGCGATGCCGCTCAGCCAAAAACTCACCCGTTGCGACATTGACAGGTGCGCCTTTAATGCCCGTGCCACCAATATCAATCCCGAGTACGGCACGAATTTGTGTAGTATTTTCAATCATATTATTTGTATCTCGCAAAGAATGAATTGGATATTGATTCTTATTTTTGCGTCCTCAACGAATACCGCAAATTCAATCGCTCACCAACGAAGGACTCATTGTAATAAAAATTAATGGGGCTGAATATTTCTTAACTCAATTAAGCGTTTTTTCTGCATATCCGCTTTTTCTTTTATGGCAATAACGGCACGCTGCTGAGTTGCAATTGCTTTATCAATATCAGTTAATTCTTTTTTTGTTACCGCAACATCCGCTAGTAATTCAGCAGAAATTGCGAGTTGCTTATTATTGAGTTTGTCTAATTTAGATTGCTGTGCTTCCAAGCGTTTTTGCAAAGTAGTTTTTCGTAAAATATACGTTTGCATTCCGGCATCCATCGCAGCAACCTGTCGATCACGCAACAAGTCCACTTCTTCTGGCTTAGCAAACGATTGCAATAGCGCCTTATCAGCACGTTGCAATTCTTGCTCTGCCCGTTTTTTTTCTGCTAACACGCGTTTTTCTTCTGGCGTGAGTATTGCCTCATTACCTTTGCGCACACGCGCTGATCGATCTAATTCCATTAGAGATTTTGACTGACCAACCGGCGGTTTATCGCTATATTGCACCTTACCGGCCTCATCAACCCAGCGATAAAGTGCTGCGTAGCTCAGCTGATAAAACAGTAACAATGGCAATACCCACACAAAACGCATATCTACCCTTTAATTAATCAATACCATACTGACTACGATAACTTTGTACTCTATCTAGATTGTCAGTCATTCCTTTTTTTTCTGCAAGAAATCCTAATAAATCTTGTAACGTTGCAATCGGAATCACCGGAATACCAAACTGCTGTTCAACCTCTTGAACCGCCGATAAATTGCCCTGCCCACGCTCCATCCTATCCAATGCAATCAACACCCCAGCTGGCTCTGCACCAGCGGCGCGAATCAGGTTGACGGACTCGCGCACCGAGGTACCGGCAGAAATCACATCATCAATAATCATCACCCGACCTTGCAGTGGCGCACCAACCAAAACGCCACCTTCGCCATGGTCTTTCGCTTCTTTGCGATTAAAAACAAAAGGCACATTATGCCCAGCACTCGATAGCGCAACCGCTGTCGCTGATGCAAGAACAATACCTTTGTAAGCCGGTCCAAATAAAACATCGAACTTCACGCCCGAGGCCAGCGCAGCCTGCGCGTAAAATCGCGCCAATTCACCGACGGAAGTGCCGTCACTAAAAAGTCCGGCATTAAAAAAGTACGGCGAAGCACGGCCTGCTTTGGTGATAAAATCGCCAAAACAAAGTACTTGTTGCTCTACAGCAAAACGGATGAAGTCGCGGCGAAAGTCAGTCATGCGGAATAATCCCTCTAAAATCATTACTATTTATATCAACCCCGAAGCATATCACCCTTGAACAAGGATTTCTCCCCGTGCGCATCATTTCAGCCAACCTCAACGGTATTCGCTCAGCCACCAGCAAAGGTTTTTTAACTTGGTTAGCGAGCCAAAATGCCGACATCATTGGCGTACAAGAATTGAAAGCACAGGCCGCTGATTTAAACCTTGAAATGCAAAATCCCACAGGGCTGACCGGCTATTTCCATTACGCCGAAAAAAAAGGCTATAGCGGCGTCGGTCTGTACTGCCGCCGCCCCGCTGATCAAGTGATTGTCGGCCTAGGGATTCCTGAAATCGACGCTGAAGGGCGCTATCTAGAAGTTCGGTTTGCTAATTTATCGGTGGTTTCACTCTATCTGCCTTCTGGCTCGTCCTCAGAAGAGCGCCAAGCGGTTAAATTTGTCTTTTTGGATCATTTTTGGGCCCATCTGGCCACATTATCGGCGTCGGGTCGTGATGTTATCGTGATGGGCGACTGGAACATTGCCCACAATGAAATTGACTTAAAAAACTGGAAAGGCAATTTAAAGAATTCAGGTTTTCTACCCGAAGAACGCGCTTGGTTTACGCGCATGCTCAGTGAATTACAGCTAGTGGATGTTTGGCGTACGCTTTACCCCGAAATCCCAGGCTACACCTGGTGGAGCAACCGAGGTCAAGCCTACGCCAAAGACGTTGGCTGGCGTATTGATTATCAAATCGCAACCCCACAGCTGGCCGCCACCGCCAAACAAGCTTACGTTTACAAAGATGAAAAGTTCTCTGATCATGCGCCACTGGTGATCGATTACGACTATGTAATATAAACAGGGTATTGCTATAAAGTCCTTCAAAATAATCAATCACAGGGCAATACTCCCATGCTTTCTAAATATCTTGCCGTTTTTAACAATCGGCGAATTTGTGCGGCAATGCTACTTGGCTTTGCTTCTGGTCTGCCATTAGCGCTCACAGGATCCACACTGCAAGCGTGGTTATCGGATGCCGGTTTAGATATTAAAACCATCGGTTGGTTTACCTTGGTCGGACAACCTTACACTTGGAAATTTCTATGGTCACCTTTAGTCGATCGTTTTCCAATGCCTTTTTTAGGGCGTCGCCGAGGCTGGATTTTAGTATCTCAAATTGCGCTCGCCGTAGTCATCGCCAAAATGAGCGGCCTCGATCCACAAACTCATTTGGCCACATTTGCCTTGATGGCACTATTAATTGCCTTCTTTTCAGCAACGCAAGACGTGGTCATTGATGCTTACCGCACTGAAGTACTGCAACCGGAAGAGCGCGGAGCTGGGGCGGCTGTTGGGGTCTTCGGCTATCGAATGGCCATGCTCACATCGGGCGCCGTAGCACTCATTCTGGCTGATGGTATTTTGACGTGGGAACAAACTTACTTGGTTATGGCAGGGGTTATGGCCACAATGGCCATCGTCACGTTCTTATCGCCCGAGCCCGTATTACAAACCAAGCCGCCACAAAGTCTACGCTCAGCGATTATCGACCCATTAAAAGAATTTTTTTCCCGCGATGGCGCATGGATTTTATTAGCCTTAGTGGTGGCTTATAAACTCGGCGACGCATTTGCCGGCAGCTTATCCACCAAATTCTTGCTCGACATGGGATATAGCAAATCAATTATTGGCCAAGCGTATAAAGTATTTGGTTTAGTTGCGACTTTAGTCGGAGGCTTTGCTGGCGCAATATTAATGTTACGCTGGGGTCTGTATAAATCGCTCTTAATTTTTGGCGTATTACAAGCCCTAACCAACTTAGGATATTGGCTTATTGCCATTCATGGCTCTCCAGATATCCCGCTATTATTATTTGCAATCAGCACCGAAAATCTAGCCGGTGGAATGGGAACAACCGCCGCTGTCGCCCTATTAATGAGCTTATGCAACCCCAATTTTACCGCAACTCAATACGCCCTATTATCGGCATTAACTGCTTTTGGCCGCGTTTATGTCGGCCCAGCATCGGGCTATTTAGTTACGGCAGTCGGCTGGTCAAATTTCTTTATTACTTCAGCGGTAATTGCATTACCAGGACTCGCTTTATTATTTGTCCTACGTAAAACAATTTACAAATTAGACCAATAAAAAAATGCTTAAGTGCGAACGCCACAGATAGTTTGAATGCTGTTGATTCTATTTATATACAAATCAAAGACTTAGATCAGTAGTATTCAAACCAAGCTTGGCAGGCCGACTTAAGTAGTTTTGCGTAATCAATGAGGGAATAGGTAACCCTTCCAGCGTAGATGTGGCTTGTTCATTGGCTTTGCTGCGCATACTGGGAAGTGCTTTTCAATTTGCTTACAACGGGGCTAGTTAGTTTTTTTATAATCACGGCGAGTTTATTAAATTCATCGTGATTTTTATCAGCCTCAATTTACTTCAGTCCAAATTCCTGCAACACAAATCAATTCATTTCCCAAACTTATCGAGCGATCAACTAAAGCCCACTTTTGTAACGTAGTTAACTGCTTAATTCTATATTCAACCCGCAAAGCAATACTCTGATGACGACAAGGCCAGCTTATTAAAATTCGTTCAGGAGGAAAGGCCCGTGTATAACGCGCACCTCTACCGTTTAAATGCTGTGCATATCGACGCTCTACATCCGTAGTTATACCGGTATACAGTTTATTCCCTCGGCAAACTAAAATGTAAACAAACCAAGTCATAACATCGTATCCTTGCGAAACAATAAGACCACGCAATCATGGCACAACTCAATCAAAGGTATATCCATAAAAAGCATAAACAGCAAGCCCCACAATCAGATACCGCACATAGGTATCTATCATCTTGCCTAAGGCCTCAGCCATCTGGCCGCAAGCTGGTAATACCCCGGTAGTGCCGCCACCAAACCAGCTCAATTTCAAATTAAACACTGGCATGCTATGTTTTTTATCTCAAAATCTATAGGTATACATCTAGAATCATTTATATTCGTAACATAGAGCGTAATACTATATATGGGTATCTAAATTTTGTTCCAGCGCCCATTCACGATAGACCGCGCACAAACGCCGGACAGCAAAAAGCCCGACTCTTTCGAATCGGGCTTTCTGG
>NZ_CAMTIA010000008.1 GCF_947072475.1 uncultured Deefgea sp.
TATGCGTTATTGGCTTGCGTAGTGGCGTTTTTGTTCTCGGGGCCCAGCAGTATTTATGTGGCGCAGCGCTGGGGCTCGGGTAAAGGGCGGCCAATGTCGGATGATAAATCCGAAGTTCGTTTGTCTGATTTGACCGAGATAAAGTAAGTGGGGCAGTGAATTAAAAAATGGCCAGCGATTGAGCTGGCCATTTTTGATGGTAAGGCAGATTTGTTACGCACTGTGGTGCGAATTGTTTAGCACCATTTTAATTTGTCATGCAATTGCACCACGTCACCAATAATCAGCAAGGCGGGTGGTTTGATGCCTTCTTGCTCGATGCGTTCGGCCAGCTCAATCAAGGTAGTGGTGACGACTCTTTGCTGGGCGGTGGTGGCGCGCTCAATAATGGCCACAAGGGTATGTTGATCTCGACCATGACTCATCAGCTGTTCAGCAATATACCCAGCTTGCGCGACGCCCATATATACCACGACGGTTTCGCTGGGGTTGACCAAGCGTGGCCAATCCAAATCAACTTCACCGTCTTTTCTGTGACCGGTTACAAAAGTAACTGATTGGGCGTAATCACGATGCGTGAGCGGAATGCCAGCGTAACACGATGCGCCAGCGGCCGAAGTAATGCCGGGCACCACTTCAAACGCAATGCCATGCTGGGCCAATTCTTCGATCTCTTCGCCGCCACGGCCAAAAATAAACGGATCGCCCCCTTTAAGGCGCAATACTTTTTTGCCCTCGAGTGCTAAACGCACCAGCAATTGATTGATTTCTTCTTGCGGCAGGGCGTGGTTATTGGATTTTTTGCCCACATAAATCCGCTCAGCGTCGCGGCGCACCATCTCCATGATTTCGGCAGAAACCAGATTGTCATACAGCACCACGTCGGCTTGCTGCATAAGGCGCAATGCGCGAAACGTCAGCAAATCGGGGTTGCCCGGGCCACTGCCGACTAAATACACTGCGCCACTGGGCGTGGTTTCGGGGTGATCGATGGCCGCGATCAGTTGCGCGCGGGCGTGCTCGATTTGCCCAGAGAACACTTGGTCGGGAATCGGTCCGGCTAAAACAGCCTCCCAAAACTCGCGGCGCTGTGCTGGGTCGGGCATTTTTTCTTTGCAATATTGGCGTAGCTCACTGCCCAATTGCGCCAGATTGCCCCAGCCGTGAGGAATCAAGGCTTCAAGTTGAGCGCGTAAATGCCTTGCTAACACCGGCACACCGCCGCCGGTTGAAATGGCGATGGTGAGTGGAGCGCGATCAATAATCGCCGGGGTAATAAAGCGGCTATGGCTTGGGTCGTCCACCGCATTGACCAAAATGCCAGCTGCCTCGCACGCCGAAAACACCGCTTGATTGACGCTGGCTTGGTCGGTGGCGGCGATGACTAGGCGTTGCCCAGTAATCTGCGTGATCGAAAACTGCGCCGGTTGCCAGCGCACTTCGCCCGATCGAACTAAATCATGCATCTCGTCACACAGCTCGGGCGAGACGACGGTGACATCGGCACCGGCGGAGCGTAATAAACGCAGTTTGCGAACGGCAATTTCACCGCCGCCCACAATCAGACAGGCTTGTTGTTTTAAATTCAAAAATAAAGGAAAGTAATCCATGATCTAGGCCATTTTGTTCGGGCAGAGAGCTATTGTCGCGGTTTTTGGCGGTGATGGCGTAAAAATTTCAAAGATTGAGCGCAGTTTTGATGTTTGGCAGAATGTGGTGCATTATTTTTAGGCATTATGCCGATTAGACTGCGTTTGTAGGTGAAGCAATAGCGCTATCAAAGTAAGATAAAGTGTAGAAAGTCGTCAGTGAGATGGCTTGACGGGTCAATCGTTATATAAGGGTTTGAATTATGAAAGTTATGCCTTGGGCGGTATTGAGTTTGGCCTTACTCCAAGGGGCGGCAATCGCCGCACCGGTTGAGGCGATGTTAAAGTCAAAAAACTGTATGGCTTGTCATTCGGTCGATAATAAAATCGTGGGGCCAGCATTTAAAGCGATTGCAGCCAAATATAAAGGCGATAAAAACGCCGTGACTTTGCTGGCCGGTAAAATTCAAAAAGGCAGTGTTGGCGTTTGGGGCCCGGTGCCGATGGGGCCGAATATGGTGACGGGTGAAGAAGCCAAGCAATTGGCGACTTGGATTTTGGCGCAGAAATAAAAATGCACTGAAAAAGACCGTAAAGTGAATACTTTACGGTCTTTTTTGTTGGTGGCCTGTCAGAATACTTGCATTGGTACGACAAAGTAAAAAACCACCCTCATGCGTTGTGCGGGGATTCAAGACCGCATTTTTGGAGAACTCGTCATGCTTATTCGTCAACCTAGCGATATTTTGCCGTCAGAGATAACGCCGCAATCGGTATTTTTAAATCGCCGCCAGTTTATGCTCGCAGGGACCAGCGCCTTATTGCTCACGGGCGAGGCGATGGCCGGTTTAAATGCCAAGCCCAGTGCCTTGTCGGTCAAAGAGTCGCCAAATAGTTTGAAGCAAATCACGACTTACAATAATTACTATGAATTTGGCACGGATAAGGGCGATCCTGCGCTGTATGCGGGGCAGCTAAAAACCAAGCCGTGGCAAATTGTGGTGAACGGTGAGGTCGGTCAGTCGCGCACCTATAGTATTGATGATTTATTAAAGGTGGCGGCTTTAGAAGAGCGTATCTACCGCTTACGCTGTGTAGAAGGATGGTCCATGGTAATACCTTGGGTGGGTATTCCGTTGGCCAGTGTTTTAAAACAAGTCAACCCCACGTCAAAAGCCAAGTTTGTTGCTTTTGAGACTTTAAACGACCCCAAGCAAATGCCGGGCCAGCGCAGCCGTGTTTTGGAATGGCCTTACCGTGAAGGCTTACGGATTGACGAGGCGATGCATCCTTTAACGATTTTGGCGGTGGGCTTGTATGGCGAAGTGCTACCCAATCAAAATGGCGCGCCGGTGCGCTTGGTGGTGCCGTGGAAATATGGTTTTAAAAGCATTAAATCCGTGGTCGGCATTCGCTTGCAAGAGCAGCAGCCCACAACGAGTTGGCAGCAAAGTGCGCCCAATGAATATGGCTTTTATTCTAATGTGAATCCCGATGTGCCGCATCCGCGTTGGAGTCAAGCCAAAGAGCGGCGAATTGGCGAATTTTTAAAGCGCGATACGCTGCCGTTTAATGGTTATGGCCCGCAAGTTGCGTCGATGTATCAAGGCATGGATTTGCGTAAGTTCTTTTAACTTGTTCGGCTCGACAATTTTTTTGTACGTCATTTGAACAAAACCTTCTACTGCAAGGTATATCCATGCAACGCATTATGAATGAAGGCTTAAAGCCTATACCTCTATTGTTGCGCGATAGACTCAAAGGTTTTTTGCCGCGTCCAACTAAAGTACTGCTGTTGATTGCGGGTCTGCTGCCTTTGGCGCGCTCGCTGGTGCTGAGTTTGGAAGCGGTCAATCCCATTGAGTTTTTTACTCGCTCGACGGGTACATGGGCGCTGGTGGCACTGCTGCTGACTTTAAGCATCACACCTCTGCGGCAGTTAACGGGCTATTCGCGTTTGATTGACTACCGCCGCATGCTGGGGCTATTTACCTTTTTTTATGCGTTTTTGCATTTCATGACGTATCTGTGGCTGGATCAGTTTTTTGATTGGTCGGCGATCGGGCAAGATATTTTAAAACGTCCTTTTATTACCGTGGGTTTTGCGGCTTTTGTGTTGTTAATTCCGCTGGCGGTGACGTCAACCAAGGGTTGGATGCGGCGTTTAAAGCGCAATTGGTCACGCTTACATCGTTTGGTGTATGTGATTGCAATTTTAGGTGTGGTGCATTATCTCTGGCTGGTGAAGGCTGACCTGACTACGCCCGCGATATATGCCGCCGTATTGGCGGTGTTGTTGGGCTGGCGTGTGCTGCGGTATTGGCGGGGTCGGCGCGATCAAGCACCAGCAAACGGCTAAGCCAGTTGTTTTTGCTGGTGCTCGATGATGGCGCGGTGGGTGAGTTGAACCTCGCTATCGAGCTCGATTAGTTGCGTGCTTTGGTAGTGTGCTGGGTTTTGTTCAATTAGCGCGAGGCATTGCGCGACACGGTCGGCACCGATTTGCAGCGCAATGCCTTTGCCGCTATGCGCTAAACGACAGGACTCTTGCGGGTCTTGCAACTGCGACAATTGCTGAATAATTTCATGAATCCGTTTTAAGCCTTTTTCGCTGATGCTAAAAAAACGCTCAGCACTAAACCCGAGCCGCGATTGCGCTTGCGGGTTGAAATACGCCAATGTGGCGTGTGCTGGCGCTGGCTCGCGGTGGGTTTCAATAAACGAAGCGCTTAAATTTTGAGTGATGCTGGCAATGGCCTGAATCAGGTCTTTGGCCGAAAAAGGCTTGCCAAGCCAGCCGTTAAGGCCAATGCGTTGAATTTCGGCCTCGCTGGGCCGTAGGCCCGCACTGACCATGAGTGCGGGGATGAAATTACCGCGCTGGCGCAAAATTTCGAGTGTGGCAATGCCATCTAACTCGGGCATATTGCGATCAATCACCAACATATTGATGTGTGGGTTTTGGTTTAAGAGACTGAGAGCCTCTTGCCCATTACGCGCCTCGATGACGTTGGCGTTGGCTAAGCATAAAATTTGCCGCATCAGGTCGCGATTTACTTCTTGATCTTCAACCAACAAAATACATAAGCCTTGCAGCGAGCATTGTGGCGCAGGGTTTTGGGCGCAATGCGCTTGAATTTCAGCTTGTACAGTACAGGTGAAGGTACTGCCTTGTTGCGGCTGGCTGGTAAAGCTTAAATCGCCAGCCATATTGAGCGCATATTCTTTGCTGAGCGCTAAGCCAAGGCCGGTGCCGCCTTTAAAGCGTCCGCTGGCAGTTTGCTCAAAAGGGCGAAACACCGCGTTGATTTCTTCGGCATCAATGCCCATGCCTTGATCTGCGACGATGGCTTGTAGTGTGATGCGCTGTTCGGTCAGGGTTGTGGCGCTGATATGGCAAGTAATGCGGCCGTGGTCCGAAAACTTAATCGCATTGCAGAGTAAATTAATCAGTATTTGCCGCCATTTGCCAGTGTCTAGCCATACATTGTCAGGAATAGGGTCGGCACTAATCGATAGTGACAGGTTTTTGTTGCGTGCCATCGGCTGAAACGTAGCCTGCAAATCGCTCAATAGCGCTGGCATGTCTAATGGGCTGGGGTTGAGTGAAAAATGCCCCGCTTCAATTTTGCTCATATCGAGCACATTGCCCAGTAGCGTTTGTAAGTGTCGGCTGGCTTGAATGATATGCTGCAAATACGCTGGATTGCTGCGGTCAGCATGGGCTTGGGCTAATTCGGCGTAGCCCAAGATGGTGGTCAGCGGTGTGCGCATTTCGTGGCTGATTGAGGCTAAAAAAAGGCTTTTGGCTTGATTAGCCGCTTGAGCACTTTGTTCGGCCGCTTTGAGTTGCGCTAGTGTTTGTTGGTTGCGCCATAAAGTGCGCAGCGCAAAATAAGCAAAGCCACTCATCAGTGCCAATAGCAACACAATCAGGCTAAATCGGTAGCGACTAAAGCTGGTAAAGGTGTCTTTTTTGGCTTCTAAACTGGCATTGTATTGCGCGTCGATCGAGGAGACGACAATGCGTAGGTGGGGGGCGACTCGCGCCATGCTGCTGGCTAGTGCCGGTAATTGCGCCGCGCTCAGCTCGGGGAGCAATTGCTCAGTTTTTTTGGCCCATTGCACCAGTGGCGTAATGTGTGCATTAAATTTGGGATTGTTGGAGTATTCGCTAAATTGGCCGTTGTCATAATGGTGGATTAGCGTTGCAAAATCAGCAAACGCAGCTTTGACTGCGCTAAAGTTTTCCGACTTAGGATTTTTGATGGCATCGTCGACGGCGCGTTCGACAAAACTAAATAGGCGATTGCCAGAGCGCGCTTCTTTAATCAGCTTTTGCTGCGCTGGCGAGTTAAACTCGTTGAGTAACTTTTGCGCTTTAAATTCATAACTTAAAACAAAAATTGAGACCAAGCTCAATACGCCGATCACCATGCAAAAAGTCGTGCGAAATTTGAAGTGATTCAAGCGAGTGCCCTAAGCCAAAAAATGTATACTAGTAGTATATCCTTTTGAAATTCTTACGTGTCGATTGCGGTAAACCCTAGTCGTTCACTGTTGCTTTGTTTACACCTTGAGTAACGCTTCGCGTCCGGGCAACCAACGATCTAAATGTGGCTGAGCCAGCTTGGCGTGGTGCTGCAAAATGGTTTCGGCGCTGTCTCTGGCTAATTCAAGTAAATCAGCATCGGTTTCTAAGTCGGCAAAGCGCAGCATCGGTACGCCTGATTGCTTAATGCCGGCCATATCGCCCGGCCCTCGGATGTGCAAATCTTGGCGGGCAATTTCAAAGCCGTCGGTGTGCTCAAAAATTACTTTTAATCGCGCCTTGGCGGTTTCGCTCAGTGGCGTGGTGTAGAGCAAAATGCACAAACTAGCGTGTGCACCACGGCCAACGCGGCCGCGTAATTGGTGTAATTGCGACAAACCCATTCGCTCGGCGTGTTCAATCACCATGAGGCTGGCGTTCGGCACATCAACGCCGACCTCGATCACCGTGGTGGCGATTAAAACTTGAATTTCATTGCGAGAAAAAGCCGCCATCGTTGCGGCTTTTTCTTCGGGTTTCATTTTGCCGTGTAATAAGCCAACGGCAATCCCTTCGAGCTCTTCGCTGAGCTGGGCGTGGGTGTCGACCGCAGTTTGCAATTGCAGTGTTTCAGACTCTTCGATTAAGGGGCAAACCCAATACACTTGCCGCCCTTCGAGCACTTTGGCGGCAATGCGCTCGATGACTTCGTCGCGGCGCGCGTCGGAAATCAGCTTAGTAATAATCGGCGTGCGCCCAGGCGGTAATTCATCAATCACGCTAACGTCCAAATCGGCATAAAAACTCATTGCCAAAGTACGCGGAATCGGCGTGGCACTCATCATCAGTTGATGCGGGCTTTGGCCTTTTTCGCGTAGCGCCAGTCTTTGCTGCACACCAAAGCGATGTTGCTCGTCGACAATGGCTAAACCGAGGTTTTGAAACGCCACACTGGCTTGAAAAATCGCGTGGGTGCCGACCAAGAGTTGTGCGCTGCCGTCACTCGCGGCGGCAATCGCTTCGCGTTTGGCTTTGGCCTTTAGGCTGCCAGTGAGCCACACCACGTTAACGCCCAGTGGCGCTAACCATGCCGATAGTTTTTGGAAGTGCTGTTCGGCCAAAATCTCGGTAGGGGCCAGCATCGCCACTTGAAAGCCCGCTTCAATTGCATGGCAGGCGGCCACGGCGGCAACAATGGTTTTGCCTGCGCCCACATCGCCTTGCAGCAAACGCTGCATCGGGTGCGCTTGCGCTAAATCTTGGGTGATTTCAAGTAGCACGCGTTTTTGCGCGGCGGTGAGAGCAAACGGCAAGTTGGCAATCAGCTGCGCGCCGAGTCGCCCGGCGGGGTCGATCTTGGGGGCAGTTTTTTCGCGGCGCACTGCGCGCGCTAAGCGCAGCGACAATTGCTGGGCGAGTAATTCGTCAAACTTGAGTCTTTGCCATGCCGGATGCGTGCGGGCGGTGAGCAGTATCTTCGGGATGTCGGGTGTTGGCGCATGCAGTAAACGCACGCTGCTGGCAAAATCGGGCAATTGCAGTGGCGCTAAAATGGCGTCGTTCAGGGTGTCGGGCATGGGCGTTTTGGTCAAAGCTTGGCCGATCCATGTGGCCAGTTGCGCTTGCGATAAACCTGCCGTGGTTGGGTAGATCGGGCTTAAGGCTTCTTGCAGGCTGACTTCGCCGCCAACGCGAATTTTGGGGTGAACCATTTCGGTGCCAAAATAGCCGTGACGTAAATCGCCATAGAGTCGCACGCGCTTGCCCACCGCCAATTGCTGCACTTGGCTGGGGTAAAAATTCATCAGCCGCACCACCAATGAGCCGCTGGCGTCTTTAACGCGGGCATTGAGTTGTTTGCGCGGCTTGTAATTGACTTCGCAAGACAAAACCTCGCCCTCAACCAAAACCGGACTGCCCATCGGCGCGTCGGCAATGGCGTAGAGATGCGTTTCGTCTTCGTAGCGCAGCGGCAAATGCAAAATCAAATCAAATTCGCGTTGTATCCCCAATTTATGGAGACGCTGCTGTTGGGCGGGTGTGAGTGAGCTCATTAGGTGGCTTGAACAATCGTTCTATTGACCTTACTGTACCGTATTTGCGCCATTTGAGCTAGGGGCGGTTGACATTGGCGGGTCGAGCGCCTTACGTGAGCTGGCTGCAGTTGACTGCGGGCTTGATTTTAAAAATCCGACGCAGAGGCGCAGAGGCGCGGAGGAAAACATTGGCAAGTCGCGGTATAAATTGTTGTGTTGCTTGGTGGTTTAAGTGGTTTGAATCATCGAAAGGCCGACGCAGAGGCGCAGAGGCGCGGAGAAAAACATCAATACGTTGATAGTTTAAATCGTTGCGTTTATTGGTGGTTTGAATGGTTTGAATGGTTTGAGTTGTCGAAAGGCCAGCGCAGAGGCGCAGAGACGCGGAGGAAAAACATCAGTATGTTGCAGTTCAAATCGTTGCGTTTAATGGTGGTTTGAACGGTTTAAATTTTGATTGTTTTGATTTTGCTTTTCTCCGCGCCTCTGCGCCTCTGCGTCAAAAGTTTTTTCGGTGTGCAGCGTTTAGCGGCCGTGTTGTGCTAAAAACCGATCCAGTGCTTTGGCAAAAGCTTGTTTGTCGCTTTGGCTAAATGCCGCTGGGCCGCCCGATTGCAGGCCGGCGCCGCGTAGTTCTTCCATGAAGTCGCGCATATTGAGTCGTTCGCGGATGTTTTCTGGCGAATAAAACTCGCCGCGAGGATTGAGCGCGTGTGCCTGTTTGTCAATGATGCGCGCCGCCAGTGGAATGTCGGCGGTGATGACTAAATCGCCCGCTTGGGCTTGCGCCACAATCCAATGATCTGCTTCGTCAAAACCATGGGCCACTTGAATCGCACGAATATGCGCCGACGGCGGCACGCGCACCAGTTGATTGGCGACCAAAGTCAGCGGCAGGGCTAAGCGATCGGCGACGCGAAACATGATTTCTTTGATGGCCACCGGGCAGGCATCGGCATCGACCCAAAGATGGCATTTTCTAGGGGTATTTGTGTCTAGATTTTGCTGTGTATGCATTGCTGGTAAATACCCCGTTAGTTTTTGCTGCGCTCAGCGAGTTTTTGTTTGATCAAGGGTAGCATCGCCAATGCGGCTTTTTCGCCTTCTAAAATGGCGACGTTTTTCATATCAAAATCACTGGCGCCAATTTTGCCGACTTTAGGGCGAATCACGATGTCGGCGCGGGCGAGTTCTTGTTCGCCCAGTTTTTGTCCCATGATGACAATCGCTTGGTTCATCACGCCCAGTGTGCTGGTGCTGGCGGCTTGGCCGCTGGCTTTGCTGGAGATATCTACCGCAATCACAAAATTAGCGCCCAAATCGCGTGCGGCATCGACCGGTACGGGGCTGACTACGCCGCCATCGACGTATTTTTTATTGGCTATGCTCACCGGCATAAAAATCCCCGGAATGCTGCTCGACGCGCGCACGGCTTGGCCGGCGTTGCCGCGGTTAAAGGCGATTTTTTTGCCGGTATCCAGCTCAGTGGCCACCGCAGCAAACGGTTTGGGGAATTGGTTGATGGCTTTATTGCCGACCAATTGATTGACGTAATCTTGTAGTTTTTGCCCTTTGATTAAGCCGCCGCCGAGTAAATTGACGTCGCGGATTTGGCTTTCATCCAGACTAAATGCGCGCTCTTGCAGCGTAAACGCATCCATCCCGCTGGCGTACAGCGCGCCAACCACGCTGCCGGCACTGGTGCCGGCGACGACTTCGGCTTGAATGCCGTTGGCTTCAAGCATTTTAATCACCCCAATATGAGCAAAGCCTTTGGCGGCACCGCCGCCGAGCGCGAGGCCGATTTTAATTTTGGGTGCTGGCGTTGGCGTAGGCGGTGCGACTGGCGGCGTACTGCACGCGGCCAATAGGCTGCTGGTGATAACGACCATCAGCGTGCTTAGTTGTGGGCGAAACTGTTTGAGTGCGTACTGAAATCGGTTCATCGTGGTTCCATTGAGAGCACCAAGGCGGTTTGACCATCGCATCGCCATTGGATTTCATACTGATAAAGCCGGATGCCATAGCTGCGGCATGGGTCGCTAGCATAGGCAGGGCGTGGGTCTTGGGCTAATACTTCGCAAATTAAGGCGTGCAGTGCACTTGAATCGGCGGCTGGCAATTGCGCCAATTGGCGGTGGGCGGTGGGGCTAAATTCAACCTTTAGCGTTAGCGGCGCGCCGCTGACAAAGCCGCCTTTCGCCTCACTTTGGCATTCAATAAACGGAATATAAGGCTTGATGTCGATAATCGGCGTCTGGTCGACTAAATCCACGCCAGAAAAGCGCAAGGTCACGCCGTTTTTGGTGTCGATATCTAAAAGACGCACCAAAGACAAACCCAATGAATTGGGGCGAAATGGACTGCGACTGGCAAAAACGCCGACTTTTTCATTGCCGCCCAAGCGTGGTGGGCGCACCGTGGGTGACCAGCGACCAAGCGTTTCATGAAAAATAAAATTCAGCCAAAGATGAGAAAACCCGTCCAGGCCGCGTACGCAATCGGCGTGATTAAATGGCGCAACGAGTTTGAGTGTACCAATCGCATGCGGCGCCAAGCTCGGTTGGCGCGGAATGCCGAATTTGTCGACAAAAGGCGTGCGAATAAAGCCGATGGGCTCGATGGTGTATTGGTTTGGATTCACAGAATTTGGATTGTTTGGATTGTTTGGATTCACAGGGTTTGCCGGCGTCAGCATAAAGCGGCCATAAAAAAGCAGCGAGTGCTGGATATTACCGCACTCGCTGCTCTTTATTGGGCGTGACTGCTTGAATGGGTGAACAATTACAAGTTATGCGCCCAAATCACGCAAATCACAATCGGCGCTACTACGGCGCAAATGAAGCGAAACGCCGGCAAAATACGCGCGGCATCTTGCGCAATCAACGACGCTTGCACGCGCGGCCAAATCGCCCAGCCAGCAAACAATGCGGCCAATAAACCACCGGCAGGCATCATCACATTGGAGGCAGCGTAGTCCATCAGGTCAAATGGGTTTTTGCCAAAAATATGAAAATCAGCCAATACGCCAAATGACAATGCCGCTGGAATGCTCAGTGCAAATACCGCAACACAGGTCATTAAAGTGGCTTTTTGGCGTTGAACGTTAAATTCATCAATCAAAAACGCCACAATCGGCTCGAGCAAAGACACCGACGACGTAATGGCAGCAAAAATCAGTAGCAAAAAGAACATCACGGCAAAAAATTGACCGAATGGCATTTGCGAGAAAATCGCAGGCATGGTGATAAACGTCAGGCCCGGACCAGCGGATGGATCAATGCCAAAAGCAAACACCGCCGGCAGCACCATCAAACCGGCCATCACGCAAGCGAGGGTCGCCAGTAGTGAAATCCACAGTGTTGCGCCGGGGAGTTTGGTTTTTTCGTCAACGTATGAGCCGTAGGCAATCAAAATCCCGCAGCCGACCGACAATGAAAACATCGCCAAGCCCACCGCTTCAATCATCATGGCAGCGTTGATTTTAGAAAAATCTGGGGTAATGAAATACATCACGCCGTCCATGGCGTTAGGTAGGGTCAATACCCGCGCGATAATGATCAGCATCAAGATAAACAAGGCTGGCATTAAGACTTTACTAGTGCGCTCAATGCCTTTTTGTACGCCGCCCATCACAATGCCGACGGTGGCTATTAAAAATAGACCGGTGTAAAAAATGCTTTGGCTTGGGCTGGCAATAAAGCCATTAAATAAGTCGCTGAGTGCTTTAGTGTCTTGCGTCATCACTTCGCCGGTAAGCGATAGCCATAGGTAAGCAAAACTCCAGCCGCCCACCACGCAGTAAAACGACAGTAAAACAAAAATACACAACACCGAGAGCCGACCCGCCCAAGGCCATAAGCCGCCTTTGAGATTGCGATACGCGGTGGTGGCGGATTTTTTGGCCATATGGCCGATGCTCATTTCTGCCAGCACCATTGAAATGCCGATCGTCAGTACACAGGCCAGATACACCAATAGAAATACACCGCCGCCGTTTTTGCCGGCAACGTAAGGAAACTTCCAAATTGCACCAAGACCGACTGCTGAGCCTGAGGTGGCAAGAATAAAGCCAAGTTTTGAGCCCCAATTGGCGCGTGAAGTCATAGAAAAATACTCTTGTTAAATTGTCACCGCGTGAGTTTTGCTTTTTCAAGCCCCTCGAACAAGGGTAATAGTTGGCTGGTCGTGCTGCGATTTGTGTGGTTTGCGAGTTTTTACTGCCCTGGCTTGGGCGCGGTTTGGACTTGGCTGATTGCTGCCTGCCATTGCGCTAGGTTGAATTCTTTCAAAATTGTTGTTTCAATAATGAGGATTGGCGGACGGGCTTGTAAGGTCTTGGCAGCATTAAAAAAAGCCAACATGCTGTCTTCTTGGCTTGGATCGGCCGTTTTTAGCGCGTAGCGCAATTTGCTTTGTTCTAATAGCGCCTGTGCCGCTTCACAGTTTGCCCCGCATTGTGGCGTAATCCATAGTGTGATCGCCGCAGGTTTGTCCGTGGTGGGCGCTGGCGCGCTGCTGCTGTGTATCTTTCTTTCTTTGGCCGCGGTGTGAGTCGGTGCGCGATCGGAATAAAACACATTGCCCTCAGTATCGCGCCATTGGTAGACCTTGCTGGCAAAGCCCATGCTGGATGTAGTAAGCAAAGTAAGTAAGAGCCAGAATCGCATAACAACCTTTAAATTAAAATTGCGAAGTACGACATATTGTTTTTGTGTTCAAGCATTGAAGTCGAAAACACCACAGTTTAAGTGGCGCGCCACAGTAATGCGGCGCGCCAAGATTAAAAGCTCAGATTAAGATTTGCCGCGTGAAGTGGTTTGAATTCGAACTTCAACTTGCTCTAGCTGCAAAGACAGCAGCCAGTCTTGGCGTTTTTGGCTGCAAATCGGGAGTGCGGTTTCGGCCTGCCATTGATCTTTGCCGATGTCTTGCATTTTGTAGCGATTGCTACCCATGTCCATATCCACCATTTGCCAATTTAAATACACCGATTTGGCAGGGCCAGTTAGCGTGAGGGTGACGGGTTGATCGGTGCTGACCGGTGCGGCACTTTTGATTTGGTAGCTTTGTTCGTTGATTTTAAACTGACAGCCTTGCTGCAAGTCTGGGCAAGAAATATGGATCACTTGATCGACTTTTGCTTGTTGCCAGCCTTTAAATAAGCCCATTTTATAAGCAAATAAACTCGCGCCCAGTAGTAGCGCGAGGATCAAAACGCTTTTTCTGGCCCATGCATTGTTTTTGAGGGGGTTTTTCATTGTGCTTGACTCCATGCGGCGCGCAGTAGGGCTACGCCATGTCCGCCGTGTGCTTGGGCGGTGTGAAGGGTGGATTGGTTTTGTCCGCCAATGGCAAATACCGGAAAGCACCAGCCCAGTTGCAATAATTGACTGAATTTTTCCCAGCCTAAAGGCGTTTGCCCCGGATGGCTTTGCGTTGGCGCAATATGGCCTAAAAAGGCAAAGTCAACGCCGATGCGCGCCGCAGCTTCAAGATCGCTCAGCTGATGCGTGGATGCGCTCACCCAATCGATGCTGCGAGGTCTAGCGTTCAGTTGCTGTAGTTGGCTGGCGGTAAAATGAATGCCGTCGGCTTGGATCGCTTGGGCCAAGGCTAAATCACGATGCAAAATCAGTTTGCCGCCGTGTGGCCGGGCAATGCTTTGCACTGCTTTTGCCAGATCTTGGTAATCACTGGCGGATAGTTGTGGTTCACGTAACAATAAGCAAGTTGGGCTAGTGGCCCACTTGGTACTGAGTTGCGCCATAAACGCTTCGCGACCTAATTCGGCCATATTGGAGATTTCAATGACCTCCGGCAAGGCTAGGCCACGCAAAATCGGGCCGTTGGCCGGCAAAATGGGTGAAACATTCAATTGACCTACACCTTGCCAAGCGAGCTCTTGCCCCTCGTGGCCGTGCAAAGTGCCGTTCCAGCCGCGCACTTTAAAAAATCGTAACTCCACATTGGCGTGCGGATAAGCAAAGCGCTGAGTGAGCCACGGTGTGGCGGCGGTGACGGCTATGCCCATTTCTTCTTGCAGCTCGCGGCATAAAGCGTCGTGAGCGGTTTCGCCAGCTTCGAGTTTGCCGCCCGGAAATTCCCAGTAATGCGCGTAAGGCTTGCCAGCGGGACGGCTGCCCATTAAAAACTGCCCTTGTGCGTTGATTAATACCCCGGCGGCAACGACGGTGGTTTTTTTGGGGCTGCTGGGATTGCTGTGGTTGCGGTACTCTGGCTGCATGGACGGGCTCGAAAAAAAGAAAAATCGCCAGCTAAGCCATCGTGTAGGCGACTTGGCTGGGTCTGGCAGGGATAGTTTAGCTGCGGTAGTCAGCGTTGATTTTCACGTAGTCGTAAGAGAAATCACAAGTCCATACCGTGGCGCGGTGCTCGCCGCGGTTGAGTTGGATATTAATGCTGATTTCAGCTTGGTTCATCACGGCTTGGCCTTGGCTTTCTTGGTAATCAGGATTGCGCCCGCCATCAATGGCCACTAATACGTCGTCAAGCCGCACTTCGATTTGGTCGACGTCTAAATCGCTAATGCCGGCATAGCCAATCGCGGCCAAAATACGGCCTAGATTAGGGTCCGAGGCAAAAAATGCAGTTTTAACCAATGGTGAGCGGCCGATGGCGTAGCCAACGGCTTTGCATTCGGCGTAAGTGGCGCCGCCGGTCACATTAATGGTGATGAATTTGGTTGCGCCTTCGCCGTCACGCACAATCGCTTGCGCCAAAAAGTGCGAAACCTGCTCAATTGCCGCGCGCAAAGTGGCGTAGTCGCGGCTATTGGCATCGGTGATTTCGGTGTTGCCGGCCAGCCCTGTGGCAATGGCGATATAGCTGTCGTTGGTGCTGGTGTCGCCGTCAACGGTGATGCTATTAAATGAAGCATCGGTCGCGGCCAGTAGCATCTCTTGCAATAAGGCTTGGCTAATGGCGGCGTCGGTGGCGACAAAGCCGAGCATGGTGGCCATATTCGGGTGAATCATGCCCGAGCCTTTGGCAATGCCGGTCACGGTGATAGTTTTGCCAGCCAAAACGATTTGCATGCTGGTCGCTTTGGGGGCGATGTCGGTAGTCATAATCGCGTTAGCGGCCTGTGCCCAGTTGCTAGCGGACAAATTGGCTTTGGCAGCCGGCAAAACGGCGATGATTTTTTCTGATGGTAGTGGCTCTAAAATCACGCCGGTTGAAAAAGGCAGCACTTGTTCGGATGTACAGCCCAACTCACTGGCCGTTGCGGCGCAAATTTGCTCGGCGCGCGCGAGGCCGTCTAAGCCGGTGCCCGCATTGGCATTGCCAGTATTGATCACTAGCGCCCGAATCGATTGGCCTGTGGCCAAATACTGCTGAAGATTTTTTTGGCAAATCCGCACTGGCGCGGCGCAAAAGCGATTTAAGGTAAACACCCCCGCAACGCGGGCGCCATCGGCGATTTGGATTAAGGTGGTGTCTTGGCGGCCGACTTTTTTAATGCCTGCGGAGGCAATGCCAATTTCAACCCCGGCAACCGGGAATAATAAAGCAGGATCAATGGGGGCGAGATTAACCGGCATGCAAGACTCCAAATGGTTGCAAATTTTAAAAAGTAAGCAGATTGTAACGTGATGCGACTGAGCGACGAAAGGCTTTTGCTCGGTGCGATGCACGTGGATGGGTCAGTGGCTTAGCAAATCAGCGACGATCTTTGCTTGTTAATCGCCGCTGACTGTACTGATTGTACTGATTGTGAAGTGCGTGACTTCAATCTGATTGTCGCAGATTCTGTGGCCAGCCGTGTTCGCGGTCAAAAACACCTTATTCATCGCTCAGAACATCTCTCAGAGCGCGGTGTTTTTGCGCTGTGTTTACATATCCCAATACGGCGGATCGATTTCATCGTCGATGCGGATGTAGCCAGTCGATTCATTGCTCCACAGTGGCGGCAAATGCATGATTTCAATTTGCTCGCGCAGCTCGGCAATCCGGTCTTGCCAATAGGTGGCGGTATTAAACCAAGGAAAAGCCGCCGGAAAAGCCGGGTCATCCCAGCGCCGCGCCAGCCATGCGCTGTAATGCATCAGGCGTATTGTTCTGAGCGCTTCAATTAAATGCAGCTCGCGCCGATCAAACTCACAAAAATCTTCGTAGCCGGCCAAAATATCCGCCAGTTGATTTTGTTGCTCTTCTCGATCGCCAGACAGCAACATCCATAAATCCTGAATCGCTGGGCCGGTGCGCGCGTCGTCAAAGTCAACAAAGTGCGGCCCAGCTGGCGTCCATAAAATATTGCTCGGGTGGCAGTCGCCGTGTAGGCGGATCAGTTGGATGTCGCCAGCGCGTTGATAGCATTCAGCCACACCGGCGAGCGCCGCTTCGGCAGTCGCTTGGTAGCTGGCGGCTAAATCCAGTGGAATGACGTTATTGTTGATTAAATAGTCGAGCGAGTCTTGGCCAAAGGTTTGCGGCGTGAGTTGTGCGCGATGGGCAAAGGGACTGAGTTGGCCAACAGCGTGAATCCGGCCTAAAAATCGACCAATCCATTCGCGAGTTTCAGCTTGATCGAGCTCGGGCGCGCGCCCGCCACGGCGTGGGAAAACCGCAAAACGAAAATCGCCAAAGCGATGCAGCGTTTGGCCGTTAAGCGTTAGCGGCGCAACCACCGGAATTTCGCGCTCGGCCAGTGCCTGCGTAAACTCGTGTTCTTCTAAGATCGCCGCGTCGCTCCAGCGCTCGGGGCGATAAAATTTGGCAATGACTGGGTCGCCATCGTCGATACCAACTTGGTAAACGCGATTTTCGTAACTATTGAGCGCAAGTAAATGCCCTGAGCAAGCCAGGCCAAGCGATTCAAGGGCGTCTAAGGTCAGGTCGGGCGTGAGTGCGGAGTAAGGAGCAGGTTTCATGCTGGGCATTTTACGCCGTTTGTACTTGGGCTAGGCAGTCAATTTGTGGGTTTGGCTGTTTTCTTTTTGCGCGCTTTCGGTGGGATTCAGGGTGGATTCAAATTGTTGCCAGTTTGTGCGTTTTTTTCTGGTGTTTGAGAGATGCTCTTATGAGTGCGAAGGAAGTGCTTTATGATCGATCATTAAGCTTGCGCGGTGCGCATGAAGTGCTTGCTAATGCGCTGGTCTGCTGATTCTTTGTTCGCTAGCGGGTTAGGAAGCCGCCGCCGTGACATCAAGCAAAGCGCAATTCAAAGCGAAATGCTTTTATCCAGCCCGATGGGTTTGTTTTTCTCCGCGCCTCTGCGTCTCTGCGTTGAAAGGTTTTTGGCGCGCTTGACACTAAAAATAGCCAAGTGATTCGTGTTAACGAGGTTTTGATGGGTTTAGTTGATTTGGGGTATCAGCGCTATGGTTAATTTGTTGACCGTGTCGAATTTATCGCTGCGATTTTCCGGTGCCAATGAGCCGGTGGTGCGTGATGTAAGTCTGCATTTGCATGTGGGTGAAAAATTAGCCTTGGTGGGTGAGTCAGGCTCGGGTAAAAGCGTTTTGGCGCGCAGTCTGTTGCGACTCGATCGCGAGGTGATTGCCAGTGGCGAGATTAAATTTGCCGGTCAGTCTTTGTTGCCCTTGCCAGAATCAGCGCTGCGTTTAATCCGTGGTCGACGCATTGCGATGATTTTTCAGGAGCCAATGACGGCGCTCAACCCTTTGCAAACCGTCTACACGCAGATTGCCGAAGTCTTGGTGGGGTATAGCGCTGCAGCGGCTAGAGATAAGGCGTGTAAGCTATTACTGCGTATGGGTATTGCGGATGCCGCTGATAAGCTCGATGTATTCCCTTATCAATTGTCAGGTGGGCAGCGGCAGCGGGTGATGATTGCCATGGCGATTGCTACTGAACCCGAGATTTTGATCGCTGACGAGCCAACCACCGCGCTTGATGTGACGGTGCAGGCGCAAATCATGGCCTTGCTGAGTCAATTGCAGGCCGAGCAAGGGATGGCGGTGTTGTTTATCTCGCATGATTTAAATCTGGTACGCCGTTTTGCTGATCGAGTGGCGGTGATGCAGGCAGGGCAAATTGTCGAGACGGCGCCAACGCAGCAATTGTTTGCGAGTCCCGCTCATCCCTATACCCAGTCTTTATTGGCGGCGCGCCCGACTCGCGTTGCTGCGCCTTTGCCATCGCATTCACCTTGCGTATTACAAGTACGGCAATTAACGCATGCTTATCCGGTATCTCGTTCGTGGTTTCGCACGCAACTCAAAACTGTTTTAACTAAGCTCGATTTTGATTTGCACCGCGGACAAACTTTGGCGGTGGTGGGTGAATCCGGTAGCGGTAAAACAACCTTGGCTTTGGCTTTGCTGCGTTTATTGCGTGTGGGTCAGGGCGGCGGTAGCGTGCAATTAACGCTAAATGGATCGCCCGCACTGCAATTGAGCGCATTGCAGGGCAAGGCGTTGCGACAGGCGCGCCAGCATATACAAATTGTTTTTCAAGATCCGTTTGCCGCTTTGTCGCCACGGCTGACGATTTTTGATCTGGTGGGCGAGGGTTTGTTGGTGCATCGCCCAGAATGTAGTACGGCTGAGCGCCGTGAGCAGGTGATTGCGGTATTGCAAGAAGTGGGCTTGGGGGATCATGCCGACATGGACAATATTTTGTCGCGCTACCCGCATGAGTTTTCTGGTGGGCAAAGGCAAAGAATCGCCATTGCGCGGGTGTTGATTATGCAGCCGAAAATTATTGTGCTCGATGAGCCGACGTCGGCGCTCGACGCGACGGTGCAGCAGCAGATTTTGCAGTTATTAGTCGCTTTGCAGCTTAAATTTGGTTTGAGTTTTTTGTTGATTAGCCATGATTTGGCGGTGGTGCGTGCTTTAGCGCATCGCGTGTTGGTGCTTAAAAACGGTGAAGTGCTCGAAACGGGCGATGTTGAGCTGGTGCTGTCTGAGCCGCAGCATCCTTATACTCAGCAATTATTAGCGGCGAGTCTTTGATGGGTTGTGGAGAGGTAGGGGGGGTGAAGCGGTACGAGGCGGTACGCAGCGGTGGAATGCGCTGCGCTTATTCGCACCCTACTTGCACCCTAAGGCTTGTTGGTGTTGGCCCAGTATTTAAGCGCTTCGTGCAAGGTGGTGAATATATGCTCTGCGCCAATTTTTTCGGTGATGTGATGGCGGTTTAAGTCGTCAATAAAGGCGGTATCGCAACGGGCAAACATCAGTGTGATGTTTTGTTGCTGCAATTGATCATCCAGTTGGCGTAGCGATTGGGCGGCCGAATAGTCGATGTGCGTCATGGCTGAGGCATCAATCATTAAGCAGTGCACTGGCGTAGCGGCTTGGCTTATCAGTGAGTGAATGTCGGCGCTAAAGCGGTGCTCGTTGGCATAAAATAAGTCGGCGCCAAAATGATAAATAATCAAACCCGCTTGCGTTGTCGCGCCCGGCTCAATGGCTTGCGTTACCAAATTGCCCTCCAAGTTGGCTTGCAATATCGCGCAATGCGGATTGTAGCTGTGGCTAACGTGATGCAGTAAAGACAGTAGCGCGGCAAATAGCAGTCCTTGCTCAACGCCGACTAAGGCCACGGTCATTGCGGTAATGATCGCCAGCTTAAATTCCCCTGGGCTTTCTTGATAAATGGCTTTGAGTGCGGACACATCAATCATGCCGATGGCGATGCTAAACACAATCGCGGCAAGGACCGTGTGGGGTAAGTAGGCGAGCCAGGCGGTCAAAAAAACCAAAGCAATCGCAACAATCCCCGCAAACACCAGTTGCGCCACTTGGCTGCGTGCGCCAGCTTGTACCGCCATTGCCGTTTGCGTAGGGCTGCCGTTAACGACAAATGCCCCGCTAACCGCTGCTGCGGCATTGGCGGCGGCAAGACCTAATATATTGGCGTTTTCATCTTCGTCTTCTTGAAATTGCAAGGCATAGATTCGTGCGGTGGCGGCACTTTGCGCAATGATGATGACGGCGCAAGATAGCGCTAATGGAATCAGTGTGAGCGTGCCATGCCAAGTCATGTCGGGCCAAGATAGTTGCGGTAAGCCGCCAGGCACCGGACCGATTAAGGCAATGCCCCAGTTGGAAATGGCGAGATATTTTCCGGCCAGAATGCTAGTGAATACGGCAATCATCGCCACGGGGAAGCGAGGATTGATGTGCTTGCCAATTAAGATGGAAAAAATCACAAAGATGCCCAGATAGAGCGTGGGTAAGTTGATGTCGGGTAAATGAGTGACTGCGAAATGGAGTTGCGACCAAGTAGTGTGGGCTTGATGGGTTTGCTTATGAATCCCCAAAAGCGGCGCGAGCATAGCGATGCTCACTTGCAAGCCAACGCCAGTTAAAAAGCCGGTTAAGATGGTTCTGGATAAAAAGTCAGCCACAAAGCCGAGTTTAAGCCAGCGCGCGATGAGCAAAATGCCCGCAGTGAGCAGGGCGACGATGGCGACTAAATTCATATATGCGGCGCTAGCTGGTGTGGCCATGCCCGATAAGCCGTTGGCAAAGATGGCGGCAGTGGCAGAATCAGCCGCAACGACTAAATGTCGTGACGCGCCAAACAGAGCAAAGCCCAGTAGGGGGAGTAATACGGTGTAGAGCCCGGTCACAATGGGCGTACCGGCAATACTGGTGTAGCCTAAAACTTGCGGAATATTGACTGAGGCGAGGGCGATGCCGGCTTTGGCGTCATTGATGACCCCTTGGCGGGTATTGGGTATCACGCCGCGCGCTAGCGGAATGCTCGGGCAGCGATATTTGCGATAGAGCTTGACTGCAGTCTGAGTGATCGTCATTCGGATTTGGATGGTTTTGAGTGGGTATTTGAATTCTACGCCGCAAATGAGCTTTCGCCTTGCTGTGTTGTGGATTTATTAAATTGAAAGTAAGCTGGTGCTGGTATTGGGGGGTGTGTTTGTTTTGCTATTAACTTAATTCGGTCGTGTCTTGCTGGGTTGCGGCTGTAGGAGCGTCATCATGGGTTTGTCGATTTATCATTGGATTTTAATTATTGCCTTTGTGGCGATTGTGATTTGGGTGTTTGGAAAAAAGCAGAAAAAACGCTTTGAAGAAGACGCCAAATTGCCGTTTGATAGTGAAAAAATCGATAAAAAAGATAAAAACGCAGATTAAATCAAGACGCCACGTCAATTGATTGCCGCATACGGCGCGAGGTTTTTTGCGTGGCAAGTGATTGGCTTGTTTTTAATTGCGTGTAAAAACAGGCTGTTATTGGTTTTCTCTGTTGTTTGTCGATATTTTTGTTCGATAGTGCTTGACCCTTTTTTAAATGATCTATAATATTCGGGTCCTGTTCGGGGCGTAGCGCAGCCCGGTAGCGCACCTGGTTTGGGACCAGGTGGTCGTGAGTTCGAATCCCACCGCCCCGACCAGACTTCTTGCTTTGCCTCATCTCAGTTTCACCCCTGCATTACCAATCTAAATCTTAGTTCTCGTTGTAAATCCCTTAGAATGCTTGTAGTGCAATGGATTGATTTAAGCCGCTTAGCTTAATCGATTTGCGATGCGATTTTTAAGTTTTCGCGCTGCAGATGCCACTGCCTTATTGGCTTGCTTTCTATACTTATTGGATTTGCTATGACTAAAACGCCGTTTTCCGCTCTAAATTTACCTGCTGAAATGCTCGACAATCTGGCTTCGCTGGGATTTGAGGCGATGACGCCAATTCAAGCTGCCAGTTTGCCAATTGTGCTCGAAGGCGGCGATATTATTGCTAAAGCCAAAACTGGTAGTGGTAAAACGGCTGCGTTTGGTATTCCGCTACTGCAAAAACTCAATATTAATTTGCACCGCGTACAAGCTTTGGTGCTGTGCCCAACGCGAGAACTGGCCGATCAGGTGAGTAAAGATTTGCGCCGTTTGGGACGCCATTTACCCAATTTAAAAATTCTGACTTTATGCGGCGGTACACCGTTAACACCACAAGCGGCCTCGCTTGCGCATGGTGCACACGTGGTGGTCGGCACGCCAGGTCGTATTCAAGATCATTTGCATAAAAACACCCTGATCGTAAAACAAGTCAGTACGCTGGTGCTGGACGAAGCCGATCGTATGCTCGATATGGGTTTTGGCGGTGAAGTGCAAGATGTGATTGATTTTCTGCCGCGCTGGCGTCAAACCTTGCTGTTTTCAGCAACGTATCCTGAAGGGATTCGTAAACTCAGTGCGTCGATTCAACGCGCGCCGACTGAAGTCACGGTGGAGTCTTTGCACGATCAAGTGTTTATTGAACAGCAATTATATTTGGTCAAAGACAACGCAGAAAAAGCCGATTTGCTTAAACGCATTTTCGCGCATTACCAACCGGCGTCCAGCGTAGTGTTTTGTAATACCCGACAAGACTGTATGGATTTGGCGCGTAGTTTGCAAAAAGATGGTTTTGATGCCATTGAATTACACGGCGAGCTCGAGCAGCGTGATCGTGATTTAACCTTGGTGCAGTTTGCCAATGGTAGTTGCCCAATTTTGGTGGCCACCGATATGGCCGCCCGTGGTTTAGATATTAAAGATTTGGCCGCCGTGGTGAATTACGAATTGCCGTATGACCCTGAAATCTACGTGCATCGAATTGGCCGTACTGGCCGCGCAGGCAAAAAAGGCATGGCATTTAGTTTGGTGTCGCCATCGCAAGTGAAACGTCAGCGAGCGATTGAAGAATACCTTGAGTTGCCGATTCCAGAAGGGCAGGAAGCCGATCTCAAAATCAACGGTGATTACGCATTGCCAGCCAAAATGGCGACGATTTGCTTTGATGCCGGTCGCAAACAAAAAGTGCGCCCCGGTGATGTGGTTGGCGCTTTAACCGGCGACGGCGCAATTCCGAATGATGCAATTGGCAAAATTGATTTGTTTGAATTCAGAACCTATGTGGCGGTGCAATTGCAATACGCCAACCAAGTGATTGCTCGTTTGGGTAATGACAAAGGCAAACTTAAAGGTAAGCCGGTTAAAGTTCAAATTGTGAAATAAAACGATTTCAGTCTGCATAATGCCCAGCCAATGCTGGGCATTATTGTTTGTGCGGCGACATGCAATGCGTTGTAAAGCACATGTTGCGCGACAAGTCACGCATATTGTCGCCAGACGATTTAACGTAGCTGCGGTAAAGTGAACGCACTGTAGCTGTTGTTTGGATGGTTTAAATCGGGGTGACTGGATCACGCCGCATGCCCTGTGACTGGGCTTGATGATTGGGAGTTGTTAATGAGTCAGACCCCGCGCCAGCCGGCGGCACGTTCTTTTGATGTTAAAGCGCAGCGTTTGCGGCTGCTAAAGCGTAATGCGACGCTATTGCTGGTGCTGATGGCGTTGATTATGCTGCTGGCGACGTATTTTCGCGGCGCGCATCCCAGTTTGCCTTATATTGCCGCTTTTGCTGAGGCCGCTTTGGTTGGTGGTTTGGCCGATTGGTTTGCTGTGACCGCGCTGTTTCGACATCCACTGAATCTGCCGATTCCGCATACGGCGATTATTCCCAAAAACAAACACCGCATTGCCGATAGTTTGGGCGAATTTATTGAAACGCACTTTTTGTCCAGCGAACGGATAATGGCCAAGGTGAGCGAATTTAATCCGGCGCGTCGATTGGCCGCGTGGCTGCAAGTCGACGCGAATGCCAAAGCGGGCGCAGATCAAGTTGCCAGGCTGATGGATTTTATATTGCAAAGCTTGACTGAACCGGCGATGGCGCTGCGTTTGCGCGGTTTATTGCTGCAGCAATTGGCGCAAATTGATTTGGCAAAACCGGCTGGCGAGATTTTGGCGGTGATTCGGCAAAGTGGTCAGCATCAGGTGATGCTCGATGCGGTGCTGGCGCATTTAGAGCAAGAATTGCAGCAGCCTGCGGTGCAGCAGAAGTTGGCGGCCATCATTGCCGCTGAATTTGATTATTTACGCTGGATTTCACTCGATGCAGCCGGTGGGCGCTATATGGCCAAAAAGCTGGTGCATGCGGCGGGGCGTGAAGTGCAAAACATGCGCGAATCGAGCGAACACCCGCTGCGCGCGCACTTTGATCAAGAGCTGGGAAAACTGCAGCAAAATCTAAAGCACGATGCCTCACTACAAGCGGCGCTGCAGTTGAGTCAACAGCACTTACTCGCTCAACCGAGTTTACTCAATGCCATCGACAGTATGTGGCTTAGAATGGTGGCCTGGTTGGCCGATGATTTGGCCGCGCAAGACTCAGTGCTACGCGCTAAATTGGCGCTCAGTTTGCAGCAATTGGGTGCGCGTTTGAGCGATGACGTGGTGCTGGCCGACTGGTTAAATCGCCACGCCCGCGTGGCCGCTGGAGTGCTAGTCAAAAAATATCGCCGCCAAATTGGCCAATTTATCGCCGAACAACTCAAAGCTTGGGATGATGGGGTGATGGTTGAGCGGCTGGAAGTCAGTGTTGGCGTTGATTTGCAGTTTGTACGCCTGAATGGCACGCTGGTGGGCGGGCTGATTGGCGTGGTTTTGTATACTGGGCATCAATTATTGCGTTAAAAAGTGGGGTTTCTCGGTGTTGATGATGGTGTCGTATTGCATGATTCGTGCTGATGACCAATGTAATCAAACTCAAACTCAAACTCAAAGCGAAGCCAAATCACGCGGTACCCGCTTTGAGTCTTGCTGCTTAGCGTGTTACCGAGTGAATAGTGGCTTTGATTTGTAATCTTGACCGCACACTAAAGCCAAGCGATATGTATTCGCTTGGCTTTTTGTTTTTTGTGGCAAGGATTAGGGTAAAAATCCTGTTTTGTGGCTTGCCAATTGGCAAGCTTCCCGTGATAATCCGCCGGTACAGCAGGAGAGTGTGATTTTTACCATTTGATTGATTTAAATCACCACCGAAGGCGCAAATGCACCCGCAAATCGCTCAGGTATCAGGGACTGCTGGCAAAAGTAAAACTCTGGAGAGCGGTGCTCGGTGTTTACACCCGCAGCATCCACCGAAGGGCTCAACGGCAATATCCTTTTAATTGCGATGCCTCGTGCGATCACGGGGCGGCGTTAAATTGGATTTTTTCAGCAGATCTATGCTGCGGCCGGAAAATCTCAGGTGTCAGGACAGAGGGGTGTTGCCCGCCGCGCTATAGGCCGTCGGACTTAGAGGGCTATACCCTAAGGAACCCCAATGACAACCAAAACTACACCACTGTATGAATCTCACCTTGCTGCGAACGCCAAAATGGTTGATTTCGCCGGCTGGTTGATGCCGATTCATTACGGATCACAACTTAAAGAACACGAAATTGTACGCACTGACGCCGGCATGTTTGATGTGTCGCATATGTGCGTGCTCGATATCGTCGGTAGTGAAGCTAAAGCGTTTTTACGTTTTTTGCTTGCCAATGATGTCGAAAAACTCAGTACTGAAGGTAAAGCTTTGTATTCGGGGATGTTAACGCCTGAGGGCACGGTGATCGACGATTTGATCGTTTACCTAACGCATTACGGCTACCGCATGGTGGTCAATGCCGGCACCGCCGACAAAGACATCGCGTGGATGCTCAAGCAAGCCGCCAACTTTGACGTGCAACTGCATGTGCGCCGCGAATTGGCGATGATTGCGATTCAAGGCCCTAACGCCATCGCCAAAGTATGCAAAGTCATCCACGAAGACTGGGAAGACGCGGTGAATGCGCTGAATGTGTTTCAAGGCTTTCCTTTTGGTCCAGTTGAAGACGGCTGGTTTATTGCCCGCACCGGTTATACCGGCGAAGATGGTTTAGAGATCATGTTGCCAAGCGACGAAGCAGCCGCCTTTTGGCAAGCTTTGCTGAGCGTTGGCATTGCGCCAATCGGCTTGGGCGCGCGCGACACTTTGCGCCTTGAGGCCGGTATGAATTTGTACGGTCACGACATGGACGAAACCATTTCACCATTGGCGGCCGGCATGGGTTGGACCATTGCTTGGCAACCGGCTGAGCGTGATTTTATTGGCCGCGCAGCACTTGAGGCTGAACGCGCGGCAGGTGTGGCGTTGAAGCAAGTGGGTTTGGTGCTCGAAGGTCGTGGCGTTTTGCGCGAAGGTCAAATTGTTGCAGTGGCTGGCGTAGGCCAAGGCGTGATTACCAGCGGCACGTTTTCACCAACGCTCAAGCATTCCGTGGCCATCGCCCGCGTTCCTGCAGCAACTAAAGACACCGACACGGTGCAAGTGGACTTACGCGGCACGCTGACCGACGTTCGCGTGGTGAAAATGCCGTTTGTACGCAATGGTAAAAAAGTGTTTGCATAAATAATTCGGGGAGTGGGGAGTAGAAAGTGGGGAGTCAACCCTGTTTCTGCGCCCAGCTCCCAAATCTCAAATCTCAAATCCCTAAGGAAAAATCATGAGCCATATTCCAGCCGAACTTAAATACGTTAACAGCCACGAATGGCTGCGTTTAGAAGCCGACGGCACGGTGACCATCGGCATTACCGATCACGCCCAAGAATTATTGGGCGATATCGTGTTTGTTGAATTGCCACAAGTGGGTGATGAATTAGCCGCCGACGCCACCGCCGGCGTGGTTGAATCAGTGAAAGCCGCATCCGATGTGTACGCACCGATTGCCGGTGAAGTGGTCGCGGTGAACGAGGCTTTGGTGGACGCGCCAGAATTGGCCAATACCGAGCCCTACGGCGCAGCTTGGTTTTTCCGCGTTAAACCGGCCGATGCATCGGTGCTCGATGGCTTGATGACGGCAGAACAATACGCCAAAGAAATCGGCGTTTAAAAACAACACCTGACGCAGAGGCGCAGAGGCGCAGAGAAAGTCTAAAAGTCTTGATGATGTTTTTTTGCAGAAACGTCGCTTAGGGTCGACAAGCTTGGTCGATTTAAGCGGCGGCTTGAAAGCGACCCTAAATTAAGACCTTAGTTTTAAGATTTTCTCTGCGTCTTTGCGCCTCTGCGTTGAAAGGTTTTAAATTTTCAACCATTCTAGGTGCTTCATGTCGCTCTCTACACTGTTTAATCACGAAGAATTTATTGCTCGGCATATTGGCCCCAATGCGGCTGATCAAGCGGCGATGCTGGCGCAAATTGGCGCGAGCTCGATTGAAGATTTAGTCGCGCAAACTATTCCGGACGATATTCGCTTTAAGCAAAAATTGCCTCTGCCGGATGCGGTTTCTGAAGTGGACGCTTTGGCGAAAATTCGCGCTATTGCGGCTAAAAATATCGTTAATCACAGCTTTATTGGTCTGGGCTATTACCCCAATATCACGCCGAATGTGATTTTGCGTAATGTGCTCGAAAATCCAGGCTGGTATACCGCCTACACGCCGTATCAAGCCGAAATCGCCCAAGGTCGTTTAGAAGCTTTGCTCAATTACCAGCAAATGATTATCGATATGACGGGGCTGGATTTGGCCAATGCGTCGCTTCTTGATGAAGCGACGGCAGCGGCCGAAGCGATGGCGATGGCGCGGCGGATTTCGAAAGTCAAAGCCGAGAAATTCTTCGTAGATGAACAGGTATTGCCACAGACACTCGATGTAGTAAAGACTCGCGCGCAATACTTCGGGTTTGAGCTCGTCATCGGCGCGGCAACTGCCGCGGGTGACGATGATTATTTTGGTGCTTTGCTGCAATATCCGGGTGCTGATGGTGCCGTGCGTGATTTAACTGCGCCGATTGCAGCGCTTAAAGCGCGTGGTGGTGTGGCGATTGTTGCGGCGGATTTATTAGCTTTGGCGCTACTTAAATCGCCGGCGGAAATGGGCGCGGATGTAGCGATTGGTAGTAGTCAGCGCTTTGGCATTCCAATGGGTTTTGGTGGCCCACACGCCGCGTATTTTGCCTTTAAAGATGAGATGAAGCGCTCGGCACCAGGCCGAATTATTGGTGTATCGATTGATGCCAAAGGTAAAACTGCGCTGCGTATGGCGCTGCAAACCCGCGAGCAACATATTCGCCGTGAGAAGGCCAATTCAAACATCTGTACCTCGCAAGTACTGCTTGCCAATATGGCGGGGATGTACGCTGTGTATCACGGCCCAGCGGGGATTAAACGCATTGCTGAGCGCACGCATCGCTTGGCGAGTTTGTTTGCGCAAGGCGTTCGGTTCGCCAACGGTTCGGGTGGGGCGGCGGAAAAAATCCTTCACGACGCGTTTTTTGATACGGTGCAAGTCAATACTGGCGCGCAAACGGCGAGCATTTACGCCGCAGCCTTGGCGGCAGGTTACAACTTGCTGCAAGTATCTGATTCAGTCTTGAGCGTGGCTTTTCATGAAGCCGCGACGCAAAAAGATTTGGCGACTTTGATTCAGTTGTTTACTGGTCAATCTGCTGATTTGGCCGCTTTGGATGCTGCAACGGCGGCAGTGATTCCCGCTGCGCTGCAACGCACCTCAAACTATTTAACGCACCCAGTATTTAATCGCTACCACACCGAACACGAAATGCTGCGTTACCTAAAACGCCTCGAAAATCGTGATTTGGCGATGAATCATTCGATGATTTCATTGGGCAGTTGCACCATGAAACTCAATGCCACCAGCGAAATGATTCCGGTTACTTGGGCTGAATTTGGCAATATCCATCCGTTTGCACCGCAAGCGCAAACGCTGGGTTACTTTGAAATGATTAATGGCCTCGCCGATCAGCTCAAAGCGATTACGGGGTTTGACGCGATTTGTATGCAGCCCAATTCAGGCGCGCAGGGCGAATACGCCGGTTTGTTGGCAATTCGTCGATATCACGACAGCCGCAATGAAGCGCATCGCGATATTTGCTTAATTCCAAAATCTGCGCACGGCACTAATCCGGCAACGGCGCAAATGATGGGCCTTAAAGTTGTGGTGGTCGATTGTGATGACAGCGGTAACGTTGATTTGTCTGATCTGAAAGCCAAGGCTGAATTACACGGTGCGAATTTGGCGGCGTTGATGCTGACTTACCCATCAACGCATGGCGTGTTTGAAACGGCAGTTAAAGAAATCTGCGCGACGGTACATCAGTTTGGCGGCCAAGTGTATATGGATGGCGCAAATTTGAATGCGCAAGTTGGCTTGACGCGCCCAGCCGATATCGGTGCAGACGTTAGCCATATGAATTTGCACAAAACCTTCTGCATTCCGCACGGCGGCGGCGGACCTGGCATGGGGCCGATTGGTATGAAAGCGCATCTAGCGCCGTTTATGTCCAATCACGCGGTGGCCAATATCGATCAAGGTGACGCCAGCGTCGCGCAAGGTCAATCAGCCGTATCGGCCGCGCCATTTGGTTCGGCGTCGATTTTGCCAATTTCGTGGATGTATATCACGATGATGGGTGCGGGCGGCGTTAAGCATGCTACGGAAATCGCGCTCCTTAATGCCAATTACATGATGCAGCAATTGTCGGCGCATTATCCGGTGCTATATACCGGCGCGAATGGCCGCGTGGCGCATGAATGTATTATTGATATTCGCCCGCTCAAAGCTGCCAGTGGCATTACTGAAGTCGATATCGCCAAACGCTTGATGGATTATGGCTTTCACGCGCCGACGATGAGTTTTCCGGTGGCGGGTACTTTGATGATTGAGCCGACGGAGTCAGAATCCAAAGCTGAACTCGATCGTTTTATTGCGGCGATGATTTCGATTCGCCAAGAAATCGATCAAGTGCAAGCCGGTGTTTGGCCAGCGGAGAATAATCCATTGAGAAACGCACCACACAGCAAAAACGACATCGCTACCGATTGGGATCGTCCGTATTCGCGTGAAGTGGCGTTTTTCCCCTTGCCTTACGTGCTGGATAATAAATTTTGGCCGTCGGTGAATCGGATTGACGATGTGTATGGCGACCGCAATTTGATTTGTGCTTGCCCGAGCATGGATCAATACGAGTAATTACGGTCGTTTTGTTTACGGTCGTTTTGTTGAGTGGTGTTGATGCTTGAGCTATGCGGTATGGTATCAACCGCCATCTGAATATCGCCCAGTTAAATAGCCCCGCCGAAGTTTGGCGGGGTATTTTTATGTCTGCAAACTGACAAATGAACATCGACGCGACACTGCCGCTAAATAAATCGCGTTGCGCAAAAGGTATCGCTAAACTCGCGAGCAAATTCTTACTTTATATCGATTTTTTGAATGAAAAAAACCTTAATCACGGCACTTTTGGCTTTATTGCCATGGTGCGCCGTCGCGAGTGAAGCGACGATCAATTACAGCGTAACGCCGGTGGTAATGCCCAATGCGGATTTAGATGCTGGTGGCGAAGTCAGTAGCGAATGGCTGATCGCATCGCTGAGCGTGAATCAGCAAATTGATGCGCAGCACAGCCTTGGTTTGGCGCTAACCGCCAGTCAACAGCAATGGCATTTTGATTCGCCAGTAGCTTGGGGCGGAAAAACGCCGTGGCAAGATTTAAATCGGCTGGAACTCTCAATGCCTTATCGTTTTGTAACTGCGGACGGTTGGATTTTTGGCGTAACGCCCGGCGTGCAATATGCTGCCGAAGCGGGGGCTGATCAGGGCGAAAGTATCAATTGGGGCGGCAATGCCTATGTGGCGCATTATTTCTCGCCGCGCTTAATGCTGGGTTTAGGGGTGAGCGCGTGGCAGAGTTTTGATGAAAACGTGGTGTTTCCATTTGTATTACTCAATTGGCAAATTAGCGATCAGCTGACCTTAAAAAACCCCTTTGTCGCCGGTCCCGTTGGCCCTGCAGGCTTGGAGTTGTCGTGGAAAGCATCAAGTGTTTGGGATTTTGCCGCCGGTGGCACATGGCGCAGTTATCAAACTCGCTTAGCGAGTGACAACCCGATTGCCGCCAATGGCATTTTAGAAAACAACTCGGTGCCCTTATTTGTTCGCGCCGGTTATCAATTTGCGCCCAGCACACGCTTAGATTTCTATGCCGGCGCGGCACTAAATGGCGAATTTAAAATCCGTAATCAACAAGGCGATGCTTTGATTAGTGAAAGCTACGCCACGATGCCATTTTTGGGGCTGAGTTTGTCGGGGCGGTTTTAATCAAAACTTTGCCCTTATATTGTGTATTTAGAAAGCCAATGGTCTTGTAGGGTCGGCTTTAGCCGACGGCGCATAAATAATGCGCTCGTATGCAAGCGACCTTAAAAAATCAGCTGAATACAAAAAATAAGCAAGAATATTTGAGCTAGGTATATTACTGTAGCGCTTATTCACTGTGCTTTATAGCCCAATACCTATTAGCTAAGTGGTTTGCTTGAGGGCAATGCAATCTAGATTGGCACTGGTGGATTGATTGTTTTTTTCGGTCACCGATTGCTGCGAATTTTGCTTTTAAGTTAAAGCGCCATCATCAAGATGGCGCTTTTTTTATGTGCTGTGTACCGGCGTGAGTAGATTAAATTTGGTTTGCTCGGTGGCAACGCAGCCCAGCTTTCGGTAGAAAGCATGCGCTTCAGGTCTATGGTTGCCACTGATGATTTCGATTCTGGGTGCTTGATGCTCAGTGGCAAAATCAATGGCCGCCTGCATTAGCGCAGATCCAAGGCCTTGGCCGCGAGATGCGGTATCGACGACCAGCCCAGTGATTTTGCCGAGTAGGGCGCTGCAATGCAGCATGGGCAAAAGATGGATGCCCACTAAACCGAGCGGGGTGTTGTTCTCTTTTGTGCAGGCAACAAATAGTGCATTAAATGGCGTTGCCATATATGCAATGCGCTGTGCGGCCTCGTCTGTGCTGGCGGGGTAGCCCAGTTGTGTGAGTAACAGGGCAATATGCATTGCATCGCCGGCGGTGGCTCGGCGGATTAAGTGTTGATTCATCGTCGAAGGCGGGGCAGATAAAGTCAGTATCTTACACACAAATCAGCATTGTGAAATCAATTCGTCGGAATTGGCCCGCCGCGCCGCCCGCAACCCTGGTTTAGGTTTGAGTGGCGAAGCTAGAAAATTTTTTTTTGGTTTTTCGCCTTTGGCGAAAAGGTCGCTGCGTAGGGTGTGCAAATTGTAATTTGCGCACGCGGGGTGCCGCTTGGTGATTGGATTGTCTGTTGGTGCCGCGTGGCGTTTTGTATTGCGCACTTCGGTCCGCGTGCGCAAACCCTTTGCACAAGCAACCCCCGCAAAGTGTGGCTGCCGCCCGCCGCGCCGCCCGCGCAACCCTGGTTTAGGTTTGAGTGGCGAAGCTAGAAAATTTTTTTGGGTTTTTCGCCTTTGGCGAAAAAAAAGCGAAAAATCCTCGAAAAAGGCCCGTTTTCTCCTACGGAGAACCGTGATTTCTCCTGCGGAGATTTGATTTCTCCTACGGAGATTTGTTTTTTCGCCTGCGGCGAAGGATGCTCGGCTACGCCTGCGCCAAGGTTTTTAGTTTGGGTGCGTGATTTTTACGGATTGAGTTAAATCCCCGCAGCAAGTTCAGCATCCATAGATTGATGCCGAGGTTGATATTGAATGAGATCAAAAAGAAGAGGGCGTTAAAAAAGCCATCCCGCAGGATGGCTTAAATCGGTTACGCAATCGCGGTGCTTTACTCGTAGCTGAGCTCGCCTGCTTTACCCCAAAATACGTAGTAAGAATAAATCGTGTAGCCAATAATCGTTGGTAACACAATCGCTGCGCCGCAGAACATAATCAGCAAGGCTTCTGGGCTGCTCGCGGCTTGCCAGATGGTAAGTTGATCGATGACCAAGTGCGGAAAAATACTAAACACCAAGCCAAAGAACGACAATAAAACAATACCCACCGTGGCGGTAAATGGAATCCAGCAAAAATTATCATTGCCGTTTCTTTGGCGTTGCGCCAAGCGCGGTAGCGCAAAGCCGATCACGGCAAATAAAATCGCCGTCATTAATGGCACTGGCGCGAGTAAAAATACGTTAGGCACTGAAAACCACAGCGCAAATACGCGTGGGCTAATCCACGGCGTTGCTACCGACACCAACACCGTTGCCAAAATGGCAATCCATAAACTGCCTTGCGCCCAAACAATCGCCCGCTGCTGCAACTTGCCGGTTGATTTCATCAACAACCAGCCCGCGCCCAATAGAGCGTACGCTGCGGCCAAACTTACGCCAACCAATAGTGCAAAGCCCCAGGCGCCCCAGCCCGGTGCAAAACCGGTGATGTAGCGACCGAGCATCACGCCTTGCGAAACGGTGGCCAGTAATGAGCCAACAAAAAACAGTCGATTCCACAGTGGTTGGTGATGTGCTCGCGCTTTAACGCGAAAATCAAACGCTACGCCGCGCAAAATCAGGCCCAATAACATCAGCGCCACCGGTAAATACAGCGCGGTTAAAATAATGCCGTGTGCTAAAGGAAAGGCCACCAGTAACAGGCCAACCCCTAACACCAACCACGTTTCATTCGCGTCCCAAAATGGGCCGATTGACGCGATCATTTTGTCTTTTTCTTTGGTATCGGTTTCTAGCTCAAGCAAAATGCCAACGCCAAGGTCATACCCATCTAAAACGACGTAGGCGAACATCGAAACCACCATCAAGCCAGCAAAAATCACTGGCAGCCAGTAGGCCAAATCAATTGTGCTCAACATATTATTGCTCCTGAGCAGGGTGGCCTGCTTTCTTAGCGAGGTAAAACACCACCGAAATATAAGAAACGAGTAAAAAGGCGTAGAGCGTGAGGTACATGATTAAGGTGCTTAAAATCATGCCGCCGCCGACGTTCGACGCCGCATCGCTGGTTTTAAGTACGCCATACACCAGCCAAGGTTGACGACCAATTTCAGTCACATACCAGCCAGCCACAGTGGCGACCCAACCGCTAAATGTCATGCCAATCAAAAGCTTGCAGACCATAGGCGACAAGGTTTTGCCACCGCGCAATTGCCAAGCCGCGAGCCAGCTCACCAAGAGCATTAACATGCCCACGCCAACCATTACGCGAAAACTCCAAAACACTTTGGCCACCGGTGGGTGATCCGCAAATTCGCTAATGCCTTGCAATTCACCATTCAGATCGTGCGTTAAGATCAAGCTGGCTAGTTTTGGAATCGCAATCGCGTAATCATTGCTTTGGGTTTCTGCATTCGGTAGTGCAAACAAAGTCAGCGGTGCACCGCGTTCGGTATGCCAAATGCCTTCAATGGCGGCGATTTTTGCCGGTTGATGTTTGAGCGTATTAATGCCGTGCATATCGCCGATCAAAATTTGCAGTGGAATCAATGCCGCAGCCAGAAAAACACCGGTTTTGAGTGAGGCCATAATGCTGGCGTCCCGCTGGCCTTTAAGCCAACGAAAAGCAGACACGCCCGCGAGTAAAAACGCCACCGTCAGACCGGACGCGACTAGCATATGGCTTAGGTGATACGGCATTGAAGGATTAAAAATAATCGCTAACCAATCGGTGGCATGCGCTTGGCCGTTAATCATTTCAAAGCCAACTGGCGTTTGCATCCAAGAATTGAGCACAATAATCCAGAAAGCCGACAGCGTAGTGCCGCCTGCAACTAGCACGGTCGCTAGCGTATGAATTCGATTGCTGACTTTTTTCTGGCCAAACAACATAATGCCCAAGAAAGTCGCCTCAAGGAAAAACGCCGTTAGCACTTCATACGCCAACAGTGGCCCCGCAATATTGCCGACGGTTTTCATAAAACCGGGCCAATTGGTGCCAAATTGAAAACTCATCGTAATGCCGGTCACCACCCCCAGCGCAAAAGTCAGTGCAAAAATTTTGACCCAAAAGCCATAGGCATCCAGCCATTTTTGCTCGCCGGTGGCGTTAAAGCGCAGTTTAAAAAACAGCAATGCCCAGCCCATAGCGATGCTAATCGTTGGGAATAAAATATGAAAAGTGATATTGGCGGCAAATTGAATTCGCGCTAATACAATCGGGTCCAGTAGACCGGTGGCTTCGGGCAGCATGGTGATTCCTTATTCTTTCTCGCTGACGCGAGGGAATGATAATTTCTGTTTAAACTCTAAAAACTTTTGTACTTGAGCGCCGAGTGTCATCAGTTTTTTCAGCGTTTCAACGTCTAATTTTTGTATGTCGCTAAACCAACTAGTGGTCAGGTCAATCAAATCGTGCATTTGCCCCATTCGGGCTTGTGCGTGGCGCTCGGCTTCGTTGGCCGGCGTTTCCATCAATGCTTCGCGTAGCATCGACAAGGTCGGTTCAACCTCGCGTTTTTTTCTTTCGTCGGCCAGCGTTTTAAAAATTGCCCATACGTCCTCGGGTGTTGAATAGTATTCGCGGCGATCCCCCGGGAAATGCTGCAATTTCACCAATCGCCAAGACTCCAGCTCTTTTAATCCCATGCTGACATTTGAGCGGGAAAAACCCAGTGCCTCGGCCATTTCATCGGCGTTAAGCGGCTTTTCGCTGACAAACAGCAGGGCGTACATTTGCCCAACAGTGCGATTAATGCCCCAGCGGCTACCCATTTCACCAAAGTGCAGCACAAAAGATTGAATCAAAGGAGTGAGGTTCATGTATGTTTTGAATTTTCAGTAATTTGTGAAATTTGATGTAAATCATATTCTGCGCAGAAAAATATTGCAATCTAGAAAATCAATTCTAGCTGACCGCTGGCGGCTAAATCCTTGTTTTAATGTTGTAAGTTGCTTGGGACTATTTTCGAATTAAGCATTAGTCATATTCCAGAAAGGTGGCTACGTGGCGTTTACGTTACAATGCCCGCCATTCAAGGTGATTGATCGTGTAAGCGATTCAATTTAAACGGGAAACAGGTTTAAACCCTGTGCTGCCCCTGCAACGGTATTTCAGTGTGGATTCATCACAAAACACAGCGTAGCAACGATGCGCTTTGCTTTAGCCACTGCCTCAATGTTTTGCGTTTGTTGGTCGTTATCGGTCATTCAAGCGCAGCAGCAGGTGGGAAGGCGATGTATTTTTCTGATTAGCCCGGAGACCGGCCTTGTTGCTCGCAATTGAGCGAGATTGACGCACTGGCAGGGACGCCGTGGCGGAATGGTCTTTGTCGTTGATACGATGGTGATGTGTTCTGCGCGGTTTCCTGTTTTTAATATGCAATATGCAACGGGCGTATTGCCGGAGACCTAAATGAACACCAGTATTAGCAAGACATACCTATTGATTTTGTCGGCCTTAGCCACCTTACCAGCCATGGCCGAAGTCACCCAGCTCGATGATGTGGTCGTGACCGCAACGCGCATTGCGCAGCCACTACGTGATGTGGTCGGTGATGTGACTGTACTCGATCGTGAAGCCATTGCCGCACAAGGCAACTCAAGCTTACAAGAAGTACTCTCGCGTCAACCGGGTATTCAAATTAGCAATTTGGGTGGGCCGGGTAAATCGACTTCGGTTTTCTTACGCGGCGCCAATAATTCGCAAACTTTGGTGTTGATCGACGGGATTAATTTTGGCTCGGCCACACTGGGCGGCGCATCGCTGCAAAATATTCCATTAGATCAAATTGAGCGCGTTGAGATTTTGCGCGGCCCAGCCGCGAGCTTATATGGCAGCGGCGCGATTGGTGGGGTGATCCAGATCTTTACTCGCCAAGGCAAGGCTCAATCGAGTGTCGAAATCGGTTATGGCAATCACAATACTGTCGATGCCAAAGCGACTTTAGCCGGTGGGGATGACGCAACGCGCTATTCAATCACTGCCGCGCATTTTAAAACCGACGGCGTCAACGCCATCGTGAATCCAAAAAACAGCAATTACAATCCTGATCAAGACGGTTATGAAAATAACAGTTTGTCGCTGGCGGCCCAGCATAAAATCAACGCCCAGCATGCATTTGGCGTAAGCGCTTTGGGCGCGTGGGGTGAAAATCATTACGACGGCTCAATCAGTAATGCTGCGTATAAACCGGTGGCACAAAGCTACGATTATCGCGACAAGTCGTTTAACGGTAGCGCCAATATTTGGTCAAAAAACCAATGGAACGACATCTGGACTAGCCATTTAAAAGCCGGCACCAGTATTGATGAGGGCCGCAACTACACCCCATTCTCAGCAACAAATTATCAAGACAAAGTCAGCAAAATCAAAACCCAGCAAAGCTTATTATCGTGGGTGAATGATGTATCGATTTTGGGCGGTACAGTGCAAGTGGGGGCGGAAACGCTAGGGCAAAAAGTCACCAGCGACACCAATTACAGCGTCAATCATCGCCGCATTAATAGCCTGTTGGCGGGTTATTTGGTGACGGTGTCGGATGTAACGCTGCAATTAAATGGTCGGAGCGACGATAATTCTCAATACGGTCGTAATAACACCGGTACGCTGGGTTTGGCTTGGCAGATGAACGATGATTGGTCGCTTGGCACCACCATGGGTACGGCATTTAAAGCGCCAAGCTTTAACGATTTGTATTGGCCAGGTTCGGGTAATCCAAACGTTAAGCCTGAAGAATCTAATAGCAAAGAAGTGTTTGTTCGCTTTGCCAATAATCGCTTCCAAAGCTCGATCACGGTGTATGAAAATAAAGTCACCAATCTGATTGAATGGGCACCGACGCCATCGGGTCTGTGGCAGCCGAGCAATATTGGCACTGCCAAATTAGGTGGCGCAACGCTGAC
Organism: uncultured Deefgea sp.; assembly: GCF_947072475.1. GTDB lineage: Bacteria > Pseudomonadota > Gammaproteobacteria > Burkholderiales > Chitinibacteraceae > Deefgea. The sequence goes on from NZ_CAMTIA010000008.1 coordinate 37,570, forward strand.
TGCCGATTGGCAATATGCAGGGTATATCGCTGGCGCGAGCTACGATTACCTCGATGCTAAAGATACCTCTACAGGTGCCAATAAAGGCCGTCAATTAGCGCGCCGTGCTAAGCACGCTGGTGTGGCGTATGTGGGTTTACAAACGCCAGTTTGGATGGCGCGCCTTGAAATGCAGGCGCAAGGCCAGCGTTTTGATGATGCCGCTAATAAAAAAGTCTTGGCTGGCTATGCGCTGACTAATTTGGCAGCGAGCTATCAGCTGGATAAAGATTGGTCATTGCACGCTCGCGTGAACAATCTATTTAATCGGGATTACCAAATGGCCACCGATTACGGCAATTTGGGCGTGAATGGCATTGTCAGCGTGCGCTGGCAGCCTAAGTAAGTATGTTGTGGCTTAACCCCACCGGTCTATTGGCGGCATTGTGCATCGCGCTGCTGCTCGAATGGTGCTGGGGTGAGCCACGTCGCTACCACTTTTTGGTCGGCTTTGGCCGACTCGCCACGGGGCTGGCGCAGCGACTCAATCGCGGTGCTGGCTTGGTGCTTCGCGGCGGTTTAGCTTGGCTGATTTTAGTCGGCGGCGCGCTGGGTGTGTTTATTGGGCTGCGCTGGCAAGTTATGCAATATTCGCCGCTGTTGGCGTATGCGCTTGATGCTTGGGCTTTGTGGTTTTCGCTGGGCGCAAACAGTTTATTGGCGCATGTGGCGGCGATTGGCACGCCGTTAATGGCTGGCGATTTACCCTTGGCACGCGCGCAATTGCAAAAAATTGTCAGCCGCGATTGCCAAGCGCTTGATGAATCCCAAGTTGCAGCTGGCGCGGTGGAGTCGTGTTTAGAAAACGGCGCGGATGCGATTTTTGCCAGTTTGTTTTATTTCATGCTGTTGGGCGGCGCTGGCGCGCTTTTACATCGTTTGACCAATACCTTGGATGCGATGTGGGGCTACAAAACGCCAAAATGGCTGCACTTTGGTCGCTGTGCTGCGCGCATGGACGATGCGCTCAATTGGATGCCAGCGCGATTGTGTGCAATGTCTTACGCCTTGCTGGGGAAAACCCGATTGGCGTTGACGGCATGGCGACAGCAAGCACCGCAGTGGGATAGCCCCAATGCCGGTCCCGTGATGGCCGCCGGTGCTGGCGCTTTGGGCATTCGCTTAGGTGGTGCTGCGCCATATCATGGCCAGATTGAGTTGCGGCCAGAATTGGGTTTTGGCCCACTAGCGAGCGCGCCAGATATCGCGCGCAGCATTGAGCTCATTCAAGCCACGCTGGCGTGGTGGTTGGGAGTGATGGTGGTGGTTTTATTGTTCGCGATGGTGATTCATAGTGGCTGATTTTAAACAAGACCGACCATGCCACGCTGCGCCACGGCATGGTGGTAATTTATTGGCAGTACAAGCGCGTTTTGGTGGCGGCGACGCTGATTGGCTCGATTGCTCAACGGGAATTTCGCCTTACAGTTATCCTTTACCCGCGATGCCCGAATCGGTCGCGCAGCGTTTGCCGCAAATCAGCGCTGAGTTTTGGGCGGTGCTTAAAGCTTATTACGGTAGTGCGCAGTGTTTGCCGGTGGCCGGATCGCAAGCGGCGATTGTGGCTTTGCCGCAGTTGCGCGCGCCTTGCCACGTTGGCGTTTTGCGTTTGTCGTATGCCGAGCATGCTTGGCGGTGGCAACAGGCTGGGCATACGGTGAGTTTGCTGGCGCGAAACGAGATCGATGCCGCGCTCGATACGCTGGACGTGCTGATTTTAGTTAATCCCAACAATCCCGATGGTCAGTGCTGGACGGCGCAGCAATTATTGGCGATGCACGACAAATTGGCCGCGCGCGGCGCTTGGTTGATTGTTGATGAAGCGTTTATTGATGTCGATGCTGCAGAGAGTGTGTGTCAAGCTGCGAGCCAGAATAATCGCTCTGGCCTGATTGTTTTGCGCGGCATTGGCAAGTTTTTTGGTTTGGCGGGCTTACGTTTGGGCTTTGTTTTTGCCGATAAAAAGATTTTAGCGGCCTTAGGTGAATATATCGGCCCATGGGCGGTGAGCGGCCCAGCGCTATGGGCAGGGCAATTGGCCTTGGCCGATACGGCTTGGCAGCAAATGCAGCGTTCACGTTTGCTGCAAGAAGCACAAAGCTTAAAAGCGCATTTAATCGCTCAAGGTTTGCCCCCGAGTGGTGATCATCCGCTGATGCAGTTTTGTGTGGTCGATCAAATTGATCAATGGGGGTATGCGCTGGCAGCCAATGGCATATATGCTCGGGTGTTCAATACCCAAGATGTTGGTATTAATGCGCTGCGTTTTGGCGCGTTAACGCTACAGCAACATGCTGAGTTTGCGCAGCGCTTGGCGCGCGCCGCAGCGCAAGTTCAATCGACTTAGGATTCACCATGTTAGGCCCACAAAAAATTGCGTGTTTAAGTAGCGAAACCGTTGAAGTGCTGTATGCCTTGGGGCAACAGCATCGTATTGCAGGGATCTCGGCTTTTTCGCGCCACCCGGCTGGTGTGACTAAAAATCATCCGATTATTTGCGGGTTTTCTAGCGCCAAAGTCGAGAAAATCTTGGCGGTTGAACCCGATTTGATTTTGGCGTATTCAAGCTTACAAGGCGAGATGGTCAAAGAGTGCGTTTTAGCGGGCTATGAAGTGCTGTTTTTTAATCAGCGCAGCATCGCCGGTATTTTTAAGATGATTCGCACCTTGGGTTTATTGCTCGACTGTACTAAGCGCGCCAATGCCTTAATTGCCGAGTTAAACGCACAAATTGCTGCCGCCAAATTAGCCGCGACGCACTTTGCGTGGCGGCCCAAAGTGTATTTCGAAGAGTGGCATACGCCGCTGTATACCGGTATTTTTTGGGTGTCGGAGCTGATCGAGATTGCCGGTGGTGAAGATATTTTTGCATCGATTTCGCCGGCAGTGCGCGCTAAAGATCGCACCGTGACGCCAGAACAAGTGATCGCAGGCGCGCCAGATTTAATTCTTGGTAGTTGGTGTGGGCAAGCTTTTGAGCCGGAATGCGTAGCAGCGCGAGCTGGCTGGGACGGCATTGCTGCAGTGAAAAATCAGCAAGTATTTGCAATCCAAAGCGAAGATTTACTCGTTCCCGGTATTACGGCCATTACCCGTGGCTTGCCGCAGATCCAAGCGTATATTCGCCAGCTGTGCGAGCAGTAAAATCGACTATTTATTTTAATTTCGGAGTTGTCAGCATGAGTCAAGACCTAGCTAAAAACGAGCGCCACACCGCGCGCATGGCGCGTAAAAAAGCGATTATCGACGCGCATATCGCTGAAGCCAATATCGACACCGGCATCATGATTTTGCTGACTGGTAACGGTAAAGGAAAATCATCGTCGGCTTTTGGCATGGTGGCGCGCGCCATTGGTCATGGGCTTAAAGTGGGCGTGGTGCAATTTATTAAAAACCGCACCGACACCGGCGAAGAAGCTTTTTTGGGCCAGCACTGCGAATGGCATGTGATGGGGGACGGGTTTACTTGGGAAACACAAAACTTTGACGCCGACAAAGCCCGCTCAGAAACCGCTTGGGCGATGGCGGCCAAAATGCTGAACGATCCAAGCTACGACGTGGTGGTGCTTGACGAGTTGACGTATTGCTTGTCTTACAAATACCTCGATAAAGACATCGTATTGCGCGATTTAGAATCGCGCCCCGAAATGCAACACGTCGTCGTCACCGGCCGCGCCGCGATTACTGAATTGCATGAAATCGCCGATACCATCACTGTTTTGGCTGATGAAAAACATGCATACAAATCAGGGATCAGAGCGCAGAAGGGTTTGGAATGGTAATTGCCTCTGCGATGGGTGTTTAAGGCTAGGCTGCTCATGTTTTCTTGATGTCAAAAAAACAAGGTAGGGTGTCAATGAGCAACGCGAATTGCACCGTTGCACCGTATGAGGTTGCGCCCAAAGCGCAATTGCTTAGCGGCGCAATTCGCTGCGCTCATTGACACCCTACGATGGTTTCGGTTTGCGCGTTAAGTATTTGATTTGTATCGAAGTAGATTCAACAGCATTCAAACTATCTAAGGATTTCGTACTTAGTTCATCATTAATGAGTCTTTATCTTCTTTTGCCATTAATTTGTTACGTGCTTTTATTTCAAAAAAATTCTGCAGTTTATTGAATTATGGGTCAAATCTTATGAGTAAGTTTAATACTGAATTGAAGGCAGAGAGATTCTTGATTATGTCTAAGGATTTTCTTGTTGCAGCAAAAAGATCAAAGGAAATCAAGGTAGAAAATGGTAAGTTTGAAGAGGCAACTATTCCGGCAGTTGTGTGCCTTGCTTTTGCAATTGAGCTTGCTCTCAAGGCCGTTTATATTTTTGAGAATAGAAAATTAGTATCTGGGCATGAGTTATTAAAGCTTTTTCGTAAACTTAGTAGTGAATCTAAGCAAAAGATTAAAGCGGCAGTAGTTTTGCCTAGTTATCCTCGATATGTTACCCCTCGTACATTTGAAGACGTTCTTGCATCACATAGTAAGGCATTTGAGGATTGGCGTTATGCTTGTGAAGGAAAAAAGGACTTAATAGCAGACCAAGATTTTTTACTGAATTTTGCTGAAAATGTACAGTGTGTTGCTGAAAAATTGCGTGCTCAATTGTCCGATATAGTAATTAAGGATGATAGTTTGCTGTATTCAGCTCATGTTTTATTGATCGCCGCCCCATCCTCAGGCTCTGGCAAAACCACCATCACTGCGGGCCTCGCTTGGCTGTATCGGCGCCAAGGTCTGCGCGTCAAGGTTTTCAAATGTGGGCCCGATTTTCTCGATCCCTTGCTGCTGGGTTTTGCCAGCGGCGCGCCGGTGGATAATCTCGATTTATGGCTGGTCGGTGAGGATTTGTGCCGGCAAATGCTGGCGGACGCGGCACGCGATTTTGATGTGATTTTGATTGAGTCGGTGATGGGATTGTTTGACGGTGAGCCGAGTACCGCTGATTTGGCGGTGCAGTTGGGCTTGCCGGTGTTGGCGGTGATTGACGCAGGCGCAATGGCGCAGACCTTTGGTGCGTTGGCGTTTGGCTTGGCGCATTATCGTGCGGATTTGCCGTTTTTTGGCGTGCTGGCCAATAAAGTGGCGGGTGAGCGGCATGCGCAGATGTTGCAAGAATCAGCACCGTCAGCGCACTGGCAAGGTTGGCTTGGCCGCGTTGAGCCGCTACCTGAGCGCCATTTGGGTTTGGCGTTGCCAGCAGAAATTCCCGATTTAGCTGAGAAACTCGATGCAATAGCCGATGTGTTGGCGTCGCAGCCTATTGGAGAGGCCAAAAACCTGCCGCAGATTGAATTTGCCGCGCCGATTGCCAGCGAAATAGCGCCGTTGCTGGCGGGGAAACGGATTGCAATTGCGCGCGATGCGGCGTTTTGTTTTATTTATCCGGCTAATTTAGCGTGTTTGAGCGCTTTGGGCGCTGAGCTCAAGTTTTTCTCTCCGTTGGCGCAGCAATCTTTACCCGAGTGCGACGCCGTGTGGCTGCCCGGTGGTTATCCCGAGTTGCACGCTGAGCAGTTGGCTGCGCACCCGACGCTGGCGATTGAATTGGCGCAGCATGTGGCTGAGGACAAACCCATTTGGGCCGAATGCGGCGGGATGATTGCATTGTGTGAATCGCTGACTTTGATTGATGGCGCAGTGCACGCGATGTGGGGCGTGTTGCCCGCGCAGGTGGCGATGCAAACCCGCTTAGCTGCACTTGGGCCACAAAGTTTTGACCTGGGATCGGGCGCGCTGCGTGGCCATACGTTTCATTATTCAACAATGCAGACGCAGCTTGAACCTATAGGGTATGGTTCGCCATGCCGCTTAGGATCTGGCGCTGAGGCCATATACCGGCAAGGTAGTTTGCAGGCTTCGTATTTACATGCGTGGTTTATGAGTCATCCTGTGGCGACGGCGGCCTTGTTTGGCGCGGTTTGATGGCATGGTTTGATCGTTGGCTTTGACGATAGATGGCATGGCTGGGCGGTATTAATAATGTGTATCAAGATTGGAATTAAATATGAGTTTTAAATTGAAACTGGCTGTGATGGTTGTGACTGCTTCGTTAGCGACTGCGGCAGTGAACGCGGCAGTGAGTGTGCAAGATGATTTAGGCGTGACGGTCACGCTAGCCAAACCCGCAGCGCGCATTATTAGCTTGGCACCGCATGCGACTGAAGATTTATTTGCCATTGGCGCGGGGGATTTGATTGTTGGCGCGGTCAATTACAGTGATTATCCGGCCAAGGCCAAAGAGATTGAGCGCATTGGTGGGTATAACGGTTTTGATTTAGAGCGCATTCGGGCGCTGAAACCGGATTTAATTATTGCTTGGGGTAGCGGCAATCCACAGCGCCAGCTTGATCAAATTAAGCAGCTGGGGATTCCGGTTTTTACTACTTTTTCTAAAAAAATGGCCGATGTGCCAACGGTGCTTGAGCGCTTGGGCGTATTAACCCAGCAAACCGCTGGCGCGGCCAAGGCGGCGAAAAACTATCGCGATCAATTGGCGCGGTTAGAAAAAACCTATTCAAATCGAGCGCCAGTACGGGTGTTTTATCAGATTTGGGATCGGCCTTTAATGACGATCAATAACACGCAGATTATTTCGGATGTAATGCGCTTATGCGGCGCGGTGAATGTGTTTGGCCATTTGCCAGAGCTCACGCCCAAAGTGGATGTCGAGGCGGTGTTGGTCGCTAATCCAGATGCGATTATGACGAGTGGCGAGCCGGGGGTGAAGGGCGATGTTCTGGCGAGCTGGCAGCGCTGGAAAAACCTAAAAGCGGCGCAAAATAAGCAATTTTATGTGCTGCCCAAAGACATCATTAGCCGCATGGGGCCACGCTTGGTCGATGGCGCGCAAGCGATGTGCGAAGCGGTAGAGCAAGTTCGGCAGGTGAAATAATGCGCTGTAATGCAGACGTTGCTGGGGAATAAAGTGATGAATTTGGCGCGGTTAACACCGCAAAAAACGCTGCTCACGCTGAGTATTTTATTACTTGTGCTATTGCTGAGCGTAATCATCAGTGTGTCGGTGGGCAGTACGTCGCTGCGGCCATGGCAATTTTGGTATGACAACGCCGAATCGGCGTTGGCGCGCGATGTGGTGCTTGAGTTGAGATTGCCGCGCACGGTGTCGGCTTTGGTGGTGGGCGGCTTATTGGCTTTGGCGGGTACTTTGCAGCAAGTCTTGCTGCGTAACCCTTTGGCCGACCCTTATATACTGGGTACCTCGGGTGGCGCCAGTGTGGGTGCACTATTGGCGCTATTACTGGGGGTGGGTACTTTGGGCGTGAATGCCGCCGCTGGCACCGGTGCTTTATTGAGTATTTTGATTGTTTTTTTGCTGGCTGGGCGTGATCGATCGAGTACGCAAACCCGATTATTGTTGACTGGCGTGGCGTTGGCGGCATTTTGTGGCGCTTTGTCGTCTTTATTGCTGAGTATGGCCCCCGATGGTTTATTGCGCGGCATGGTGTTTTGGTTGATGGGTGATTTGGCGGGCGCGCATTGGCAATCGGGGGCGGCGGTGCTGTGTATTCTTTTGCTGCTGGTCTGGCCCTTGGCGCGTGAGCTCAATATTATGGGGATGTCCGCCGAATCGGCGCATGCCTTGGGTTTAAATCATCAGCGCTTGCGCTGGGTGCTGTATTTTGCTGCCGCTTTAGCCAGCGCTTTGGCGGTTACCACTGCGGGGATGATCGGCTTTGTCGGTTTGATTGTGCCGCATGCGCTGCGATTGATGATTGGCCAAGATTTGCGCTTGTTATTACCGGCGGCGACGTTGGCGGGCGGGATTGTTTTGCTGTGGGCCGATATCATTGCTCGCACTTTGATTGCGCCGCAGCAGTTGCCTGTGGGTGTAGTGATGGCGCTGTTGGGTGTGCCGGCGTTTTTGTATTTATTAAGTCGGCGGGCCGTGCGATGAGCGTTCAAGCAATCTCAATGCAGCTAGAGCAAGTGCGTATTGCGCAAGCGGATCGCTGCTTGATTCGTGATTTGTCATTGCATATTCAGCCGGGGGAAGTGTGGCTGGTGTTGGGCGAAAATGGCTGCGGTAAAAGTACTTTATTATCCGCAATGGCCGGTTGGCATGCGCTGGCAGCGGGAGTGGTTGCGCTGCAAGGGCGAGCTTGGGGCGATTGGCCGCATGGTGAGCGCGCTAAAATGCTGGCATGGCAAACGCAGCAAGATGAATGCCCATTCCCCCTCACGGTGTTGGAAAAAGTCCTCACTGGCCGCCATCCGCATTTACCCCGTTTTGCTTGGGAAAGTGCCGCCGACGTGGCTTTGGCACGCGAGCAATTGGCGCGGCTGGATTTGTCCTTGCTGGCAGGGCGTGATTTGGCGACTTTGTCCGGTGGCGAGCGCCGCCGCGTGGCTTTGGCCACCGCCTTAACGCAAGACGCGCCGTTGTTATTGCTCGATGAGCCTTTGTCGCAACTTGATTTGCGCCATCAACAGCAAGCGCTGCAGGTGCTCAGTGAAGAGCAGGCCAAAGGGCGGGCGATGGTGATGGTGACGCATGACCCAAATCATGCGCATTTTTTTGCTGCTGAGCATTGCCGCGTCTTGCTGCTGTTTGGTGATGGCCGTTGGTTAGCGGGCCCACGCGCTGAGGTCTTGACTGCGGATCATCTGACTGCGCTATACCATCACCCGATTGTTGAAATCAATACGCCAGATCGAGCGTGGTTTATTCCGCGTTAACGCTTGTTTGCTTTGCTATTTTAAATCAACCGTGTTGCTTGTCGCGTTGGGCTTTCCTTGTTTGGTTTGGGCTAGATTGACGCCAGCCAGCGGGCCCAAAACGCCGGATGCAGTACGGTTTTTGTTTTTTGTGGATGAATTTTATGCCGACTTTAATGATTCAAGGTTGTACCTCCGACGCCGGTAAATCAACGCTCACCGCCGCGCTGTGCCGTTTATTGCTGCGCCGAGGCATCTCGGTGGCCCCATTTAAACCGCAAAATATGGCGCTCAATTCAGCGGTCACGCCCGATGGCGGTGAAATCGGCCGTGCGCAGGCGGTGCAGGCGTTTGCTTGTGGTCTAGCGCCGCATACCGATATGAATCCGGTGCTACTCAAGCCCTCGAGCGATTGCCGCGCACAGGTGATTATTCAAGGCAAATCGATTGGTAACCTCGATGCGGTGGATTATCACGCGTATAAAACCACCGCGCGCGCGGCGGTGTTTGAATCTTGGCAGCGCTTAGCAGCGCAATACGATTGGGTGTTGGTCGAGGGCGCAGGTAGTCCGGCCGAAGTGAATTTACGCGCTGGCGACATTGCCAATATGGGCTTTGCCGAAGAAGCCGATTGCCCGGTGTGGCTGGTGGCCGATATTGATCGCGGCGGCGTGTTTGCTCATTTTGTGGGGACTTTGGCGTGTCTGTCAGAATCAGAGCAGGCGCGAATTCAAGGTTTTATTATTAATCGCTTTCGCGGCGATATTGCACTATTGCAGCCCGGTTGCGATTGGTTAGAGGCCAAAACCGGCAAGCCAGTGTTGGCCGTGGTGCCGTATTTGCATGGTTTAGACATAGCGGCAGAAGACGCGGTGCCGCGCACGGCGAGTGGTGTTGATGGCGACTTTAAAATTGTCATTGCCACTTTGCCACATATATCTAATCACACCGATTTTGATCCGCTGCGCCGAATTGCTGGGATTAACTGCCAATTTGCCAACCCCAATCAGCCTTTGCCAGCGTGTGATTTATTGATTTTGCCCGGCAGTAAAAATACGCAAGGCGATTTGGCTTGGTTGCGCCAGCAAGGCTGGGATCAACAGATTGCGACGCATTTGCGCTACGGCGGTAAATTGATCGGGGTGTGTGGTGGCTATCAAATGCTGGGCGAACTCATTGTTGATGAGGTGGGTATTGAATCGCAGCAAGCATCAAGCAATGGTTTGGGCTATATACCCATGAATACTCATTTAGAGCCTGAGAAGCAGTTACGCTTAGTCACGGGGCAGTTGGTGGCCAAGGGATTAACGGGCGCGGTGGCCGGTTATGAAATCCATGTCGGGCAAAGTACTTTGCATGGCGACGGCTGGGAGGCTTTGCTGCAATTGGATGATGGTCGAACTGAAGGGCTGATGTCTAGCGATGGGCAAATCATCGGCACGTATTTGCATGGCTTGTTTGATCAATTACCGGCGTTAACGGCTTTGTTAGCTTGGGCCGGTTGGCGCGGATCGGTTGATTTGTTGCCCGATGCTGATGCACGGTTGCGATTGGTTAGAGGCCAAAACCGGCAAGCCAGTGTTGGCCGTGGTGCCGTATTTGCATGGTTTAGACATAGCGGCAGAAGACGCGGTGCCGCGCACGGCGAGTGGTGTTGATGGCGACTTTAAAATTGTCATTGCCACTTTGCCACATATATCTAATCACACCGATTTTGATCCGCTGCGCCGAATTGCTGGGATTAACTGCCAATTTGCCAACCCCAATCAGCCTTTGCCAGCGTGTGATTTATTGATTTTGCCCGGCAGTAAAAATACGCAAGGCGATTTGGCTTGGTTGCGCCAGCAAGGCTGGGATCAACAGATTGCGACGCATTTGCGCTACGGCGGTAAATTGATCGGGGTGTGTGGTGGCTATCAAATGCTGGGCGAACTCATTGTTGATGAGGTGGGTATTGAATCGCAGCAAGCATCAAGCAATGGTTTGGGCTATATACCCATGAATACTCATTTAGAGCCTGAGAAGCAGTTACGCTTAGTCACGGGGCAGTTGGTGGCCAAGGGATTAACGGGCGCGGTGGCCGGTTATGAAATCCATGTCGGGCAAAGTACTTTGCATGGCGACGGCTGGGAGGCTTTGCTGCAATTGGATGATGGTCGAACTGAAGGGCTGATGTCTAGCGATGGGCAAATCATCGGCACGTATTTGCATGGCTTGTTTGATCAATTACCGGCGTTAACGGCTTTGTTAGCTTGGGCCGGTTGGCGCGGATCGGTTGATTTGTTGCCCGATGCTGATGCACAACTGAATACTGAAATCGATAGGCTGGCCGACGCATTGGATTTGGCGATGGATTGGCAGAAAGCGGCGCTATTGGGTTTATAGGCTTCATGTCAGTCTGTGGTTTGTATTAATAAGCTTTGTATTCAGTATTTGCTGTCTATAATTTAAGCGATAGTAATCTACGTGTGGCTCAAGTATTTTGTGCTGTGATTGCTCCGGTTTAAATTGTGGAGGTTTGCAATGACTATTCGTGCCAAATTAATGCTCTTGAGCGCCGTTTTGCTGTTGATGATTGCCTTTATGGGGGCGACGTCGTTGCGCGGTTTGACGCATACATTTGATGACTTTGAGTTGACTTATAAAGACCGTGTTGAGCCCATCAGTCATTTGCGCATCGTTGCCGATATGTATGCAGTCAACATTGTCGATACCGCGCACAAGGCCAATCATCAGCAAGTCCCTTATGCAAAAGCATTGGAGTTGGTCCGTCAGGCGAGGACTGAAATAAATACCAATTGGGATGCGTTTTTGGCGGATGAGCCAGCGGCCAACGAAAAATCGGTGATTGAAGCGGTAAAGCAAAAAAAACTCGCAGCAGATCAGGTCGTGACCGACCTTGAGCGAGTTTTAGTCGATGGCAATGCTGCTGCCTTGGACGCTTTAGTGCGTGAGCAGCTTTATCACGCGGTTGATCCGATTTCTGCGCAAATTGCGCAGTTGGTCGATCTGCAAATGGCGTCGATTAAATTAAATTTTGAAGATGCACAGCAAGAATATATTCAGGCCAAAGTTTGGGCTTGGACTTTAATGGGTTTGGCGCTGGTATTTGGGCTTGGTTTTTCTGCTTGGGTGATTGTTGGGATGAGTCGAAAAATCAACGCACTTAAAAACAGTATGTTGTTAGCGCAAGAGCGGCAAGATTTAACGATTCGTGCGGCTGTGGATGGGAATGATGAAGTCGATAGCATTGCTTTGGCGTATAACGAGTTGGCACAAAAATTACAGACCTTGGTGAGTAATATCGCAAGCGCGATTAATACCGTGAGTAGTGAGGCCAATAGCCTCGCTGCTTGTAGTGAGCAGGTCTCGCAAGCGACGATGGTCGGTGCCGAGTCGACCAGTCAAATGGCTGCGGCGGTAGAGCAAGTGACAGTGGGGATTGCGCATGTGGCTGATAACGCGGCACAAGCTAAATCGATAGGGCAGCAAACGTGCCAACGCGCCGTGGATGGAACTCAAAAAATACAAAAAACCGTGCTTGAAATTCAAGGGATTGATCGAGAAGTATCGGCCGCAGCCGAAAGGGTGGCGATGCTGGGTAATGACTCGGAAAAAATCAGCATGATTGTGGGGGTGATTAAAGACGTGGCCGAGCAAACCAATTTATTGGCGCTCAATGCCGCTATTGAGGCGGCCAGAGCCGGTGAACAAGGGCGGGGATTTGCCGTGGTGGCCGATGAGGTCAGAAAATTGGCTGAGCGCACCGCCTCGGCCACGGTGGATATTCAGCAAATGGTGGGCCGGATTGATCAAACCAGTAAAGACGCGGTGGCCAGCATTAGCTTAACCGCGACGCGCGCTCACGATTGCGCCGAAATTGCCAGTGGCGCAGGTGAATCGATTGCGGGCATTAACGCTAGCGTGATTCATGAGGATGAATCGGTATCGCAAATCTCTGAAGCGCTCAATGAGCAACGCGCAGGGATGCAACAAATTGCCATGCAAGTTGAGCGAGTGGCGCAAATGACCGATGAAAACTCCGCTGCCGTGGCGGGGATGAGCCAGTCGGCTAATCTACTGGAAGCATTGACTGTGCGTTTACGCCAGGATGTAGGGCATTTTCAGTATTGATGCGGCATTTGTGCGGTGTTTTGGGTCTGTTTTTTGGCGCGGGGAAAATACTTTCAAAGTATTTGCAAAAAGAGCTTGCGCAAGTGGCGATCACTGGCTATTATGCACGCCTGTTGCCGATGTAGCTCAGTTGGTAGAGCACCTGACTTGTAATCAGGGGGTCGCGAGTTCGATTCCTGCCGTCGGCACCAAAGAAATCTAAGGGTTGTAGCTTTTATGAGCTACAACCCTTTTTTCGTTACTGCGGCGAAGTATTTCGTCTGTTTTTTTGTTAAGTAGTGTGATTTTTATACTTATATCAGCAAGATCGGGTCTGGGTCTGATAAAATCTGCCACTAAGAGTGTTTCTATCGTTTTAAGGAAGTTTGATGACTACCGCTGATTCGCAGCCTGCTTCACCGATTAGTGCTCCGGCATTGTTGAGAGAATTACAAAAAAATAGCCCTGTATTTCGGGATTGCTTGCCGCTGGCCATTGGCGTCGACAAACAACTATTTGCCGCTCGGCCAGAGTTGAGTCATCGCGTGTTGCGCCAAGCATTGGCGATGCATACACGCTCGCTGCGCTACCTTAAGGCGATGCAGGTGGCCAAGGTGCGTTTTAATTTGGATGGCAGCCAGGCTGATGAGGTAACGGAAGATCAGCGCGTATTTGCGGCAAATAGCTTGCACGAATACTTCAAAAAAGCGGCGACTCAACGCAAAGAAAAAGAAGCGGCTGAGGCAGCTAAAGTGGCTGAAGCGCAAAAATTAGAAAAACTCAATCAATTGGCCGCAAAATTTGCGCGTGATTGATTTGAGTTGAATGAGGATGTAAAAAAGCCCGCTGCATTGCAGTGGGCTTTTTTTTAACTCGATTTTAATGGATGCATTTAAGCGAGTAGGTGTTTGACTGCGTCGCGCTCTTCTGAGAGTTCTTTAGCGCTGGCGTCCATGCGGGTGCGGCTAAATTCACTGATTTCAAGGCCGGTAATGATTTCGTATTTACCGTCTTTGCAAGTAACAGGGTAGCCGTAGATTAAATCGCTATAGCCGTATTCGCCATTGGCAGGTACGCCCATCGTTACCCAGTCACCCTCAGGTGTGCCTAAAACCCAATTGCGAATGTGATCAATGGCTGCGTTAGCAGCTGATGCGGCAGAAGATAGGCCGCGTGCCTTGATGATGGCTGCGCCACGTTGTTGTACGGTCGGAATGAATTCGCTTTCTAGCCATTTTTGATCGTTGATCAGAGCTGCTGCGTTTTCGCCTTTTACTTGTGCGTGGAAAATATCTGGGTACTGCGTGGCAGAGTGATTGCCCCAGATGATCATTTTTTTCACGTCGCCAATCGTCGTGCCGGTTTTTTGCGCTACTTGGGTCATGGCGCGATTGTGGTCTAAACGCATCATGGCGGTGAAATTGGCCGGATTAAGGTCTGGCGCGTTTTTCATCGCGATATAGGCATTGGTATTGGCTGGGTTGCCGACGACTAAAACCTTGACGTCACGGCTTGCAACTTCGTTCAGTGCACGGCCTTGAGCTGTAAAGATTGCGCCGTTGGCTTCGAGTAAGTCTTTGCGTTCCATGCCTGGGCCGCGTGGGCGAGCGCCGACGAGTAAGGCAATATCAGCGTCTTTAAAAGCCACTTTTGGGTCGTCACTTTGTACGATTCCTTGTAGTAAAGGAAAAGCACAATCATCTAATTCCATGACGACGCCATTAAGTGCTGGTAGCGAAGGTGTAATGTCTAGTAATTGTAAGATTACAGGCTGGTCTGCACCAAGCATGGCACCAGAGGCAATACGGAACAAAAGGCTGTAACCAATTTGACCTGCAGCGCCAGTAACAGCAACGCGAATAGGTTGTTTCATCGAGCATACTCCAAGTAAGTGGCGGTTGATCGCCATCAAGCAAATAAGAATTTAGCCGCCTTGATTATGACTGCAAAGCGATATCTTTGATACGTAGCAAGTAATCTTATCACGATGACGATTGGGTGCGTAGTCAGTTTAAGAAAAACAAAAAACCAGTGTTATATCTTTTGTCTTATATAAGACTGTAGTAGACTCAGCTTCGACAACATGATAAAAAGATAAAGTTGGAATGAAAAAACTAGCGGCACAACCTCTATACAAGCAAGTGATACGTGAAGTTATGACTGCGGTTGAGGCAGGTGAATGGCAGGATGACGAAAGTTTGCCGAGTGAAGTTGAACTGGGTGTGCGTTTCGGCGTAAGCCAGGGCACAGTCCGTAAGGCGCTCGATTGCTTGGTGGTCGAGGGGGTTTTGTATCGGCGTCAGGGTGTAGGTACTTTCGTGGCAGGAATGAATGACTTTCTGGCGCGAGGGCATTTTTTACCGCTAGCAGGTGCCGATGGTGTAGCGCCAAAAATTGAACTACTTGGCTGTGTGCGGATTCATGCTGGCGAGCAGTTGGCCGATATATTGGGTTTGCGAAGGGGCGCAGCGTTATGGCAGGTGCGCCGCCTACTTAGGGTTTCGGGTGTTGTTATTGGCTTGGAAGAAATGTTGTTGCCTGAGGCCGGCTTTCCTAATCTCGATATTCGCCGGATTCGTGAGTTAAAAGGCAATTTACGTGAATTATGCTGGCGCGATTTTGGGGTGCGGTTGCGTGATGGCGAGGTGCGCTATCGAGCGGTCGCAGCAGGGCAGAGCGAAGCGCGCTTACTGATGGTGGATTTGAATGAGCCGCTACTGCAGTTGGTGCGTTTGGCCAGAGATTTTGAAGGCAAACCACAGGTTTGGAGTGTCGCTTGGCTCAAAACCGAGGCACTGGCGTTTGAACCTGCGCCGTTTGCATAGATTTTTTAATACTGATAACAGCTCCTTTAAGGACTAAATCAGGCAACCTGAGCTCTTAGAGCTTGATGTGTAACTTAGAGAGGAAAGAGCGTATGCAAAAAACACGCCCAAAACACCTCGCGCTTTGGCAGATTCGTTTGCCACTGCCGGGGATTGTGTCCATCTTGCACCGCATTAGCGGTTTGTTGATGTTCGCAGCCATCCCATTGATGTTGTATGCGCTTGAAGGCTCTTTGTCTTCCGCTGAGCGTTTTGCTGCATTTAAAGACTGCATCGGAAATCCGCTGGTGAAGTTGTTTTTATTGGCGGTGTTGTGGGCCTATTTGCATCACGCCTGTGCGGGCTTACGCTTCTTGTTTTTGGATATTCATAAAGGCTTGGATTTAAAAACGGCACGCTTTACTTCGTATGTAGTGCTAGCAGTGAGCTTGTCATTGACCGTCATTATTGGAGCGATCACATGGTAAATCGGCATGTTGTTGGCGCGCATTATGGTTTGCGTGATTGGCTGGTGCAGCGGGTCACTGCGGTCATTATGTTGGCGTACACCGTGGGTGTGGTGGCGTTTATTTTGTTTGCCAATGGGGCTTCGTTTGAAGCGTGGCAAGCTTTATTCGCCTGTACCTGGGTAAAAATTGTCACCACGATTACGATCATTGCATTGCTATGGCATGCTTGGGTCGGTGTTCGCGACATCTGGATGGATTACATCCAGCATATTGGCGTAAAGCTCACAATGCATGTGCTGACACTGCTTTGGTTGCTGGCGAGCTTGATTTACATGGTTAAAGTTGTATGGGGTGTTTTATGAGCCAAGAATCTACCAAGCGTGCAATTCCTGTTCGCAAGTTTGACGCGCTAATCGTCGGCGCGGGTGGTGCGGGTTTACGCGCGGCACTGCAATTGTCTGAGGCAGGGGTTAAAACCGCTGTTCTGTCTAAAGTATTCCCAACGCGCTCGCACACCGTGGCGGCGCAAGGGGGGGTTTCGGCTTCATTGGGTAATTCTGAGCCAGATCATTGGACTTGGCATATGTACGACACCGTTAAAGGTTCGGACTGGCTAGGGGATCAAGACGCGATTGAATTTATGTGCCGTGAAGCGCCAAAAGTAGTGATTGAGCTTGAGCATTTTGGTATGCCGTTCGATCGCAACGCCGACGGTACGATATATCAGCGGCCATTTGGTGGTCACATGAGCAACTTTGGCGAAAAACCAGTTCGCCGCGCCTGTGCTGCCGCTGACCGTACCGGTCATGCCATGTTGCACGCTTTATATCAACGCAATGTTCGCGCTAATACCCAGTTTTTTGTTGAGTGGATGGCGCTGGACATGATTCGTGATGAAAACGGCGTGGTGCAAGGCGTGGTCGCGATGGAGATGGAAACCTCTGAAATCGTGATTTTCCAAGCCAAAGCCACTTTGTTCGCCACTGGCGGCGCCGGACGGATTTATTCTTCTTCTACCAACGCCTTTATTAATACCGGCGATGGCTTGGGAATGGCCGCGCGTGCGGGTGTGCCGTTAGAAGATATGGAATTTTGGCAGTTTCACCCCACTGGAGTGGCCGGTGCAGGGGTATTGATTACTGAGGGTGTGCGCGGTGAGGGCGGCATTTTACGCAACTCGAACGGCGAGCGCTTTATGGAGCGTTACGCGCCGAACGCCAAAGATTTAGCGTCGCGTGACGTGGTTTCGCGTGCGATGGTGACCGAGATTAACGAAGGCCGTGGTTGTGGCCCAAATAAAGATCACGTTTTGCTGGATATTACGCATTTAGATCCAGAAGTCATCATGTCGAAATTGCCGGGTATCCGCGAAATCTCGATCAAATTTGCCGGTGTTGACCCGATCAAAGCGCCCATTCCCGTTGTACCCACTTGCCACTACCAAATGGGCGGTATTCCGACCAATTACAAAGGTGAAGTGGTGATGGGCGACGAAACTGTCAAAGGTTTCTACGCCGCTGGTGAATGTGCTTGTGCCTCGGTGCATGGTGCTAATCGCTTGGGGACTAACTCATTACTCGATTTATTGGTGTTTGGTAAATCGTCGGGCAATTCAATGATCGAATTTATCAAAAATTCGCACGAATCATTTCCTGAGGTTGCGCTGAAAGACGTTGAGCGCTCTGTGGCGCGTGTTGCCCGTTTGGACAATCAAACCACGGGTAGCAATGTGAACGAAGCGCGCTTGGCGATGCAACGCACCATGCAAGCGCATGCCGGGGTGTTCCGCTTTAAAGACATGTTGGCTGAAGGCGTGGCGAAGATTCTCGAAGTCGAAAAAATGGTTCAAAACACCGTCATTACCGACAAATCGAAAACCTTTAATACCGCGCGTCTTGAAGCGTTGGAATTAGAAAATCTGATCGAAGTAGCTAAAGCGACGATGATTTCGGCCAATGCGCGCACGGAATCACGCGGCGCGCACGTGCGTGACGATGCCATTGATAGCCCCGAGCAACCGAATGGTCGTGACGATAAAAACTGGCTCAAACACAGCCTGTGGTTTAGCTCAGACAATCGTCTTGAATACAAACCCGTCAATTTAACGCCGCTGACGGTGGATTCAGTTGCGTTGAAGACGCGTTCGTATTAATTAATTTACGCCTTTGGGCGTCTACATTCCCCCTCTCTTTTTGGGAGAGGGCAAGGGGTGAGGGTAAAAAATGACTACACAATCCGTAAAATTTCGCGTTTATCGTTACGATCCAGATAAAGACGCTAAGCCGTATATGCAAGACATCAGCGTTGATGTCGACACCACCACTGAACGCAAATTGCTCGATGCCTTGGTGAAACTCAAAGTGGTTGATGAATCGTTGTCATTCCGCCGTTCATGCCGCGAAGGCGTGTGTGGCTCGGATGCAATGAATATCAATGGCAAAAATGGTCTGGCCTGTATTACCGATATCGATACGCTCAAACAGCCAATCGAAGTGCGTCCATTGCCGGGCTTGCCAGTAATCCGTGATTTGATCGTCGATATGACGCAGTTTTTTAAGCAATATCACTCGATCAAGCCGTATGTGATTAACGACAGCCCAGCGCCAGATCGTGAACGCTTGCAAAGCCAAGAAGACCGTAAAGAACTCGATGGCTTGTACGAGTGTATTTTGTGCGCTTGCTGTTCAACCGCATGCCCGTCGTTCTGGTGGAATCCGGATAAATTTGTCGGCCCGGCGGGTTTGCTCGCAGCGTATCGCTTTATTGCTGACACCCGTGACGAAGCCACCAGCGCACGTTTGGATAATCTAGAAGATCCTTATCGTTTGTTCCGTTGCCACAGCATTATGAATTGCGTTGATGTTTGCCCGAAAGAGCTCAACCCAACCAAGGCCATTGGTAAGATTAAAGATTTGATGGTGAAGCGTATTGCTTGATAGTGAGTGGGTATATCCTTCTAGACTTTTTTTGATAAAGCCTGCATGGTTATACCCATAGGGGGGTCTGGATGGATGAAGTTGAGTTCAAACGAATTGTGTGGCGCTCTCGCCGTGGATTGCTGGAATTAGATTTGCAATTAGAGCGCTTCGTTTCCGATGTTTTACCCACGTTATCTGAGTCTGAATTGGCTGTGTACGAACAAGTTTTAATGCTGCCCGATTGGGACTTTTTAGAGTACGTCAATGGCAAGTCGGTGTGTCCTGATACACAGCTGGCCGTGATGATAGCGCGCATCAGCGCCGCACAACAGTAACGTACAGCTTAGGCTGTTTAACAGGAGTCTATAGATGGATAAGAAAGTCACGCTAACGTATAACGACGGACAAAGCACACTCGATTTCCCAGTGTTGCCGAGCACGCTGGGTCCTGATGTTGTAGATATCCGTAAATTTTCGCAAACGGGGATGTTTACCTTCGACCCAGGTTTTTTAGCAACGTCTAGTTGCGAATCCAAAATCACTTTCATCGATGGTGATTTAGGGCAGTTGTACTATCGTGGCTATCCTATCGAGCAGTTGGCGGAAGATTCTGATTACCTCGAAGTCTGCTACTTGTTGATCAACGGTGAGTTGCCAACTGCGGCTGAAAAAACTGTTTTTGAAAAAACCGTCATGAGTCACACCATGATTCACGACCAATTGACGCGCTTTTTTAACGGCTTTCGCCGTGACGCGCATCCGATGGCGATGATGGTCGGTGTTGTTGGCGCATTGTCAGCGTTCTATCAAGACAGCTTGGACATCAATAACGAAGAGCACCGCAAAGTGGCGATGTTCCGTTTGATCTCTAAAATCCCGACCGTGGCGGCGATGTGCCACCGCTACAACCAAGGTTTGCCTTTCGTTTACCCACGCAACGATTTGAGCTACACCGCCAACTTCATGCACATGATGTTCTCTACGCCGTGCGAGCCGTATGTGCCCAACCCAGTATTGGTGCGCGCGCTGGATGTGATCTTCACTTTGCACGCCGATCACGAACAAAATGCATCGACTTCAACCGTGCGTTTGGCCGGTTCTTCAGGTGCCAATCCGTTTGCCTGTATCGCAGCGGGTATTGCTTGCTTGTGGGGCCCATCGCATGGTGGTGCTAACGAAGCGGTATTGGTGATGTTGGACGAAATCGGTTCAGTGGACAACGTGCCGGCCTTTATGGAAGGCGTGAAAGCTAAAACGCATAAACTAATGGGCTTTGGTCACCGTGTTTACAAAAACACCGATCCACGTGCCAATGTGATGCGCCGTATCTGCCACGAAGTCTTGGCCGAAATGGGCTTGCAAGACGATCCAAAATTCAAATTGGCGATGGAATTGGAAAAAATCGCGCTGGAAGATTCGTACTTCATCGAGCGTAAACTTTATCCAAACGTTGATTTCTACTCAGGTATCGTTCAATCGGCCTTGGGTATTCCAGTGCCCATGTTTACAGTGATTTTCGCCTTGGCGCGCACTGTAGGTTGGATTAGCCACTGGAATGAAATGATTTCTGATCCTGGTATGAAAATCGGTCGTCCACGTCAGCAATACACTGGCGCGCAAAAACGTGATTTTGTACCTATTGATCAACGCGGCTAAGACCCCGTTCCTGCGCCCTTATGTACCCCATGAGGGCGTAGCAGCATTGACCGGCCTAAGTGCATCAACTTGCAAAGCTTAGGCGGATAAAACTGGATACACGGCAATGATGAAAGAACTCGAAACAAATTCTCAGCTTTTTGGCGGCAACGCACCTTTCGTAGAAGATCTTTACGAACAGTATTTATTTGACCCCACTTCGGTAGACACTGAATGGCGGACGTATTTTGACAAGCTGCAACTCAGTAGCGGCAACACCACGCGTGATATTGCTCGTGCACCGATTGAAGAGTCGTTTCGGCAATTAGCCAAGCAGCCAATCCGTGCCGCAGGCGTGGCCGATGAAGGCGCGATTGAACGTCAAGTGAATGTACTGCGTTTAATTTCCGCCTACCGCATCATGGGTAGCCGTGGCGCGAGCTTAGATCCATTGGAAAGAATGGATAAAGTGGCGATGCCCCAATTGGACCCTAAAACTTACAACCTATCTGATAGTGATATGGCGGTGAAGTTGGGTACCAATATCGCCGGATTAGAGCGCGCAACCCCCACTGAAGTGCTGGGGTTTTTGAAGCAAACGTATTGCGGCAATATTGGCTTGGAATACATGCACATTACCGATGCAGAAGAGCGCAACTGGGTGCAAGAGTTCTTTGAGTCAAGTCGCTCGCAACCGAGCTTTAATGTTGCGCAAAAAAAACGCATTCTCAAGCAAGTGACTGCCGCCGAAACGCTAGAGCAGTATTTGCATAAAAAATATGTCGGTCAAAAACGCTTCTCGCTCGAAGGCGGCGATTCAATGATTCCGGCGGTGGACTTTCTAGCCCAAGCGGCTGGGGCGTCGGGCGTGCAAGAAATCGTTATCGGCATGGCGCATCGTGGCCGCTTGAATATGCTGGTCAATATCTTGGGCAAACAACCCCGCGATTTGTTTGGCGAATTTGAAGGCCGTTACGATACGTCGTTGGCATCGGGTGATGTGAAATACCATATGGGCTTTAGCTCAGATATTCCCACTGCGGGCGGGCCATTGCATTTGACCTTGGCGTTTAATCCATCGCATTTAGAAATCGTCAACCCAGTGGTAGAAGGCTCAGTGCGTGCGCGGCAACATCGCCGCCACGATACGGTGGGCGATCAAGTGCTGCCGTTATTGATTCATGGCGACTCGGCCTTTATCGGTCTAGGTACCAACCAAGGTACATTTAATCTATCGCAAACCCGTGGTTACGGCACGGGCGGTACGGTGCATTTGGTGATCAATAACCAAGTGGGTTTCACCACCTCGGACATCCGCGACAATCGCTCGACGATTTACAGTACTGACATCGCTAAGATGGTAGAAGCGCCGATTTTCCACGTGAACGGGGACGATCCAGAAGCCGTTTGTTTGGTAACGGATGCGGCACTGAAATACCGACAGAAATTCCATAAAGACGTGGTGATTGATCTGGTTTGCTACCGTAAACACGGTCACAACGAAGCGGATGATCCATTTGTAACGCAGCCAATGATGTATCGCCAAGTGGCTAAGCATCCAGGTGCACGCCGTAAATACGCTGATCGTTTGATCGCTGAAGGCGTGGTCACCGCAGCAGAAGCCGATGGCATGATCCAAGCGTATCGCGATGCATTGGATCGTGGTGAGCACGTTGAAAAAACCACGCTCACTGATTACAAACGCTCGCATGCTATTGATTGGTCAAAATACCTCGGTACGCACTGGCGTCAGCCCGTGGTAACGGCGGTGCCGCAAGCCGATTTGATTCGCTTGACCGAAAAATTCACTGCGGTGCCAGAAGGCTTTAAGCTGCGCGCCAACGTCGAAAAAATCATTAACGAACGTAAAGCGATGGTCGCCGGTGACTCGCCGGTTGACTTTGGTATGGCTGAGCATTTGGCTTACGCCACCTTATTGACTGAAGGTCATGGCGTGCGTTTGTCCGGTGAAGATTCCGGTCGTGGTACGTTTAATCACCGGCATGCCGTTTTGCACGATCAAAATCGTGAAAAATGGGATCACGGCGTACACGTGCCATTGCAAAATCTATCGGAAAACCAAGCACCATTCCGGGTGATTGATTCGATTTTGAACGAAGAAGCCGTTTTGGCGTTTGAATATGGCTATGCCTGCTCAGAGCCGAACGAATTGGTCATCTGGGAAGCGCAATTTGGTGACTTTGCCAACGGCGCTCAAGTGGTGATTGACCAATTTATTACTTCGGGTGAAACCAAGTGGGGTCGTTTGTGTGGCCTGACGATGATTTTGCCGCATGGTTACGATGGTCAAGGTCCAGAGCATTCTTCGGCGCGGGTTGAGCGTTATTTGCAGCTGTGTGCTGAGCACAATATCCAAGTGGTGATGTTGTCTGAAGCGGCACAAATGTATCACGTGCTGCGTCGCCAAATGTTGCGCCCTTATCGTAAGCCGTTGATTGTCATCATGAGTAAAAAACTCTTGAAGGCCAAAAACGCCGCCAGCCCAATTGAGCACTTTACCAGCGGTGAATTTCGCGCCGTGATCGGTGAAGCGCAAGAGCTCGATGGTAAAAAAGTCAAACGCGTGGTGTGCTGCTCGGGTCAGGTGTATTTCGACCTGCTAGCGGGTCGCAGTGAACGCGAGATTAAAGACATTGCCATTGTGCGGATTGAGCAACTGTATCCATTCCCCGCCGATGAGCTCAAAGCCGAACTCAGCAAGTATCCGAACGCCAAAGAAATCATGTGGGCGCAAGAAGAGCCGCGCAATCAAGGGGCATGGCATCAACTGCGCCATCGCCTTGAAGACGTGTTAGAGCCAAAACAAGTATTGCAATACGCGGGTCGTCCATCGTCAGCGTCGCCTGCAGTGGGTTATATGAGTAAGCACAATGCGCAGCTCAAAACCCTTGTTGATGATGCAATGAAACTGTAAATCCAACGCCACGCTCAGCGTGGCGCGGCTGAACTGGCCAAAACTCTGGAGATGAAAAATGATTATCGATGTCTTAGTGCCACAATTGCCTGAATCAGTATCAGAAGCGACTTTAGTTTCTTGGAAGAAAAAAGTCGGCGAAGCAGTTACTCGTGATGAAAACCTCATCGACCTTGAAACAGATAAAGTCGTGCTGGAAATTCCAGCGCAACAGTCTGGCGTCTTGGTTGAGTTGCTTGAAGTGGATGGCGCAACAGTGGGCAGTTTGCAACTGATCGCACGGATCGACACCACCGCCGTTGCTCAAGCTGCGCCTGCTGCTGCAGCGCCAGTGGCCGCAGTGGCGGATGCTTCGGTCATCGGCATGCCCGCCGCCAAAAAACTCGCTGCCGATGCGGGAGTGAATCTGGCGGATGTGGCCGGTACTGGTCGTGATGGCCGCATTTTGAAAGAAGACGTGCAAAATCATTTGAGCAAACCGACTGCGCCAGCAGTGGCCGCGCCCGTGGTGGCGACGGCAACCGATGGCCGCACCGAACAGCGTGTGCCGATGAGCCGTTTACGTGCTCGCGTTGCTGAGCGTTTACTGCAATCGCAACAAACTAACGCCATTCTGACGACGTTTAACGAAGTCAACATGAAGCCGTTGATGGATTTACGCAACAAATACAAAGATAAATTCGAAAAAGAGCACGGCGTGAAGCTCGGTTTCATGGGTTTCTTTGTGAAAGCGGTGGTTGCTGCGCTGAAAAAATACCCGATTGTGAATGCGTCGGTGGATGGTAGTGACATCGTGTATCACGGTTACTTTGATATTGGTGTGGCCGTTGGTAGCCCACGCGGTTTGGTGGTGCCGATTATTCGCAATGCCGATCAATTGTCTTTGGCCGATATCGAAAAAACCATCGCTGACTTTGGTAAGCGTGCGCAAGAAGGCAAACTTGGTGTTGAAGAGCTCACTGGCGGCACGTACACCATTTCCAATGGCGGTACTTTTGGTTCGATGATGTCAACGCCAATCATTAACCCACCACAATCGGCGATCTTGGGCATGCATGCCACTAAAGAGCGCGCCATGGTGGTCGATGGCCAAATCGTTGCTTTGCCGATGATGTATCTGGCGCAGTCTTACGATCACCGCATTATTGATGGCCGTGAAGCGGTTTTGGCTTTGGTGGCGATTAAAGACGCGATTGAAGATCCAGCGCGTTTATTGCTTGATTTGTAATTTCTAAGGGTATGCCGCTACTTGCGGTATACCTTAATGTTTGCATTAATATACCCATGCGGGTTATGGATGGAATTCAAAATGTCGAAATCTTTTGACGTTGTGGTAATCGGTGCCGGTCCTGGCGGATATATTGCGGCGATTCGTGCGGCGCAGCTGGGCTTTAAGACCGCTTGCGTCGATGAATTTAAAAACAAAGCAGGCAAAGCGTCACTGGGCGGCACCTGCTTAAACGTCGGTTGCATCCCATCGAAAGCATTGCTGGAGTCTTCAGAAAATGTAGAGCGCATCGAGCATAAATTTGCTGCGCACGGCATTACTGTGGAAGGCATGAAGTTTGACGTTGGCACCATGCTGGCGCGTAAAGACGGCATTGTCAGCAAGCTGACACAAGGCATCGGTTATTTATTCAAAAAAAATAAAGTCGATAGCTTGCATGGCCATGGCAAAATTTTGGGCCGCGTTGGCGACAAATGGCAGCTTGAAGTGAATGACGCTGGTCAAACCGAAGTGGTTGAAGCGACGCACATCATCATTGCGACGGGTTCTACGCCACGGCAACTGCCGCAAGCGCCGGTCGATAACGTTTTGATCTTGGATAATGACGGCGCTTTATCGATTCCAGTGGTACCAAAACGTTTGGGCGTGATTGGTGCAGGGGTTATAGGCCTAGAAATGGGCTCGGTGTGGAAGCGTTTGGGTTCTGACGTCACGATTTTAGAAGGCGCGCCGGGCTTTTTACTGGCGGCTGACGAAGCGATTGCCAAAGAAGCGCATAAGATTTTCACTAAAGATTTGGGGCTGAAAATCAATACCAGCGTCAAAATCGGTGAAATCAATAAAGGTGATCACTCAGTTACGATCAATTATGTTGACGCTGAGGGTGCAGCGCACAGTGAAGAATTCGATAAATTAATCGTATCCATTGGTCGCTTGCCAAACACTTGGAATCTAGCCAGTGATGATGTTGGTTTGCCACTCGATGAGCGCGGTTATGTGATTGTCGATGGCGATTGCCGTACTAGCTTGCCGAATGTTTGGGCAGTGGGTGACGTGGTTCGTGGTCCAATGTTGGCGCATAAAGCATCAGAAGAAGGCGTTGCGGTGGCTGAGCGTATTGCTGGCCAGCATCCACACATTGATTTTAACAATGTGCCTTGGGTGATTTACACCAGTCCAGAAATGGCTTGGGTGGGTAAAACCGAACAAACCCTCAAAGCCGAAGGCATTGAATACAAGAAAGGCCAGTTCCCATTTGGCCCGAATGGTCGTGCACTCGGTTTGGGTGAAACGGCTGGTTTTGTCAAAATGCTCGCTTGCGCCAAAACAGATCGTATTTTGGGCGTGCATATCATTGGCCCATTTGCTTCTGAGTTGATTACTGAAGCCGTGGTGGCGATGGAATTTAACGCATCAAGTGAAGACATCGCCCGTATCGTTCACGCGCATCCTTCGTTGTCTGAAGCTTTGCACGAAGCGGCGCTGGGTGTGGATAAGCGCGGTTTGCATTCGTAATTTGTTGACGGGTGATGACGCCCGTCGGTGGTACCTCTGGAGGGTTGTGTTGACCCTCACAATAACACGCTCCTCAAAAAGGATTAATAGAGATGAATCTGCACGAATACCAAGCCAAGGAATTATTGGCTAAGTACGGTTTGCCAGTACAACGCGGCATTTTGGCGACAACAGGCGAAGAAGCGGCGGCAGCGTACGATGCGCTCGGCGGCAAATTTGCGGTGGTTAAAGCCCAAGTTCACGCCGGTGGCCGTGGTAAAGCCGGCGGCGTTGTCGTGGTAAAAAGCCGCGAAGAAGCTGCGACTGAAGCCACCCGTTTGATCGGCACTAATTTGATTACGTATCAAACGGATGCCGAAGGCCAGCCAGTTCACAGTGTATTGGTGTGCGAAGACATGTACCCAGTAACGCGCGAACTTTACCTCGGCGCTGTGGTAGATCGTGGTTCGCAACGCATTGTATTTATGGTTTCAACTGAAGGTGGTGTTGAAATCGAGAAAGTGGCAGAAGAAACGCCAGAAAAAATCATTAAAGTAACGGTTGATCCGCTGGTTGGCATGCAGCCGTATCAAGCACGTGAATGTGCATTTGCACTTGGCCTTGAAGGCAAGCAAGTGACTCACTTCACTAAAATGATGTTGGGCGCGGCAGAAGCCTTTATCGCTAATGATTTTGCTTTGTTCGAAATCAACCCATTGGCATTGCGTGAAAACGGCGAATTGTGCTGCGTGGACGCCAAAATTGGCCTCGATTCAAATGCTTTGTATCGTCATCCAGAATTGCTAGCTCAGCGTGACAAGTCACAAGAAAACGAGCGCGAAGTGAAAGCGTCTGAGTTCGAGCTGAACTACGTGGCACTCGAAGGCAACATCGGTTGTATGGTCAACGGCGCTGGTTTAGCAATGGCGACGATGGACATCATCAAACTCAAGGGTGGCCAACCGGCTAACTTCTTGGATGTGGGTGGCGGCGCAACCAAAGAGCGCGTGATCGAAGCCTTTAAATTGATCTTGGCCGACACTTCGGTGAAGGGCGTTTTGATCAATATTTTTGGTGGTATCGTGCGTTGCGACATGATTGCTGAAGCGATTATCGCTGCGGTAAAAGAAGTCAACGTGACCGTGCCGGTGGTGGTTCGTTTGGAAGGTAATAACGCTGAACTGGGCGCTAAAATCTTGGATGAATCTGGCTTGAAACTGGTTTCAGCCCAAGGCTTGAACGACGCAGCAGAGAAAATCGTTGCTGCTGTTGCAGCCTTGTAATCACCACACGAATATGTGACGTAACAAAAGTGATCTAGCAAGGCTCCGAATCGAAGACAGTACATCAAGTACGGCAAGATAAGGTAACGCCGCTAGAGCACTTTTGACTTACTACAAAGGAAAAAACCATGAGCGTTTTGGTTAATAAAGATACAAAAGTGCTGGTACAAGGTTTTACCGGCAAAAACGGTACTTTCCACGCTGAGCAAGCGTTGAAAGTCGGCACTAAAGTGGTTGGCGGTGTGACGCCAGGCAAAGGTGGCTCTGAGCACCTTGGCTTGCCCGTGT
Organism: uncultured Deefgea sp.; assembly: GCF_947072475.1. Classification (GTDB taxonomy): domain Bacteria; phylum Pseudomonadota; class Gammaproteobacteria; order Burkholderiales; family Chitinibacteraceae; genus Deefgea. The sequence continues at coordinate 65,449 of NZ_CAMTIA010000008.1, forward strand.
TTAACACCATGCGTGACGCTGTGGCGCAAACCCACGCGGATACTTCAGTCATCTACGTACCTGCAGCTTTCGCTAAAGATTCAATCTTGGAAGCGATTAATGCTGGCGTTAAATTGATTGTATGTATCACTGAAGGCGTGCCAACGATAGACATGCTGTACGTGAAAAAAGCGGTTGATGAAGCAGGCATCCGTCTGATCGGCCCTAACTGCCCAGGTATTATCACGCCGGGCGAGTGCAAGATCGGTATTATGCCGTGGCACATTCACAACCCAGGTCGTATCGGTATCGTTTCACGCTCTGGTACTCTGACTTACGAAGCGGTTGCGCAAACTACCGCGCTTGGTTTGGGTCAATCAACGTGTATCGGTATCGGTGGCGATCCTATCCCAGGTTTGAGCCATATCGACGCACTAAAATTGTTCCAAGATGATCCTGATACTGACGCCATCATCATGATCGGTGAGATCGGTGGTTCTGCTGAAGAAGAAGCGGCTGAATTTGCTAAGGCTTACGTGACTAAGCCAGTGGTCGGTTATATCGCAGGTGTAACGGCACCGAAAGGCAAACGTATGGGCCATGCTGGCGCGATCATCTCTGGCGGCAAAGGCACTGCAGAAGAAAAATTCAAGGCGTTTGAGCAAGCGGGTATCGCCTACACCCGTAGCCCAGCTGAAATCGGTAAAACGATGTTTGAATTACTGCAATCAAAAGGCATGATCTAAGTTTTAAATTGCCTGTTTTGAATTTAAAAGCCATCTTGTGAAAGGTGGCTTTTTTGCATTTTAAGGAGTAAGTGGATGCAATAAAGCTAATGTTGTTTATTAAATTAGCATTTTATTTTGTGAAGATGACTCGATGCTGACTGTTTATATTACCTGTGCAAGCAAGGGTCAGCCTGCTATTCTTATAACTCTATTTTGGTTTTTAATTTAAAGGGGCGATTTATGTCTGAAATCAGTGAATCTGTACTAATTGATGAAACTAAAGATGTACTGCAAGAAACTGCCGATTTGATGAATGAAGCGGCCAATGCCAGTCCTGAAGAATCAAAAAAGATCTATGCAAAAATCGCGGCTAATTTATGCGATGCCAAGCATCGTTTAGCTGAAATTGAAGCGGTTGCAGTCAATAAAGCCAAAGTGGCCGCGCAACAAACTGATCAATATGTGCATGCGCATCCGTGGCAAGCGGTTGGTGTTGGTGCGGCAGTGGGCTTGTTGATTGGCTTTTTGGCAGCTCGGCGCTAAATGAATCGGCGCGCAACTTGGCGTGATACGGTGGGCGGCTTAGTCGCTGCCCGTTTTTCATTGTTTGGTCTTGAATTGCGCGATGAGTTTGATCGATTGGCGCAGATGATTGGTTTTGCTATTGCGGCGGCTTTTTTGTTGATTATGGCGCTGACCTTTACCGGTCTGGGTTTGTTGTTTGGCTTTTGGGAGTATCGGGTTATTATTTGCGCCGCTTTTGGGGTAGTGTTTTTATTGAGCGGCTTATTTGCGTATAAACAATTGCGCCAATTAATGCACGATTTAATTACGCCATTTCCATTAACCAGCGAAGAATTTGCGCAAGATAAAAAACTCATTGATGCCGCTTTTCATGCGGTCACTCCGACCAAGGAGGGCGCATGATGGCCAATCAGCAACGTGAGCTCAAAAAGCAGCAACTGGTCTTTCGTTCGCAACTGTGTCGATTGCAGCTGGAAACTCGGCTGCTTGAATCTCGCCGCCCAATGGCGCTAGCCAATTCACTGTTGGGCAATACGGATTCATTGAGTTTACTCAGCAAATTGGCGCAAATCTTAGCCAAGTCGCATCCATCGATGGCACGGTTATCCAATGGCATTAAGTTAATGGGCGTATTGCTGGCGGTGGTGAAGCTGTTGCGTAACAAATAAACCAGACTCCGTGGGCTTGCGTATAATCATGCGACCCATGGAGTGATATATGTTCAAGTATCTAGAAGATTTTGTCGGTAATACGCCGCTCGTCAAACTCAAACGTATCCCTGGCGATACGACTAACACAATTTTAGTCAAGCTTGAAGGCAATAATCCAGCCGGCTCGGTGAAAGATCGGCCGGCTTTGTCGATGATTCGCCGCGCGCAAATGCGCGGCGATATTCAAGTCGGTGATACTTTGATTGAAGCCACCAGTGGCAATACCGGTATTGCACTGGCCATGGCCGCCGCAGTAATGGGCTATCGCATGGTGTTATTGCTGCCCAAAAATTCCAGCATTGAACGAATTCAAACCATGAAAGCTTACGGTGCTGAAGTAATTTTAACCGAAGGCATGGAAGCGGCTCGAGATCAGGCATTGCAAATGGCGCAAGCGGGGCAGGGTTTGATTTTAGATCAGTTTGCCAATGCCGATAATCCACTGGCGCATTTTGAAAGCACAGGCCCAGAAATATGGCGCGATACCGCCGGCACGATTACGCATTTTGTCTCTAGCATGGGCACCACTGGCACCATTATGGGAACGCAGCGCTTTTTAAAAGCACAAAATTCGGCGGTGCAAATTATTGGGGTGCAGCCTTGTGATGGCGCGCAAATTCCGGGTATCCGCAAGTGGACGCCAGAATATGTACCGACGATTTGTCATTTTGATTTGATTGATCGCTTGATGGAAGTGAATCAAATGGAAGCCGAAGTCATGACGCGGCGCCTGGCGCGTGAAGAAGGTATTTTTGCCGGTATCTCATCGGGCGGCGCTTTGTGCGCAGCACTGGCTTTATCGCAAGAAGTCGAAAACGCCGTGATTGTGAGTATTGTTTGCGATCGTGGTGATCGATACCTGTCCACTGGGGTGTTTCCTGCGTAAGTGAAGCCCAGACTGTATTCGATCTTTGGTATAAACAGCATCCATGCTTGCCACCACTTTACTTACCGACTGTTTCAAATCAAGAGAAAACAATGACGCCAGTTGATTTACATTGCCATTCTAATATTTCAGATGGCTTACTGCCGCCCGATGAAGTGGTGCGTCGTGCGCATTCACGGGGCTGTCAATTATTTGCACTCACCGATCATGACGACATCCGTGGTTTGGCGTTGGCGCGGCAAACGGCCGATGAGTTGGGGATGCAGTTTGTTAACGGCGTAGAGATCTCCGTGAGCTGGGGTAAGCACACCTTACATGTTGTGGGTTTAGGTTTTGATGCCGATGACCCAACGCTTTTAGCTGGGCTCGCTAGTGTGCGCGCAGGCCGCGCTGAGCGCGCCGAACGCATGGCTCAGGGCTTGGAAAAACTCGGCATGACGGGTGTATTGGAAGGCTCGCAAAAGTTTGCCGACAATCCAGAAATGATTAGTCGTACCCATTTTGCCCGTTTTTTGGTTGAGTCTGGCCGCTGCAAAGACACTAAATCCGTATTTAAAAAGTATTTAGTGCGTGGTAAGCCGGGGTATGTCGAGCATGAATGGGCGCGTTTACACGATGCGATTGATTGGATTCGGGGTGCGGGCGGCGTTGCGGTGTTGGCGCATCCAGGGCGCTATGATTTAGGTAATGAAACCTTGCGCGTACTCTTGATCGAGTTTCACCGCATGGGGGGTGAGGCGATTGAAGTGGTTTCTGGTACGCACAGCATTGCCGATGCGGCGCGTTTTGGCCGTTTGGCCAATGATTTTAATTACCAATGCTCGAGTGGTACCGATTATCACGCTACGGGTGAAGGTTCAAGAGAGCCGGGTTTAAATGCCGATCTGCCTTTTGGCTGCACCCCCGTGTGGGAGCGCTGGCTAAAACAGCCTTTACAAGAGGTATCTCGCGCTAGCTAATGATTGACATAGTGTGTAGCGAGATACCCTATTAACAAGTTGGAAACTCATGTCACAGTTTTTTTCTATTCACGCTGAAAACCCGCAGCCGCGCCTGATTAAACAGGCGGTGGATATTTTACGTAAAGGCGGGATTATTATTTACCCGACCGATTCGTGTTATGCCATGGGCTGCGCTTTAGATAATAAAGAGGCGATTGAGCGGATTCGGCGCATTCGTCAGTTGGACGACAAGCATCACTTTACCTTGGCTTGTCGTGACTTGTCACAATTGGGTAATTACGCCAGAGTGGACAATCAAGCTTTTCGCTTGCTCAAAGCGGCGACGCCAGGTAGTTATACCTTTATCTTAATGGCGACTAAAGAAGTGCCGCGCCGCGTGTCGCACCCTAAAAAACTCACCATTGGTTTGCGGGTGCCAGATCATCCGGTGGCGCTGGCTTTACTCGAAGAGCTGGGTGAGCCAATGTTGTCGAGCTCTTTATTGCTACCCAATGAAGAGTACCCAATGACCGATGCGTGGGAAATTCGTGATCGCTTAGAGCATGAAGTCGATTTGGTGATTGAAGGCGGCTATTGCGGCACGGAACCGACGACGGTGATTGATCTTTCTGGCGATATGCCGACGCTGATTCGGCAAGGTAAGGGCGATGTGACGCCGTTTTCACTGTAAAGCACAAAGGTTGATATGGAACTCAATATAATTCAGACCATTGCAGTTTGGGCTTTGCCCGTGCTGTTTGCCATTACCGCCCATGAGGCGGCGCACGCGTATGCGGCCAAGCGGCTGGGCGATTCGACCGCTTTTTTGCAAGGTCGAATGACGTTTAATCCACTCAAACACATTGATCCGATTGGCACGGTGTTATTGCCTTTATTGTGCGTATTGTTGCCGGGGGGCTTTTTGTTTGGTTACGCCAAGCCCGTTCCGGTTGATTTTCATGCACTAAATAATCCCAAGCGGGATATGCGCTGGGTGGCTGCAGCGGGGCCGTTGGCCAATTTAGTGATGGCCTTTATCTGGGCTTTGTTGTTTCGTTTTGCCGCTGGCAGTTTAGAGGGCAGCTCGTTCCAATTGCCTTTGGCCTTAATGAGCCAAGCGGGGATTCAAATTAACGTGATTTTAATGGTGCTGAATTTATTGCCCATTCCGCCATTAGATGGTGGACGAATTATGATTTCGATTTTGCCGCCTAATTTGGCAAAAACGTTAATGAAAATTGAACCGTATGGTTTTTTCATCTTAATCGCTTTATTAGTCACCGGTATTTTGGGCTACATCATGATGCCATTCATGGCGATGGTGATGCGTTTAATCCAGATTGTTTTGTAGGTGCGCGTGATGCGAGGGATTGTTTTTCCTGTGGTATTGATCGTGATTGGCGCTGGCTGGCTGATGAATTCGCTTAATTTTTTCCCCAGTGTGAGCTGGATTATTATTATCGGATTAATGAGTGCCGGGATTGCCGTTTTGGCCATTGATGGCATCAATAAATCAACTGTCGTTTTAGGCCCAATGCTGATTGCCGGTGCAATCACCACGTTTTTACGCCAGCAATATCAATTACCATTCTCGATTCAATGGCCAGTATTGCTCATGCTGTGCGGCGTACTCATGCTATTGGCGCGTTCACGATGGATTGCGGCCGCTCCGCCTAAACCGTGGGGAAAACAGTCGTTACCCCCGCGTCAACCCGAATGAATGCGGCCGATTTACCGATCACGCCACGGGTATTGGCGCATGTATTTGGTGAGCCGGTGCATGCGTTTCCGCACGATTTATATATTCCCCCTGAAGCCTTGCAGGTTTTACTGACGGAATTTGAAGGTCCGCTCGATTTATTGCTGTATTTAATTCGTAAACAAAATATCGATATTCTCAATATCCCAATGTCACAAGTGACCACGCAATACATGGCGTATGTTGAGGCGATGGAGGCGTGTCATATTGAATTGGCGGCCGAGTATTTATTAATGGCCGCAATGCTGATTGAAATTAAATCCCGACTCTTGGTGCCCAAACCCAGTGTTGAAATTGATTTTGATACGGATGTTGAAGATCCGCGTGCTGAATTAATGCGGCGATTATTAGAATACGAGCAAATGAAATTAGCCGCGCAAGCCTTGGATGCGCTACCGCAAGCTGAGCGCGACTTTAGCTGGGTTTGTGTCGCGTTTGAACCGGAGCATATTGAATTATTACCCGATGTCAATCTGGTCGATTTAAAGCTCGCATGGATGGGGTTATTGGCGCGCAATCGGCAAATTCAGCATCATGTCATCGCCAGCGAACAATTGTCGGTACGCGCGCAAATGGCGCATATTTTGCGAGTCATTGCCAATGGTCGATATTATGAATTGAATGAACTCTTTGATATGCAGCAGGGCGTGCCATTATTGGTGGTGACTTTTATCGCGATCTTAGAATTAGTTAAAGAGCGTTTGATTTCAGTGACGCAATATGCGGTATTAACGCCGGTTTATGTGCAATTAATTGCGGCAAAGTCGGCCAAAGCATAAAACTGCAAAGTAAATCTCAAATCAGCTTTTGCTGCGTTATTGCATGGTAGTGCGGACTGTCGGTGGCGTTGATATTGAGCTACTCGCATATGACGTTTGAATGCATGCTGCATGCGTCTAGCAATACAATAATGGCATCACGGATCGAGCCATTATTGACTATTTAAGTGAGTTTTAAATGGATCAAATTCAAGCAATTAAAATCATTGAAACCGTGCTATTAACGAGCCAAGAAGCCTTGCGCGTGCCGCAAATTAAAAAAATATTGAATGATGAATTAAGCTCGGCGGTGATTTTGCAATGCCTGCATGAAATGACTTTAGCTTGGCAAGATCGTGGCATTCAATTGTTAGAACTCGCCAATGGCTGGCGCTTTCGTGCTAAGCCTGAAATGCAAATTTATTTAAGCCGCTTAAATCCAGAAAAGCCACCGCGCTATAGCCGTGCAGTGATGGAAACACTGGCGATTATTGCGTATAAGCAACCGATTACGCGCGGTGAAATTGAAGAGATTCGCGGGGTGGTGGTCTCTAGTCAGATTATTCAAACCTTAAAAGAGCGGGGTTGGTTAGAAGTGATCGGCCATAAAGAAGTGCCGGGGCGGCCCGAATTATTGGCGACCAATGCGGCATTTCTTGCTGATTTGGGTTTAAAGCAACTCAGTGAATTGCCTGCGGTTGCTTTTGATGCCGAAATATTACTTCGGCAAGATTAGGGTCGGGTGACGTTGGGTTTGCCAACCGCGTTTGCGCGGATTTTTTGCTGCCTGGACTAATATGACGGCAATTATTTCATGTTACTGACTAAATCCTGTTGGTAGTCTGATAACTGCGACTACATTGTGTAGACATTTCAAGTAGAAAAAGCTTATGTTGATCGTCGTGTTCTTTCAAAGATCTTTTGCTGCCGATGTCGAAATCTTACAGAAAATATTATGTATTGGCATTGACCTATCTTTTAGCGGGCTTAATCGATTACAGCTTGCTGCCAAAAGGGACTTGGTTTAGCCCATTAAATCTTCAGCTAGGTATTGCTGTGGCAGGCTTATTGCTGATGGGTTCTAAGGCGATACTCTCATGCATTCCCGGTGCAATCGCGTATGGACTGGAGCTTGATCCGACATTGTGGGTTGCCGCTAGCATGGCTCTGCTCAATTTAACGCAAGCTTTATGTGTGTTTAGTTTATTGCCGCTGTTTGTTGCCGATGGCGAATTTAAAATCAACGATAGCCATCGATTATTATTATCCGGGCCCATTTATAGCAATATCTTATTTGCGAGTATTTTATTTTCATTCGTGCAATTTGTGGCACCGCAGCCGTTGCTCATGCAAAATTGGCTAATGCTTTGGTTGGCGCAATCCTTGAGTTTATTGATTGTTATTCCGGCTATTTTTGCGGTAATGAATGATAAAGAGTTATTGACGCCAAATTGGATTATTGAATTAACCTTGTTAATTTCGGTGGTGGCCGGTGGGAGTATTTTATTGTTTCAAGGGCATAATATGTATGCCTTAGAAGCGGCGTATTTAATGTTTCCTTTATTTATTTGGTCGTCGCTTCGCTTGGGACAAATTGCCAATAGTGCCATTGCCTTAGTGATTTTGCTGTCGGTGAGTAGTCAATATATTGGCGAAACCAACTCAATTGTTCATACCGTCAGATTATTGTTTTTATTGGCGATTGCGCTGCAAACGGCGATCTTTTTAACCGCGTCGCATCGTGAAAATCAGCGCGCAATCAACGCCGCACGCTTGGCAGGAAAAATCTTTCAGCATGCCAGCGAAGGTATTTTACTCACCGACGCCAACGCTAAAATCATTGCCACCAACCCGGCTTTTGAAAAAATCACTGGGTTTCAAACGCGCGATGCGATTGGCAAGACATCACGAATTTTTGGTCGTCAGCAGGGACAGCTCAGCGTATTGCAAGCGGATCAATTGACCCGTTTGGATCAGATTGGCCACTGGGAAGGTGAGGTACAAGATTGGCGCAAGGGCGGTAATGCGTATCCGGCGTGGTTGTCGATGAGCGCAGTGCGCGATGAGTGCCATCAAATTACCAATTATGTCGCGGTTTTTTCTGATTACACCGCCCGCAAAGAAACCGAGCAAAAAATGCGCCATCTCGCTCAGCACGACGCGCTCACGGGCTTACTCAATCGCAGTGGCTTACACGAGGCGCTGGGGCAAATCTTAACGCGGGCCAGTACCAAATGCCGCGCTTTTGCTTTGTTGTTTATTGATTTGGATCGCTTTAAAACCATTAACGATACTTTGGGCCACGATGTGGGTGATGAGTTGCTCAAGGTGGTCGCGCAGCGCTTGCAAGGCAATGTCAAGCAGCACGATACGGTGGCGCGTTTGGGCGGGGATGAGTTTACGGTGCTGTTGGAAAACGTCATTCACAACGAGCAAGTTATTCAGGTTGTTGAACGGATTTTATTGGCGCTGGGCGAAGTGTATCAAGTGGGGGAGCACGAGCTTTTTGTGACCGGTTCGATCGGGATTAGCCTCTATCCGCACGACGCGGGGCATACGGCGCAATTGATGAAAAACGCCGATATTGCGATGTATCGCGCCAAAGAAATGGGCAAAAATACCTACCAGTTCTATTCGGTGGATATGAATATGGCGCATCAAATGTCGCATTTAAATTTAGAAAATGCACTGCGTTTTGCGCTAGAACGCCAGCAATTGCAATTATGGTATCAACCACAGTTTGATTTGAAGACGGGGCAATTGGCTGGGTTGGAGTGTTTAATTCGCTGGCAGCACCCGCAATTGGGCTTGATTTCACCGATTGAATTCATTCCTGTTGCCGAAGAAAATGGTTTGATTGTGCCGATTGGCGATTGGGTACTCAATGAAGCCTGTCGATGCGTACGGCATTGGCGGCAACAAGGGTTTGCCGTGCCCCGTATTGCAGTGAACTTGTCGGTGCGGCAATTTAAGCCCGATCTGTTACTCAATCAAGTGACCAAAGCGCTGAAAAATAGCGGCTTACCGGCAGACGTATTGGAGCTAGAAGTGACGGAGAGCTTGATTATGACGCGGATTAATGAGGCGGTTGCCATTTTGCAGCAGCTCAAACAATTGGGCGTAAAAGTGGCGATTGATGATTTTGGTACCGGCTATTCATCGTTATCACAACTTAAAAACCTACCACTGGATACTTTAAAAATCGACCGCTCGTTTATTGAAGGCATTCCTGAGTATGCCGACGATGTGGTGATTGCGGAAACTATTGTGATTTTGTCCAAAAAACTAGGCTTGAGTGTCGTTGCCGAAGGGGTGGAAACGCAAGCGCAAATGCAGATTTTGCGTGATATGGGCTGTGCATGTGCCCAAGGGTTTTTCTACAGCAAGCCCTTATCAGCGCCAGATATGGAAAAAATGCTGATCAGTATGACCCAGCAAGTGAGCGAGGTATATTAATCTAGGGCTTATATAGCTTTGCTTAGAGGGCAATACAGGTGTAGCGCTTGCTTAAAGCGCTACTTGCCAGTTTGCTGTTGGTGCGAGACTGGCTTGGCTCATGCACGCAGCGAGTAAGAGCCAAGCTAGGGCGCAAAAACGAAAGACTTATTTTTTTGCCGCTGGTTTGGCTGGCTCATCGCCACGCAGATACGCCGCTTTAATTTCATCGGCAAGCTGTAAGACTGCCGTGGCGTACAAGGTGCTCTTGTTGTAGCGGGTAATGACGTAAAAATTATTAAAGCCTAAAAAGTGCTGGGTGAAACCCGGCTCTGTTTCTAGCGCGTATAACACCGCCGGTTGCTGGGTGTTGATTTCGGCAATCGGTGCCACGCCTTTGGCGATTAATTCATCGACAGTGAAATGAATGTTAAATTTATCGGCCAATAATTGGCTTGGATCTTGATTCATATTGACTGCGGTAAAGGTGTCGCCTTGATCCACCCAACCGTGTTGATTTAGATAGTTGGCGACTGAGGCCAGCGCGTCGCCAGGATTATTCCAAATATCGTGGCGGCCATCGCCATCCCAATCTTGCGCGTATTTTCTAAAAGACGACGGCATAAATTGCGGCCAGCCCATTGCACCGGCATAACTGCCTTTAAATGAGGCGGCGTCTTGTTTTTCTTCTTGCGCTAATAAGAAAAACTCAGTGAGCTCTTTTTGAAAGTACGCAGCACGGCGCGGATAATTAAACGCGATGGTGCTTAAAGCATCAACAATCCGAAACGAGCCGGTATAAGTGCCGTAATTGGTTTCTGCGCCCAAGATCGCCAACATCACTTCGGGCGCTACTTTATATTGCTTGGCAATGGCATCAATTAAATCGGCATGTTTGCGCCAAAACTTGGCACCATTATTGATGCGGGTTTTGTTGACAAAATTGGCCTGAAACTCATGCCAAGGTCGGCTGGTTGAAGGGCGATCCAAAATCGTAATGATATTGCTTTTGGTTTGCGCGTCTTGCAATACCGTCGTCAGGTATTCTTCGCTAAAGCCATGCGTGGCGGCGGTTTGGCGAATGTAGTCTTGCACTGCTGGACGGCTAATTAATTCATCGTCCGCAACAGAAGGGGCCGATACCGCGAGCGTTGCCAAAATGGCTAGGGTGATTTTTTTCATGAATAAGATCAATTTAATGAGACAGCGCGCTAGAGAGTAGCTGCGCTGTAATGTTAACAATGGGAATCACGCGATCATACGCCATTCGAGTCGGGCCAATCACGCCTAAAGTGCCAACGATTTCGCCATCCACGCGATACGGTGCGGCGATGACCGAGCATTCATCCAGTGGCGCGATGCCCGATTCATGGCCGATATAAATTTGGATGCCTTGGGCGCTTTGCCCCAGTTGCATGAGTTTGAGTAGGGTGCTTTTTTGTTCAAAAAGTTCAAACAACTGCCGCATTTGCCGCATATTGCCGGTAAAATCATTCAGCCCGAGTAATTGATGCTCGCCAGCAATAATCATCTGGTCATTGCCTAAATCTTGCCCCATTTGCATGGCGGCATTCATCAGCTCGAGTAATTCACGTTTTACTTGGCCTAAATCTTGTTGCAATACTTGCATTAAATGGCCAATGGTTTTGCCAGCGCAATGGCGATTTAAAAAATGCGCGGCGTCATTGAGCTCATTCACGCCTAGAGCCCGCTCAGTCTGCACAATGCGATTTTGTACCTCACCGTCTTGCGTCACCAAAATCAGCAATACGCGTTTATCCGACAGTGGCAAAAATTCAATTTGTTTGAGCAGCACTTCGCTACGGCGAGGGGGCGTCACCACACCAGCAAAATGCGTCAGCTGGGATAAGAGCTGCGAAGCCGCAGTAATGCTGTGTTGTGGATGATCGTTGGGCAATTCAGTGCTGAGTAACTCGGGTAAAGCGGTGTTGGCGCTATGGCTTTGCGTGGTCAGCAAGCTATCAACAAACAGCCGGTAGCCTTGCGCGGTGGGAATGCGGCCGGCAGAGGTGTGTGGGCTGGTAATGAGACCGAGGTTTTCGAGGTCGGCCATCACATTGCGTATTGTGGCCGAGCTGACATCAAGGCCAGAATAGTGCGACAACGCTTTTGAGCCGACAGGATGTCCATCGGCGATATAGCGTTCAACCAGGGTCTTGAGCAGGCGGTGAGATCGATCATTGAGCATCATAGCGCTGGATTTTAACCTGTCTGGCGTGTTATTAATGCGTTATGTGATTTTTTTCACGAACAAAACCCAAACTTATTGGTGTAAAACCACACGTCATGCATAGCTTATTTAAAACCATCGCCCTTGTTGGCCGCTTAAATACCCCCGCGCTTGGGGATCCGATTGCTCGTTTGGCCGCCATGTTAGAAGGCGGCGGCATTAAAGTCTTAGTCGAGCAAGACATCGCCCAAGAGCATGGCATTACTGAATACCAAAAAGTATCACGCGATCACATCGGCAAATTGGCCGATTTGGTTGTGGTGTTAGGCGGGGACGGTACCATGCTGTCGGTGGCGCGTTTATTGGCCCCCTATCGCATACCCTTGGTCGGTATTAATCAAGGCCGCTTAGGCTTTATGACTGACATTCCATTGCATGAGATGGAAATCACGATCAGCAATATGATCGCCGGGCAGTTTGTTCCCGAAGAGCGCATTTTGCTAGAAACGACGATTTTGCGCGATGGTCAGCCCATTAGCACCTCTTTGGCGTTTAATGATGTGGTGTTTAGCCGTGGCTCGATTGGCTCGATGATTGAGTTTGAGATTTTTGTCGACAATCAATTTGTCTACAGCCAACGCTCCGACGGTTTGGTGGTGTCCACCCCAACGGGTTCTACCGCCTATGCACTGGCCTCCGGTGGGCCGATTTTACATCCCTCACTACCCGCCATTACCTTGGTGCCGATTTGCCCGCAATCTTTATCTAATCGCCCGATTGTGGTGTCAGATAATGCCCAAGTGGCGTTTTTATTGACGCGCGGGCAGGGCGCTCGCGTGCATTTTGATAATCAATCGGATTTCGAGCTGCATGAAATGGATCGCGTCATGATTCGTCGCTATACCAATTCACTGCGTATTTTGCATCCGCATGGTTATAGCTATTACGATATGCTGCGCGCCAAATTGCGCTGGGGCGAAAAGCTACTGTAAGGCTTTGCTTTGCATCGTCTTGCTGAGTTTGCCACGCGGCTTACGTATTTTCGCGCTAAAATGGCGTCAAGCGCTAACAGTTCAATATCCGTCCTCACGATCCGTGTACTACTTTGGCGGATTTTCGTGCGCTAGCGATGAATTTTAACGCCCAGCGCTCGCCATTTTTATAGAACGAATGTACACTTTGATCTTGTTCTGAGCTTTTAACTTAGGTGAGACCATGCTGGCTGCGCTGCATTTACGTGATTTTGTCATTGTTCGTGAACTGGATTTAGACTTTCAAGCGGGCTTAACCGTACTCACCGGTGAAACCGGTGCCGGCAAATCCATTTTGATTGATGCGCTGGGTTTATTACTTGGTGATCGCTCGGATGCTGGCGTTGTGCGCCACGGTGCTGAGCGCGCAGAATTGTCGGCTGAGTTTATGTGTGAAGCCTTAAGCGGCGTCACTGCTTGGTTGCTTGAGCAAGGCTTAAGCGAAGATTGCGCGCCGCTGATTATTCGCCGCGTGATTGACGCCAATGGCAAATCCAGATCATTTATCAATGGCAGCCCCGTTACACTGAGCCAGCTTAAAGGCGTCGGTGAATTCTTGGTCGACATCCACGGCCAACACGCCCACCAATCTTTATTACGCCACGACGCGCAGCGTGATTTGCTCGATGCTTACGCTGGCACCACCCAAGTCGCACGTGACACCGCTAAAAAATATCAAATTTGGCATACGCTAGCGCAGCAACTTAACGATGCCGAACAAAATGCCGAGCGCTTTGAAACCGAGCGCGAGCGCTTACAATGGCAGATTGATGAAGTCGCAGCGCTGAATATGCAAGAGGGTGAATGGCCTGAGTTACAGCTCGATCACAAGCGTTTGCATCATGCCGCAGGCTTAATCGATGGCGTGCAAGAAGGGCTGATTGCATTGAGCGACGGAGATGACAATTGCCAAAGCTGGCTCGCCACGGCAGCGCACCGCCTAAGCCAATTGGCTGATTTTGATCCTTCAATTAATGAAACCTTAGAATTAATTGCCGGTGCCGAGGCGCAATTGGCCGAGTCGGTGAACGCGTTGCGCTTATATGCCGATCGACTAGAGCTCGATCCTGAGCGCTTAAGCGAAGTTGAAAGCCGCCTCGATGCAATTTATAAAATGGGCCGTAAATATCGCATCGACCCATCGCAACTGTTGCCGCAATTACAAGAATGGCAAGCGCGTTTGGCCGAATTGGGCGGTGCCGAAGGTTTAGACGCACTGCGAAAACAAGTGTTAGCGGCAGAAAGCGGCTATCGCAAATTGGCTACGTCTTTAAGTAAATCTCGCGCCAGCGCCGCCAAAAAACTCTCGGAACTCGTGACCGAACAAATGCAAGTGCTCGCCTTGTCGGGTAGCCGCTGTGAAGTGGTTTTGCAGCCTTTAACGCATCCTGCTGCTTACGGCTTGGAGCAAGTTGAATTACAAGTAGCCAATCACCCAGCTTCGCCACTGCGCGCCATGGCCAAAGTCGCATCGGGTGGCGAGTTATCGCGCATTAGCTTGGCCTTGCAGGTGGTGACCAGCCAAGTGGCGAATGTGCCGACGCTGATTTTTGACGAGGTGGACGTTGGCATTGGCGGCCGGGTGGCTGAGATTGTCGGTCGATTATTGTCTGAATTAGGCCAGTCGCGGCAAGTGTTGTGTATTACGCATCTGCCGCAAGTCGCCGCCTGCGGCGTGCAACATTTACAAGTGGCCAAGCAGCAGGGCAAAGAGGGCGTCGTAAGTTCGATTGAATTATTAAGCCACGAGGCCAGAATCGAAGAAATAGCGCGCATGCTCGGTGGTTTAGACATTACCGAAACCACGCGCCAGCATGCTGCGGAAATGTTGGCCTAGGGATTTTGCCGCGCTGCGTTGTCCGCCGTGTTTTGCGCGGTTTGCCGGAGACTAGGCACGACGCACCGCGTTGTCAATTCACGCCAGATTTTGGTCTGCAGCATCCCGTCGAATATCAAAGAACGAAGGTATTGCTTTCTACGATACATCAATAATGGATTGCAATCGTATACCCCACGAAGGATTTAGATTTGAGTCAAACCGATTTAGATTTTATGCAGGCGGCCTTGCAAGAAGCCGAGCTGGCGTTAGCTTTAGGCGAGGTGCCCGTCGGCGCGGTCGTGGTTTATCGCGGGGAGATCATCGGCCGTGGGCATAATCAGCCCATTCATCGTCACGACCCGAGTGCGCACGCCGAAATGCTGGCGATTCGGCAAGCTGCGCAGCATCTGGGCAACTACCGCTTACCCGAGTGCGAGCTATTTATTACGCTTGAGCCGTGTTTAATGTGTAGTGGCGTTATTTTGCAATCGCGTATTGCGCGCGTGGTGTATGCACTCGCCGAGCCCAAAACCGGCGCGGCGGGCAGTGTGTGCAATCCCTATTTAGAGTCCCGACTAAATCAGCACACCCAAATTGAACAAGGCGCAGGTGGTGAAGCGGCAAAGCAGCTATTGCAAAATTTCTTTAGCCAAAAACGGCTTATCCCAGCACCTAAAAAAGCATTAGACATCGCCGGTCTGGCTAATTTTCGTGATCTGGGTGGTATGAAAACCAGCGATGGGCGGGTGGTTCGATCTGCTCGCTTGTTTCGATCGGACCAGCTGATTGGGCTGCAAGATCAAGCGGCATTTGCCGCGCTGCATATTCAAACCATCTGGGATTTTCGCTCTGCCGCTGAAGTGGCGCGTTATCCCGATCCACAATGGCCGCAAATTACCGTCTTAACCGGCGACGTGTTAGCCGAATCTTTACAACAATCGACCCTGCATTTAGATGCCTTATTGGCCGACCCTAAGCAATTGGATTTGCATTTAGGTCGCGGGCAAGCTGCGGTATTGATGGCCGGCCTATATCGCGATATGGTCAGTAATGCACACGCTCAACAAGTCATGACGCAGTGGTTGGTGTCTCTTTGCGATGAACAGCAATATCCGGTGTTGTTTCATTGCACCGCTGGCAAAGATCGCACTGGTTGGGCTGCGGTTTTATTGTTGACGATTTTAGGCGTGCCGCACGAGCGGATTTTGCGCGACTATTTGGCGAGTAATGCCAATGTGTTGCTCAAATACCAGCCTATGATTGCGGGCTGCGTCGCCAATGGCGCTGATGTGGCCATTTTGAACGCAATTTTTGGGGTAGAAGCGACTTATCTAAAGGCCGCTCTGCATGAAGTCAAAAAAATAACCGGCACGCTACCGCGCTATATTGAGCATGTCTTGGGCATCAATCAGCAGCAGCAAGCCGCAATACGCTCACATCTACTCGATTAGCTTGCTTGCGAAAAACGGGATCAATTTTTGCGGAATAAAATTGTTTTTCTGGCTGAATTTTATTGTTGCCGCGTCAAATCGATGGCCCTGTGAGGCCGAAACAGAGAAATAAAAAGTGCGTAAGAAGTCAGCGAAGAGCGTCGATCCACTCGGTTTGGCGACTAGATTGGAGGCTTCAATAGGTATATTGCTCTAAGGTTTATTGATAAAGCCTTAGAGCAGCATACTGCTTAGTTATTGATAAATCGGATTAAATAAATCACTTAAGCCTTGCCCTGGTGAGGCTTGGCGCATAAAGGCTTCGCCGACCAAATAAGTATGTACCGCATGATCATGCATCAATTGCACATCACCGGGCGCATGAATGCCACTTTCACAGACGGCGATTCGGTTGCCGCCAGCGTCAATAATCCGTGGCAATAAGTCGATCGTTGTTTGTAGGCTGACTTCAAACGTACGCAAATTGCGGTTATTCACGCCGACTAATGGTGTGCTTAATTGCAACGCGGCATCAAGCTCCTTGCCGTTATGCACCTCGACCAAGACCGCCATGCCTAGGCTATGCGCTAGCGCTTCAAAATCGCGCATTTGCGCTAAATCGAGCTCGGCGGCAATCAATAAAATACAATCGGCACCCCAAGCGCGCGCTTCAAAAAACTGATACTCGTCGACCATAAAGTCTTTACGCAGCGCTGGTAAAGCGCAGGCCGCGCGCGCGGCTTTAAGGTAATCAGCGTGACCTTGAAAATATTGCACATCGGTCAGTACCGACAAACACGCCGCACCATGGGCCGCGTAATCGGCGGCAATCTCTGCCGGCACAAACGGATCGCGCATCACGCCTTTGCTTGGGCTGGCCTTTTTGATCTCCGCAATCACCCCCGCTTTGCCTGCCGCGTGTTTGGCACGAATCGCCGCAACAAAATCACGATGGTCTTGATTGGCTTCAGCCTGCGCGCGGATTTCGGCGAGCGGAAGGTGTTTTTTAGCCGCAGCGACTTCTTCAAACTTCGTCGCCCAGATTTTTTTTAGGATGTCGGACATGGCTTCACTCGTAGGGCGGGTTAGCCACAGGCGTAACCCGCCAATATTGTATAAATATTAAATTTTTGGAATTAAGTACATACTTGCTTTTGCAATTGCTTCCATTTGCTCACGTACATCTTTTAAGGGGAAGTCATTTTCACTAGTTGATAAAGAGCTATTTGCTACGTAGCGCATGATTTTATTTTGAATTTCAATGGCTTCTTGGAGTTCTTTTAAAAGTTCGTCATGGTTTTCGCATGACGTTGTTCCGTATTTTATTGTTGTGTGTAGCGATTTTAGTATGAGTGTATTTTTGTTGATTATTTCTTGATTGGTTAATTTCCTCTCCGAAAAGGGTATTGACTGACTTATCCACTCTCTTAGAACTCTTTGTTTTTGATTTCTAACACAGAGCTCAATCGTAAATATTTCCCATTCAGAAATAACATTGATTATACGGCTATGTAGATCTAAAGAGCGGTTTGCAACTAATTGTTCTTTCCATGTCTTTAGAGCCTGAAAGGCGGCAATCATTGTTCCAAGCGTAGCTAAAGCGATGAAGTACTCCATTAAATCTTTAAACGTAATGTTGCTGTCTAGGTTGGCAGTGCATTCCATTAAATCTATGAACGCAATGTCCATTATTTAGCAAAGCCTTGAGTAAATTGAATCAAAGCATTCAACTTCGCTTTCGCCGCGCCACTGGCAATCACTTCATGCGCTGCGTTAATGCCGTCTTCGAGGGTGACGGCTAAGTTGGCGGCGTAGATGGCTGCACCAGCGTTCAGTAAAACGATGTCGCGGCAAGGACCAGTTCCACCGTTAAGGACGCTTTCGATGATCGCTTTGGACTCAGTGGCATTGCTGGCGTGCAATGTTTTGATGTCAGCGAGTTCAAATCCCAGCTGGCGTGGGTCAAATTCGTATTCGGTGATTTGTCCGTCTTTGAGTTCGGCAATCATCGTTGGGCCGCTGATTGAGATTTCATCCATGCCGTCTTTGCCATGGACAATGAGTATGTGCTTGGCGCCCAGCTTTTGTAATACCCGCACTTGAATACCGACTAAGTCTGGGTGAAATACACCCATCACTTGATTGTCAGCACCCGCAGGATTTGTGAGCGGGCCAAGGATATTAAAAATCGTCCGTACCCCAAGCTCTTTGCGCACTGGCGCGACGTATTTCATTGCGCTGTGATGGTTGGGGGCAAACATAAAGCCCAAACCGACTTCGTCGATGCACTGGCCGACTTGTTCGGCAGTCAGATTGAGGTTCACGCCAAAGCTTTCAAGCACATCGGCCGAGCCAGAGCTCGATGACACCGATCTGCCGCCGTGTTTAGCGACTTTGGCGCCTGCTGCCGCAGCAACAAAAGCGGCGCAGGTGGAAATATTAAAAGTGTGCGCGCCATCACCGCCGGTACCGCAGGTGTCAACGAGGTGGCGTTGATCTTGCACTACCACTTTGGTCGAAAATTCGCGCATCACGGTGGCCGCAGCGGCGATTTCAGAGACGGTTTCAACCTTGGTACGCAGACCAATCAAGAGCGCAGCGATTTGCGCGTGCGTTAATTCGCCCGACATAATTTGCCGCATTAAATACAGCATTTCATCGTAAAACAATTCGTTATTGTCGATCAGGCGATTGAGTGCGGCTTGTACGGTAATCATGGTGTTTCCACAGAAAACCTGACGCAGAGACGCAAAGGCGCAGAGAAATTCAAATCTTAAATAACATCGTTAGTGAAGTTGATGGCGATGAAAAACCATTCCAATGAGGCTAAATATCGACTGACTAACGACTAATGATTGATCTCTGTGCCTCTGCGTCTCTGCGTTGAAGGCTTGTTAAGAAAATTCGCGTAAGAAATTAGCCAGCATTTGATGGCCATGCTCGGTCAAAATCGATTCGGGGTGAAATTGCACGCCTTCGATGGCTAGCGTTTTATGGCGAACCCCCATGATTTCGCCGTCGGTGGTCCATGCCGTGACTTCAAGGCAGTCGGGGAGTGTATCGCGCTCAATGGCCAATGAGTGATAGCGCGTTACCGTAACCGGTGACGGTATGTCTTTGAACATCCCGATATCATTATGGATAACGGGTGATACCTTGCCATGCATCAGTGTTTTGGCGTGCAAAACCACACCGCCAAAAGCTTCGCCTATCGCTTGATGCCCCAAGCAAACCCCCATAATTGGCAGCTTGCCAGCAAAGTGCTTAATCGCCGCCACCGAAATACCCGCCTCGCTGGGTGAGCAAGGGCCGGGTGAAATCACCAGATATTTTGGCGCTAAAGCTTCGATTTGTTCGATGCTGATTTCATCATTGCGATGCACTTGGACGTCTTGGCCGAGCTCACCAAAATATTGCACCAAGTTGTAAGTAAAACTGTCGTAGTTGTCGATCATCAGTAACATAGTAAAACCCTTTCAACGCAGAGACACAGAGACGCAGAGAAAATCAAAGATGATTAACAATTCTATGCGTGCCTTCTATCAATCGTGCGCTGTTGAAATTAATGAGTAGCCCTAATGGTTTTTGAGCTAAACGTAAATAACTTAATAATTGTGCTTTGTGTACCGGTAGAATAATTTCTACCGCTTTTATTTCGACAATTAGCTTGTTTTCAATCAGTAAATCAATACGAAATGAAGTGGCTAGATTTTTTCCTTTGTAATGCAAAGGCAGTGCTAATTGGCTTTGTGTGTTTAGCTTTCGCAAGCTTAATTCATGCAACATTGCGGATTCATAAACAGCTTCAAGAAGTCCTGGACCTAAATGCCGATGCACTTCAATAGCGGCCCCAATCACTTGCTCGCTGAGCTCATTGTATTGCATCGCTTATTCTCCGTGCCTCTGCGTCTCTGCGTCGGGTGTTAAGCGTCCAACCCCTGTTCGGCTAATTCAGCAGCGCGTAGTACTGCGCGGGCTTTGTTGAGCGTTTCTTGCCATTCGCTTTGCGGTACAGAGTCGGCCACAATGCCGGCGCCGGCTTGCATATACAGCGTTTGGTTTTTAACCACTGCGGTGCGCAGCGCAATGGCGACATCCATATCGCCGTTAAAGCCCAGATAACCCACTGCGCCGGAATAAACACCGCGCTTAGTCGGTTCCAACTCATCAATGATTTCCATGGCCCGCACTTTGGGCGCACCAGATACCGTGCCCGCTGGGAAGGTGGCTTTAAGTACGTCAATCGCGCTGAGTTTGGGTTTGAGCTTGGCTTCGACGCTCGACACAATGTGCATCACGTGGGAGTAGCGCTCAACAATCATTTTGTCGACGAGTTTGACCGAGCCAGTTTGTGCCACGCGACCGGCGTCGTTGCGGCCCAAATCAATCAGCATCACGTGTTCGGCGATTTCTTTTTCGTCAGCGAGTAGCTCTTGCTCGAGCGCGAGATCTTCTGCGCGATCTTTGCCCCGGGTGCGCGTACCGGCAATGGGGCGCACAGTCACGGTGTCGTCTTCAAGTCGCACCAAAATTTCTGGCGACGCGCCAACAATTTGCATATCGCCAAAATCGTAATAAAACATATACGGCGATGGGTTAATACTGCGCAAAGAGCGATATAAGGACATCGCCGAGGCGTGCATCGGCGCACTCATGCGTTGCGCCAGCACCACCTGCATCACATCGCCCTCTTTGATGTAATCTTTGGCTTTGAGTACGGCCGCTTTAAACGGCGCTTCGCCAAATTCAGACACCGGCACACCCACATTGCCAGTCGGTTAAGAGAGCGCCATATTGGCCGGCTCACGTAATTTCATTCGTAATTGATGAATGCGTGCGCTGGCG
>NZ_CAMTIA010000009.1 GCF_947072475.1 uncultured Deefgea sp.
GTATATCGCCAAGCACTTGATCGGTCAAAGCCTAGCGATATATACCTTTAAAAGCATTCTTTAAATCACTTCAAGCTAAAACAAAACGCCCAACTGCGCTTTCAGCGGTTTTAAAAACCGTCGGCTCACTGGTACATTGAGTCCAGCACGTGTAATCACCTCGCCGCCGCCGGTTTCGCCCAACACAATTTGCGCCACTTTTTCGGGGTGGACCAGATATTGCCGATGGCAGCGTAGCAAGCCGGTTTTTTCTTCCAAAACTTTCAACGTCAGCTCAGTAAAATGCTCTGTACCATCTTGCGTCACCAAATACACGCCAGATAAACGAGCTACCACGTAATCAACTTCGTCCAGCGGCAATAATAAAATCCGATCATGTCGATGACACGGCAACTGCCTTAGAGCTTGCCGTGGCGCAATTAACTGGTAATCGAGCACAGCGCTATTTTGCTTGGTTAAGCGCGCCAAGGTTTTATTCAATCGACTGGCGAGTACTGGCTTGAGTAAATAATCAAATGCATGCTCTTCAAACGCCTTTACTGCATGCTCGTCAAATGCCGTCACAAAGACGATCTGCGGTATTTTATCGGGATCGAGCATGCCGACCAATTCCAAGCCGGAGATCCTCGGCATTTGAATATCCAAAAACACCACATCTGGGCGCAAACGATAAATCATTTGCATCGCCTCGATGGCATTGCTCGCCTCACCCACCACGTCAATACCCGCATCCTCGAGTAAACAGCGCAATTCATCGCGCGCCAACGGTTCATCATCCACCAATAAAGCCTGCATCACAATTTCTCCACCGCCAACAATGACTCAACGACCAACAATTCCTCAGCCACCCACGGCAGACTTAAACTAATGCGGGTAAATTGCTCGGGCTCATGCGCTACGCTCAAGCCGTACTCTGGACCAAACTGCGCTTTTAAGCGCCGATCGACCAAGCTCATCCCCATCCCATCACTACTTTTTCGCAATGCATTGTAAAGACCGGCATTATCTTCAACGTGCAACAGCAAAGTGTTGCCCTTACTGGCGGGCTCAGCATACAGCCGTATTTTCCCGGCACCCAGTAGTTGCGAAGTGCCATGTTTAATCGCATTTTCGACCAAGGGCTGCAATGAAAAAGCCGGCAAGCCTACCTGACTAAATTGCGGTGCGATATCGACCTCAACCTGCAAACGCTCGGCAAAGCGCGCTAATTCAATTTGCAGATAGGCATTCACATGTTCAATTTCATCAGCCAACGTGGCGGTGCCATCAGGTCGCTTGAGGTTTTTACGAAAAAAAGTCGATAAATGCTGCACCAAAATTCGCGCTCGTGCCGGATCGATCCGAATCACCGCATTTAAGGTATTGAGCGCATTAAACAAAAAATGCGGATTGACCTGTGCATGCAGCAATTTAATCTCGGCCTGCGCTAGCAATGCGCGCTGCGCCTCGATCCGGCCAGTGAGAATTTGCCGCGACAATAGTTTGGCAATGCCTTCACCCAAGGTTCGGTTAAGCTTGGCAAATAAACGCCCCTTAGGCTCATACAACTTAATGGTACCAATCACTTGATCATCGGCGTCTTGCAATGGAATCACCAAGGTTGAGCCAAGGCGGCATTCGGGATGAATTGAGCACTTATAGGCAATCTCATTGCCATCGGCGTACACCACCCGATTATCACGAATCGCATCTTGCGTATGTTTGGAAGTAATGGGCGTGCCGGGCAAATGATGGTCTGAGCCCGTGCCGGTAAAGGCCAGTAGTTTTTCTCTATCGGTAATGGCTACAGCGCCAACCCCGGTTTCTTCCGAAATAATCTGCGCCACGCGCATTGAATTGGCTTCGTTAAAGCTGCTCCGAAATAAACCCTCAGTTCTTGCCGCAATTCGCAAAGCACGCGCTGAAAAAGCACTCGAATACTGCTCGGCCATCGCCCGCCGATCGAGCAATAAGCGCATAAACATTGCCGCACCCACGCTATTGGCAATCAGCATCGGCAAGGCCACGCTATTGACCACGCCATACGCCACCGAATACGGCCTTGTTGCCGCGAGGATCACCCCCATCTGCAGCATTTCAGCCAGCAAAGTCACAATCCCGACCAGCATAGGCTGAAACAACAAATCCACTCGCCCACGACGGATCAAGGCGCGATGCACCAAGCCGCCGAACAAGCCTTCGCAAATCGTTGAAATCATACACGCCACATCCGTCGGCCCACCGAGGGAGTAGCGATGCAGCCCACCCGTAAAGCCCACCGCCAAACCCACTGAAGGCCCGCCCAACAAGCCACCCAACACCGCACCGATGGCGCGAATATTGGCAATCGAGTCATCCACCTTGAGCCCCAAATACGTGCCAAGGACACAAAACCCCGAAAACACTAAATAGCACGTGAGTTTATGCGGCAAGCGAATGGTCACTTGCATCAAGGGCGTAAACAACGGCGTTCGCGCCAATAGCCAAGCGATGACCATGAAAATGCAAGTTTGCTGCAATAATTGCAAAACCAAAGAGAGTTGCTGCGTCAGCATGGCGGCGTAAAAACCAAAGGGGAGATTGCTGCTTATAACGGATTGAATGCGCGGTGCCTATTGAAGCTTTCCCGATCTAGGCAACACTAACAACACTCGCTAATTTGTCAGCGACTGCGGTACAGTTCGTCAGCAAACCGACCTAAACGCGCCAAAAAAAGAGAAAACCATGCCCATCTACGCCTATCGCTGTGCCGCCTGCGCGCACTATGGTGAACACTTACAAAAACTCAGCGACCCCGCGCTCAGCCAATGCCCCGCTTGTGCTGCTGCACAATACCAAAAACAGCTCAGCGCCGTTAGCGTACAAATCAAAGGCGCAGCCGCCGCAGTGAGCTCAGCCGCACCCACGCCACATCATTGCGGCCCGGGCTGCCAGCACTAAACTCGCGCCCGTACATCTTGGCCTGCAGCTGACTTTATTACTTTTAATGCCCGATGCGCTGCGCTACCATGCCGATTCTTGCCCACTTGACTGAATCGGATTCACACGCATGCCTGCCCGCCTAGCTATTCGCGCCGCCCTTTGGGGCGTGAAATTACGCCGCCAACGTGCTGCGCATTTTGCCGCCGTACTGGCGGTTTTGACTTTTTGTACTGGGCTCACGCAAGCCCAAACCTTGATCACGCCACAAGCATCGGGTTTTGAAGAAAACAGCCAAATCGCCGCTGTCTTTGCGAAAAACCAGATCCAAGGCAGCATCGCCATATTGGATGTCAGCCAGCAGCGACTCATCGGGCACAATAACGAGCGAGCTGCAACGCGCTTTATTCCTGCCTCAACTTTTAAAGTCGCCAGTAGCTTAATTGGTCTCAGTACCAAGGCGGTCAGCAGTGTGGATGAGGTGTTTTATCATTACGATGGACAACCCGTTTATTTAGCCAGCTGGGCGCATGACATGGGTTTACGCGAAGCGCTGCGCGTATCTAACGTGCCCGCCTACCAGCAACTGGCCAAAAAAATCGGCTTGAGCGCCATGCAAAGTGATGTGAGTCAACTCAATTACGGCAATGCCGATATTGGGCAGCAAGTCGATCAATTTTGGCTCAAAGGGCCACTCAAAATCAGCCCGATTGAACAAAGCCAATTTTTAGCTCGACTCGCACAAAAACAACTCCCGCTACCGAAATCAGCACAAAGCGCGGTGCGCGAGATCATGCAACTCGAATCGGGCAAAGGCTGGACACTCTTCGGTAAAACCGGGCTCTACCGCGACAGCCCATCAGATATTGGCTGGTTTGTCGGCTGGCTAGAAGAAGACGGCAAGATCTATAGCTTTGCGCTCAATATCGATCAAGCCAAAACACAGCCACTCAGCCAGCGCATTCAATTAAGCAAAGACAGCTTACAAGCGTTAGGACTGATGAAAAACTAACTATTGAACCAGATGTCGCGGCGAGATAACTCACCAAGTTACCTCGCTCGATCAGCAGCTCGCCCTTGCGCCAACACGATTGCGCCTCGGCGCTCAAAGCACAAAATTGACTTTGTCATAGCAAACTATGGCAAAATTGGGGCTCGGCATGCATTAAACCCATCCCATACTGCGCCTTATTTTTAGTTTTGATTTTCTGGTTTTCCTCGTCATGCTCTCGCCCTATTGGTCCATTCAAATTCATCTTTCACGCCTTGGTAGTTGGCATGAAACGCGCAATGACGTGCCAAGTTTGGATTTTATTGCGCCATTGCAACGCCGACGCCTATCGCCCTTAGCGCGAATTAATTTGCAACTGGCGCACGACATCAATCCAGAAAAAACCGCGCTGCGCTGTATTTTTGCCTCACGCCATGGCGAAATCGTACAAACCACGCAGATGCTGCAAGCCTTAGCCAAAGATGAATTATTGTCGCCCGCGCGCTTTAGCCACTCAGTTCACAATGCCATTCAAGGTTTATGGAGCATTCAAGCGCAACAAACCGCAGAATGCAGCGCCATCAGCGCCGGCATCGACACACTGCCAATGGGTTTACTGGAGGCGGCCACACTACTGGCCGATCAGGCCAACCCAGCTGTATTACTGATGTGCACCGATGAAGCCGTACCCGCCATATTTAATCCCGACGCATCAGAAAGTACGACCCGCTTTGCGCTCGCTGGATTGATCAATACCCAGCCCGCGAATTTAAAATTAAGCGCCATCCCCAAAACCCACGCCCCAATACTGGATCCCACGCATTTAGCATTTTTGCAATGGTGGCATAGCGATGCGCCGCAGCTGATCACCGCCGGAGCCCGATGTAATTGGCAATGGACTCGCTTATGAGTCTGGCGCAAAAAATAAACACCCTTCAGCGCCAAATAGCGACCGTGATTACCTTTAGCTGTTTTGGTATTGGCGGCGCTTTACTGGGCTTATTGTTTCCCGTCCTGAATCGCCTCACGCCCAAAGCGCAAAGGCAAACGCGCGCGCGCCAAATTATTCATCGGATCTTTGCCTACTTTATGCGCTGGATGCGGTTTGTAGGCATTCTGCACTGGCAGATTGAAGGCCAAGATCGGCTCGGCCGACCCGGGCAATTGGTCATCGCCAATCATCCGTCTTTGCTCGACGTGGTGTTTATCATGGCGCAGATCGATGCGCCCAATTGCGTCGTCAAAGGTAGTTTATGGCGCAACCCTTGCGTGGCTGGCCCCGTTGCTGCCGCCGGGTTTATACCCAACGACAGTAACGAGCACATGATTCAAGCCAGCGTCGCCGCGCTAGCGCAAGGCGACTGCTTGATTATTTTCCCCGAAGGCACGCGCAGCACGCCCGGCCAAAGCCTGCAATTACACCGTGGCGCGGCCACCATTGCCATCAAAGGCGCAAAAATATTAACCCCAGTGGTGATTACCGTTAGCCCAAGCACTTTGACCAAGCAAGAAAAGTGGTACAAGATACCGCCCCGCCGTTTTGTCATGACATTACGCGTACTCGACGACATCGACCCCAGCGCGTATCGCCGAACCAATAGCGACCCGATTGCTGCGCGTCGCCTCAATCGTGACCTTATCGACCTTTACACGCAGGAATTAAACCGTGGATAACCCGCTGATTAACGAAATCAAACTGTTTGTCATTGAAACGCTGAATTTAGAAGACATCACCATCGATGACATCGATGCTGAAGCACCCTTATTTAATGAAGGCTTAGGTCTGGATTCGATTGATGCGCTGGAATTGGGCGTGGGTTTACAAAAACGCTACAACATCAAATTGCAGAATGATTCGACCGAAAACTACCGGCACTTTGCCTCAATTCGCGCCTTGGCCGAGCTGGTGAGCACACAACGCGCAGTTTAAGTACGCACCCAATTAGAGAAATTTTATGGACAAAAAAGCCATTCACGACGCGGTCGTGAACATTATCGCTACGCTATTTGAAATCAATCCAGCGCGCATCACCCCTGATGCCCAATTGTATGCCGACTTAGAAATCGACAGCATCGATGCGGTGGATATGGCCGCAGAACTCAAAACGCTGGTGGGTAAAAAAATCAGCCCCGCCGACTTCAAACAAGTTCGCACCGTGCAAGACGTCATCGACACGGTGGATAAACTGCTGCAAGCGTAGTTTCAACCACACAATGAAAAAAACCCTCACCCTTATCAGCGGGCTATTGATGCTGCTCTACCCGCTCTTGGTGTATTTTTCATTAGGACAGGTGTCAATCAGCACCTTGGCACTGGGTTTGATTTTGCTGGCCATTATTCGAGGCGTCAGCGCCAGATACACCCCAGGTATGCCACTACAAGTCGCCATTTTATTGGTTCTGGCTGGCATACTCTATATGCAGGGCAATATAGCTTGGCTGCGCTACTATCCGGTCTTGATCAATCTGGCCATGTTGTCGGTGTTTGCCTACAGCCTGTGGCGCGGACCGAGCGTAATTGAGCGCCTAGCCAGACTGAGCGAGCCTAATTTGCCGGCATCGGGCGTGGCGTACACCCGCAAAGTGACGCAAGTCTGGTGTGGGTTTTTTATGCTCAACGGCAGCATCGCGCTGTGGACGGCACGCTATGCCAGCTGGGATTACTGGACTTTATATAATGGCGGCATCGCCTATGTGCTCATGGGCGCTTTGATGGCTGGAGAATGGATACTGCGACAGCGTATTCGCACCAAACAATGATAAATAAATGGCTTGATCGCAATACCCCTGCTTATGACTTTGCATTACAACAAGGTCGACTGATCCGCAGCAGCGAATTTAGCGCGCACGTGGCGGCGCTGGCGCACACGTTGGCGATGCATAACGAGCGCGAAATCAGCCTATTTTGCCGTGACGCGTATTGGTTTGCCGTCGCCCTGTATGCCGCATGGCAAACCGATAAAATCGTGCATCTACCCGGTGATGAAACGCGGATCAATGCCACGCCAGCAACACTGCGTCTCGCCGATGAGCCGCAATGGGGCTTAGTCATTGCTGCACTGTGCGAACCGGCGTCAATTAAGCAGGCAGCACAACTCCCCCCCTACGCGCCCGATGCTTGTCAGCTGGTGATTTATACCTCGGGCTCCAGTGGTGAACCCAAGGCGATTCATAAAACGCTGCAGCAACTGCTCACTGAAGTTGCCGTATTAGAGTCGCTATTTGGCGCGCAAATGGCCGATTCGGTCATTGTGGCGACGGTCAGCCAGCAACATATTTATGGCTTATTGTTTCGAATCATTTGGCCAGTGAGCTTTGGCCGCGTGTTTGCTGCCGAGGCGGCATTTTTCCCCGAGCAGCTGTTTGCAATGAGTCAGGCGGCAGGCAAAGTCAGCTGGATTGCCAGCCCCGCGCATTACAAGCGGCTCACTGAACAGCAGCCGTGGGCGGCAACTCGGCCGCATTTGGCGGCGCTGTTTTCATCTGCCGGCGTACTTAACGCCGAAGTTGCCCAGCGGATTGCCCACTATAGCGGCATGCCCATCACCGAGATTTTTGGCTCGTCCGAAACTGGCGGCGTCGCTTGGCGGCAACAGCCTACAGCGTGGCAAGCGCTGCCCAATGTAGCGCTGCGCATTAACGACGCTGGCGCGCTTGAAATTAACTCAGCACATTTATTGCCCAATCAATGGGTCGTGATGGATGACGCCGCCAGCATCAGCGCCGATGGCAGATTCACGCTTTTAGGGCGGCTCGATCGCATTGCGAAAATCGAAGAACAACGCATTGCACTCGCTCGCGTCGAGCAGGCTTTACAGCATTTACCCGAAGTCACTGACGCTGCGGTTTTTGCTGCAGAAACGCAAGGTCGGCAAAGTTTAAATGCCGTCATCGTGCTCAATGCAGCGGGCATTGCGCTACTGGTGCAACTGGGAAAAACCGCACTCATCAAGCAACTTAAAAAACATTTAATCGGCGACATCGAGCGCGTGGCTATCCCGCGCCGCTGGCGCTTTGCGGCCGCTTTACCGGTCAATGCACAAGGCAAAACCACGCCAGCCGCTTTACAGCTTTTATTTGCGTCGCCCGCCTTGCTGCCGCAAACACTGTCGCTGCAGCAAGACGACGAACAATGCCAATTGCAACTCTTCATCGCCGCCGATATAGCCTATTTTGCGGGGCACTTTCCCAATGCGCCGATTTTGCCCGGCGTGACGCAAATTCATTGGGCGGCCCAATTCGCGCGTCAATACTTTGCCATCCCCGGCGCATTTAGCCAGATGGAAGTGATTAAATTTCAGCAAATCATCCGGCCCAACACCGTGCTCACGCTGCAGCTCACTTGGGATGAAATGCGGCAAAGGGTGACGTTTGCTTTTACTTCCGAGCAAGGCAGCCATTCCTCAGGCCGATTGGTTTTTGCCGCATGAGCGATTTTAAGCCTTGTATTTTGATTCCGGTTTACAACCACGAGCACGCCATTGGCGCGGTGCTTGAGGCATTACGCACGTTTAATCTGCCCTGCTTACTGATTGACGACGGTAGCAACGCCGCTTGCCGCCATACGCTCAGCACTTTAGCGGCGCAGCAGGCCGATTGGCTGCAAGTACAGCACTTACCACACAATCTGGGCAAAGGCGGCGCAGTCATGGCGGGATTACGCTGGGCTAAGCAACTAGGGTATAGCCACGCGATACAGATTGATGCTGATGGCCAGCATCATACCCCGGATATTTTGCAATTTATCCATACTGCACAGACGCAACCGAATGCGCTGATTGCCGGGCGACCGATTTACGATGCCTCCGTACCTAAGGGGCGTTTGTACGGGCGCTATGCCACGCATATTTGGGTGTGGATTAACACTTTGTCATTGCAGATTCAAGACGCCATGTGCGGCTTTCGCGTCTACCCGCTGGCCGCAAGCTGCGCCCTGATCGAGCGCGAAGCACTTGGCCGCCGCATGGAGTTTGATATTGAAATCATGGTGCGGCTGTACTGGGCCGACGTGCCCATCGTGCAATTGCCCACACCAGTGCAATATCCACTCGATGGCGTGTCGCACTTTGCGCTATGGCGCGACAATCTGCTGATCTCACGCCTACACGCCAAACTGTTTTTTGGCATGCTGTGGCGCAGTCCACGCTTAATTGCGCGCTGGTTTCGCACATGAATCAAGTACAGCACTTGATCGCCCCTTGGTTTCGAGCATGAATCCACTACAGCACTTAATCGCCCTTGGTTTCGCACATGAGTAAATCGAGCTGGAGCGCGCAAACCGAGCGCGGGGGGCGCATGGCCTTCTGGGGAATGAAAAGCATGTTCGCCGCCTACCGTCTTGGCGGTCGGCCGCTGTTTGCACTGATACTTTACCCAGTACTGGCTTGGTTTTTTGTCTTTGGCCCGTCAGCTCGCCGCGCTTCATTACACTATTTGCGGCAATTAAAGCGGGCAGCACCAGCGCTAAAGTTCACGCCATCGCTGCGATTGAGTTGGCAACACTATTTGAGCTTTGCCGACACCACGCTGGACAAATTGCGCGTTTGGTCGGGGCAATTTAATCCAAACCAAGTGCACATGCATGGTCAAGCGATGATGCAAGCCCGATTGGCGCAGCGCCAAGGCGGCATTATGCTCACAGCGCATTTAGGCAATACCGA
Source organism: uncultured Deefgea sp. (assembly GCF_947072475.1). GTDB lineage: Bacteria > Pseudomonadota > Gammaproteobacteria > Burkholderiales > Chitinibacteraceae > Deefgea. The sequence goes on from NZ_CAMTIA010000009.1 coordinate 9,550, forward strand.
AGCAATGCAGGCTTTGTCAGAACACATTAGCGAGCTCACGCTCAATGTCTTGGTGTATACGCAACACGCGCAGCAATTTAACCGTATTTTGGCGGCGCAAGCCGGGACTCACTCGGTGCGGCTAATTCAAGTTGAAGATCTAAACGCCGCCTTAGCGGCGGACTTATCCGAGCGGGTGGCGCGCGGGGAATGGCTGGTGATTGCCGCCGATCGCGTGCCGGTCAACACCCACACCCGCACGCTCAACGTCGATTTTCTGGGCGCGCCGGCTGCACTGCCGCTAGGCCCGCATTTGCTGGCGCTCTTGATGCAATGCCCGCTGGTTTTTGCGGTTTGTCTGAAAGCGGCCGATGGCCTGCATGTTTATCTGGAAACGCTCAGCGAAGCGCAAACCATCGCCCGAGCAGCGCGGCAACCTTGGCTACAACAATCAGCACAGCGCTACGCCGACCGATTGGCTCACTACTGCCAGCTTGCGCCTTTGCAGTGGTATAACTTTTACTCTTTTTGGCTGCCCCTATGAATCGCCCTGCTGACCGTATTGAATTTGGCGCTGCACGCCTCACGATTGAAGACATCCTCGCCGTTGCGGCCGGTCATGGCGTGCAATTGTCTAACGACGCCGCCTTCATCCGCCGCGTGCATGCCGGCAGTCAGTTTCTCGAGCAGCTGCTCGCCGAGCACGGTGAAATTTATGGCGTCACCACCGGTTACGGCGACTCGTGCACGGTGGCCATTCCCGCGCATTTGGTCGCCGAATTACCGCGCCAACTGTATACGTATCACGGTTGTGGTTTAGGGGCGTTTTTTGATGAGTTTACCGGCCGCGCGATTTTGGCGGTTCGACTGCTGTCTTTGGCGCAAGGTTATTCTGGCGTGCGCTGGGTGTTGCTGGAACAACTGGCGACATTGATTAACCAAAATCTCGTGCCGGTGATTCCCGAAGAAGGCTCTGTCGGCGCCAGTGGCGATTTAACGCCGCTGTCTTACGTCGCGGCAGTATTGGCTGGGGAGCGAGATATTTACCGAGATGGCCAGCCATACCCCACTCAAAAAGCATACACAGAACTTAATATCAGCCCGCTCACGCTAGCGCCCAAAGAAGGCTTGGCCTTAATGAATGGCACGGCGGTGATGACGGCACTGGCGTGTATTGCCTATCGCCGCGCGGAATATCTGGTGAAATTATGCGCCCGCCTCACTGCGCTCACCTCACTGGCCACCGATGGCAATAGCTATCATTTTGACGCCAAGCTGTTTTCAGTTAAACCGCATCCGGGGCAAAACGAAGTCGCCGCGTGGATACACGACGATTTACTCGCTGGCGAAGCACCGCGCGAAGGCTTGCGGCTACAAGATCGCTATTCAATCCGCTGCGCGCCGCACGTCATCGGCGTCCTGGCTGACGTATTGCCGATGCTGCGCCAATTTATCGAAAACGAGCTCAATAGCGCCAATGACAACCCGATTATCGACGGCGAAGGTGAGCATGTGTTACACGGTGGGCATTTTTACGGCGGGCATATTGCTTTTGCGATGGACAGCTTAAAAAACTGCGTCGCCAATTTAGCCGACTTAATGGATCGCCAGCTGGCACTATTAGTCGACACCCGCTACAACCATGGTTTGCCGAGCAATCTATCGGGAGCCACCGGCGAGCGACGCGCCATTAATCATGGCTTTAAAGCCGTGCAAATCGGCGCTTCAGCATGGACCGCCGAGGCGCTTAAGCTAACGATGCCGGCCAGCGTATTTAGCCGCTCCACCGAATGCCACAATCAAGACAAAGTCAGCATGGGCACCATTGCCGCGCGCGACGCATTGCGGGTATTGCAATTGACCGAGCAAGTCATCGCCGCCCATGCCTTGGCTGCAGTCCAAGGTGTTGAACTGCGCATCGCCCAAGGCGAGCTTAGCGCCGCGCAATGCGCGCCAGCGGTGAATGCCTTTATGGCTGAAGTTCGTACTTTTTCGGCGCATTTAGTTGAAGATCGGGCGCTCGACACCGATTTGCGCGCGGTGATTGCGGCAATTCAAGCGCAAAGTCTCAGCGTTCCTGGAGCTGCCTAATGCACGCCATTCACTCACACAGTATTGAAATCACCCCTGCGTTTCATGATATCGACGTGATGGAAGTCGTTTGGCACGGCCATTACATTAAATATTTTGAGCTCGCCCGCAGCGCGCTACTGCGCCAATTTGATTATGACTATCCCGGCATGCGAGCGTCTGGCTACGCGTGGCCGGTGATTGATTTGCATGTTCGCTATTCGCGCCCAGCCCGCTTTGAGCAAGCGCTGCGCGTTACCGCCAGTATTGTGGAATGGGAAAACCGCTTAAAAATCAGCTATCGCATCCACGATGTGGCCAGCGGCCAATTGCTCACCAAGGGCGACACCACACAAGTGGCGGTTGATCTCAGTAGCGGTGAAATGTGTTTTGTTTCGCCAGAGATCCTGCGGGAGAAATTAGGGCTGCAAGAATTAGATCCGCAAACGTCAGGACCGAAAAAACCAGGACTAGCCCAACCATGAACCTTCAAGCATTCGCTCTCGCGCTACTATTACTGGTCGCGCCTGCGCACAGCGCCTTACTCGACGACGTGAAAGCCCGCGTTAGCGTTAAAGACACCTTGCGCGGTGAATTTCGCCAAGAAAAACGCATCGCCAAGCTCTCCAAACCGCTGCTCGCCAGCGGCCAATTTGTCTATCTAAAGCAGCAAGGTTTGCTGTGGCAAATTGAAAAACCCTATGCCTCGGACAGCATCATCACTGCCGATACGCTGATTCAAAGCGTCAATGGCAAAACCATTGTGCGCGTCGATGCCAAATCGCAACCGGCGTATAGCGCCGTTTCACGGATTTTTATGGCGCTGGTGGCCGGTGATTGGGCGGCTTTAGAGGCGGACTTTGTCATCACTGGCTACGTGGATGGCCAGCGCTGGCAGCTCACACTCAAACCCAAAGCAGGACTCTTTGCCAGCTTTGCCAACACGCTGACCCTCACTGGAGCGAGCGTGTTACAGCAAATCGACATCGCCGAAAAAAACGGCGACAGCACGCATTACACGCTTAGCCAAGTTCGAGCAGCTGGCGCGCTGTCGACCGCTGAACAAAATCAGTTCTTACGCCAATGACGCTAGGTATATCAGAGAAAGCCAGATTTTATATCTGGTGCAGCGGCATACTGATACTGGGTATTTTGCTAAGCACCCTACTGCAACGCGGCTTGCCCTTGCAAACCAATTTGATGGCGATGCTACCGGCTGGCGAGAGCGACCCCGTGGTGCTGGCCGCAGTACAGCAACTTGAGCAGCAATTGGGTGAGCGCAATGTACTACTGATCGGCGCGCCCACCCGCGAAGCGGCGATGGCCGCCGCCGAGCAAGCGGCCAATAGCTTGACGCAATCGCAGGCTTTTGCCAGCGTGGTGCTGCGCCAGCCGCGAAATGATGCGCTAGCCAGCGCCACGGCGTTTCGCTACGCACTGGCTCACCCCGCCACCATTGCGCAATTGCAAACCGGTGAGCTTGACGCTTATTTACAAGCACAAGCCGCCCAGCTCTACGGCCCACTGGGCAACTTACGCAGCGCGCTACTTGAGCGCGATCCGCTGTTTTTGGCGGGCGATTTAATCGGCCGCCAAGTTGCTGACGGCGTTGATTTTGATCCGGCCAGCGGCATGGTATTGCTGCGCGGGGAAAACAAATTTTGGGTGCTGATTCAAGCCAAAAGCAACACCCGCGCTTTTGACGACAGCGCGTCAGATGAGGCTGCGTCAAATGAGACAGCGCCACAAAAAACCGGCCCCGCACCAACCGCCACAGCGATTTATGCTGCAATTCATAGCGCCCAAACCGCCAGCGGCGTGGAGGCGCTTGCCGCCGGCGTTGCGCTGCATAGCGATCTGGCGAGCAAAAAAGCCAAAGCGGAAATCAGCCGCATTGGTGTCGGTTCATGGATCGGCTCGATTTTATTAATGTGGTTGGCGTTTCGCCGCGTTTGGGCTATTGCGCTGTGCTTACTGCCCTTACTGATTGCCACTGGCGTCGCCATTGTTACCACCGTGTCGATCATGGGCAGCATTCACGTCATGACCTTGGTGTTTGGTGCCAGCTTGATTGGTGTCGCCATTGATTACGGCACGCATTGCTTTGCCGACAGTCTGGGCGCAGACAAAGATTGGACCATCGCCCAAGCCGTCCAACAATTACGCCCAGCGCTGTTTTACGGCATGTTAACCAGTGTTACCGGCTATTTGGCGCTGGCCATCGCGCCTTTTCCGGGTTTGCGAGAAATTGCCGTTTTTTCTGCCAGTGGATTAATCGCCGCCTATTTAACCGTGGTGCTGGCTTTCCCGACCCTGCTAAAAAACTACCGCCCCAACACCAAGGGTATGCGCCTTACCGATTTATTGCTTAAAGCCTATACGCTGATACCCAGCAAAAAATATCTTTTACTCTTACTCATTCCCCTGCTCTATGGCTTAAGCCAATTGCGCGCCGATGATCATTTACAGCGCTTTTACACGGTTGACCCGGCGCTGGGGCAAATGGAGCAGCGCATCAAAAACTTGTTTCGCCATGCGCCCGAGAGTCAATTTTTCTTAATTGAAGGCCGCAGCGCAGACCAAGTTTTGCAGCGTGAACAAGCACTACTGGCCAAGCTCAATCCATTGCTGGCCAATAACACCATCAGCGCCACCCGCTCAATATCGCAACATCTACCCGATACCGCCAGCCAAGCGCAGCGTCTGCACGTTTTAAAAACCGTGCTTTCCACGCCGCAATACAGCGCTTGGCTGCGCGAACTGGGCTTGTCTGAGACGGCCATTCGCGCCGATCAAACGGCATTGGCGCAAGCGCAGCCGGTCAATATCGAGCAATGGCTCAATAGCGATTTAGGCCGTGCCGACGCGATGCTCTGGCTGGGGCAAACTGAGCGCGGTTTTGCCTCTTTGCTCTTGGTGTCCAATATCCAAGATAAAGCCGCGCTGGCGGGTATTTCACTCGATGGCGTGCGCTTTGTCGATAAAGTGAACGATTTATCCGAACTCATGGCGCGCTACCGCAATATTGCCTTGCTGCTCACCGCGCTGTCTTTGCTACTGATGGCGGCATTGATGACGCCACGGCATGGCTGGCGCGGGGCTGCGCTGATTATTTTACCTTCGGTGTTGGCGGCACTGGGCGCGCTGGCGCTGTTTGGCATACTGGGTATGACCTTGAACATCTTTTCGGCCTTTGCCTTGCTGATCGTACTGGCACTGGGTATCGACTACGCGATTTTTTTTCGCGAGTCTGGCGAAGAAGCGCATCAAGCGATGCTCGGCGTTACACTCGATTCAAGCACCACATTGCTGTCGTTTGGGCTGTTGGCGATGTCTAGCCTACCGGCCGCGCAATCATTTGGCATGATGGTGTTATTTGGCGTTACGCTGGCGTTTATTTTTGCACCAATGGCCAGACTGGCCACCGCGGCCAGTCATCCGGATGAACTACCGTTGCAAGGCGACAAACCGCATGCCGCTTAACCGCAATTTACCGACAGCGTCCACCGCGAATACGAGCATCAAGTTGTGGTGGTATCGGCTGAGCATCGCTTGGCTTTGCAGTTGGCTACTGGCGTGCAGTCACGCGCCCCTGCTGCCAGTGGCGCAATTTACGCCGCTCGCGCAAAGCGAGTTACTCACCATCCACAGTGGCGAGCAAACATTGGCTTTCACCGCCCGAGTCGAAAGTGATGGCCACACCTTGCGCGTGGTCGCCATTAGCCCAACCGGACAACGCTTATTTAGCCTCACCCGTGTTGGCGATCAACTCATCACCGAGGCCGGCCCTTGGTGGCCCAAGTTCATGCCACTGGACGCAGTTTGGCGTGATTTTGAAATCACCCACGCGCCGATTAACGCGGTGCTGCCAGCGCACTGGCAACGTCATCACGAAAACGGCGTCACGCATTGGTGGTATCGCGGCAAAAAATACGCCGAAGTCAGCCATAGCGCCGGAAAAATTGAGCTAAAGCGCCCCGAGTATGGGTTAAGTATTGAGGTATTGCCCGAATGAGCACGTATTTAAACAGCCTTGGGCTGATATCCCCCCTCGGTATTGGCCACACCGAAACGATAACCGCACTGCTTGCCGGTCAGCATGGTTTGACGCCAGCGCCAAGTACGCTGATTGATCGCCCAACTTTGATTGGCGCGGTGTCGGCGCAATTACCCAAGTTGCCGCCGCAATGGGCGCAGTTTCACAGTCGCAATAATCAACTGCTGTATGCCGCCAGCCAGCAAATTGACGCCGAAATTCGCGCCGCCATTACCCGCTTTGGCGCGGCGCGTGTGGCGATTATTTTAGGCAGCAGCACCTCGGGCGTAGCCGAAAGCGAAGCGGCCATCGCCGCGCTAGCGCGTGGCGAAGCAGCACCAGCAGACTACAGTTATTTGCGCCAAGAAATGGCCGATCCGGCGCGGTTTTTGGCCGAGCTGTATCAAATTCAAGGCCCAGCGTATGTGATTTCGACCGCCTGCTCCAGCAGTGGCCGAGCCTTTATCGCCGCGCGCCGACTGCTTAACATGGGTCTGGTCGATGTGGTGATTTGCGGTGGCGTAGATAGCTTGTGCCAGCTCACACTCAATGGTTTTGCGGCATTAGAGTCGATCAGTGCAGCGCAATGCCAGCCGTTTCATGCTAAGCGCGATGGCATCAATATCGGCGAAGCGGCTGCGCTGATGCTGATGAGCCGAGAGCGTGGCCCTGTGCAACTACTCGGTTGCGGCGCCAGCAGCGACGCACATCATATTTCAGCGCCCCATCCGCAAGGACATGGCGCAGTCGCCGCCATGCGCGCCGCGCTCAACGATGCGGCATTGCCCGCGAAGCAAATCGATTACCTAAACCTACATGGCACAGCAACGCCATTAAATGATGCCATGGAAAGCGTGGCGGTGCGGGATGTATTTGCTGGGTATTTACCGCCAAGCAGCAGCACCAAATCGCTCACAGGACATACCCTGGGGGCGGCTGGTGCCATTGAAGCGGCGTTTTGCTGGCTGCTGTTGCAGCCCTCACTCAACCCTTTGCAACAACTGCCCGCCCCCTTTTGCAACAATGATGACGGTAACGGGTTTGACCCAGCCTTACCCCCACTGAACTGGGCTCAAGCGGGACAAAGCTATGCGCTGCACACGGCGATGAGTAATTCCTTTGCCTTTGGCGGCAATAATGTCAGCCTGATCTTGCAGCGAGTCCCTATATGAACCACCCACACTATTTACCGCATGAGGTCTTGCCCCATGCCGCACCAATGATTTTGCTCGATCGCATTATTCAATTTGATGCACACAGCCTGACTGCGGCGCTGACCGTGCCAGCCGATAGCCTATTTAATGATCCGATACTGGGCGGTGTGCCGGCTTATGTCGCCATTGAATACATGGCCCAAGCGATTGCCGCCCTTGATGGCTGCCATGCGCGGCGCAGCGGCCAAGCGCCAAAAATTGGTTTTTTGTTGGGCACGCGGCACTTTGCAAGCAATGTGCCCTGCTTTAAACCGGGCACGCAGCTCACGATTTGCGTTAACGAAGTGATCAAGGGCGATAATGGCATGGCGGTGTTTGCCGCCAGCGTGAACGGCGTAACAACCGACGGGCAAGTCATTGCAGTGAACGCGCGGATTAATGGCTTTCAACCCGAAAACCCAAGCGACTTTTTAAGCAATTAAGCGAACAACCATGCATACGATTTTAATTACCGGCGCCAGCGGTGGCCTTGGCCGCGCCATGGCGCTCAAATTGGCCAGCGATGGTTTTGATTTGATTTTGCATTACCACCGTAATCAAAACAGCGTGCTTGCGCTGCAACAACAGATTGTCGCGCTAGGCCGTCAGGCCCGATTGATCTGCTTTGATGTGACCGATCGCGCGCAAACTCGCATGGCCATTGAAGCCGATGTGGCCGCACATGGCGCGCCATACGGCGTGATTATCAACGCGGGCATTACGCGGGATACGGCGTTTCCGGCGATGAGCGACGACGATTGGGATCTGGTGCTCAGCACCAATTTGGATGGCTTTTATAATGTGCTGCATCCCCTATCTATGCCCATGGTGCGTCGGCGTCAAACCGGGCGTATCGTGGCGATTGCCTCGGTGTCGGGCTTGATTGGCAATCGAGGACAAGTCAATTACAGCGCCGCCAAAGCCGGCTTAATCGGCGCGTGTAAGGCGCTGGCACTCGAATTGGCCAGCCGAAAAATCACCGTCAATTGTGTGGCACCGGGGCTGATCGAGACCGAGATAATTCAAGACTTACCGGCGCTAGAAGACATCAAAAAAATGATCCCAATGGCCAGAATGGGCCGGCCCGAAGAAGTTGCCGCTGCGGTGAGCTATCTGATGAGCGAGGGTGCCGCGTATACCACGCGGCAAGTGATTGCAGTGAATGGCGGATTATGTTGATTTTAAGTCGCAATACAATCAATTGAGTCGCGGTACACTCCTTGTATGGCGAGTAACTACCTAGGTAAGACGTAAATGAAACGAGTTGTTGTTACCGGCATGGCCGGCATCTCTTCTTTGGGCGGTGATTGGCCGACCATTGCTGCGGCGATGCGTGCAGGGAAAACCGGCATCCGCCGTATGGATGACTGGGCGCAATACCAAGACCTTAACACCTTATTGGCGGGCCCTATTCCTGATTTTGCCCTGCCCGCGCACTATACCCGTAAGCAAACCCGCTCAATGGGCCGCGTTGCCAAAATGTCCGTATTGGCGTCCGAATACGCGCTGGCGGATGCGGGCTTACTGGGCAATCCCTTAATTCAAAATGGCAGCATGGGCGTGGCCTATGGCTCATCGATTGGCAGTACGGATGCGGTGCGCGAATTTGGTTATGCGCTGATCGAAAAAGATGTCAACGGCCTAAGCGCCAACTCTTACCTCAGGATGATGAGTCACACTTCGGCGGTCAATATTGGGGTGTATTTTGGCCTTAAAGGTCGTGTCATCCCCACATCGAGCGCCTGCACTTCGGGCAGCCAAGGCATTGGTTACGCCTATGAGGCGATCAAATATGGCCAACAGCAAATGATGATTGCCGGTGGTGCTGAAGAGCTTTGCCCAACTGAAGCCATGGTGTTTGACACCCTCTATGCCACCAGCACCCAAAACGATGCACCACACACCACGCCGCGCCCTTTTGATGCGCATCGCGATGGTCTGGTGATTGGTGAAGGTGCGGGCACGCTGATTTTGGAAGAACTCGAGCATGCGCTCGCGCGCGGTGCGCGAATTCATGCCGAGATTGTCGGTTTTGCTTGTAACTCAGACGGCGCGCATGTGACTCGACCTGAAACCGCCACGATGGAAGTGGCGATGCGGCTGGCGCTGGCCAATGCGGGGCTCAATGCCGGCGACATCGGTTATGTAAATGCGCATGGCACGGCCACTGATCAAGGAGATATTGCAGAAAGCCAAGCGACTAACCGCGTTTTTGGTGCGCACATGCCCTTTAGTTCACTCAAGGGGTATTTTGGTCACACCTTGGGTGCATGCGGCGCACTAGAAGCATGGATGACCATCGAAATGCTCAATCGGGGCTGGTACGCGGGTAATGTCAACCTCGATACCGTTGACCCCGCTTGTGGTGCACTCGATTACTTACCGGTGACTGGGCGTGAGCTCAATTGCCAATATGCGATGAGCAATAATTTTGCCTTTGGTGGCATCAATACTTCTTTAATCTTGCGCCGTGGACAAGACGTCCTTGCAACGTTAAACCATGCAGCTTAATGCGGCGTGAGGTCGATACGGATTACAGCCTTAGACCTCACCATCTAAGTACGCCAACCAAAGTTCAATCCAGATCGGAGGTTGCGGCACAGTATGTTGCGTGAGGGCGAGGTTTTCTACTTCGTGATACGACATGATGCTTTCCAAAAAGATAAAGACAAGCTCGCCAAGATCCTCTTTATGCTGCATTGCAACATTGATAAAAATCAATGCTTAAGCCATCAACCTCTCTTTTTGCGACAAAATACCACCCCTGATTAGCGCCAAAAAATCCACGTAATTGCAGCGTAATACTTAGCAAGCTGCAGCATCAGTCACTGAGGTATTATTTACCCATACCCCAGCAAAGCTGGTCCGCAAAATGCAGGGGCAGAGCATAAATACAGTTCACTTAACGACAAACCCTGAAAACCTGACGCAGAGGCGCAGAGGCGCGGAGGAAATTCAGGGCTTTTCGATTGATTTTCTCTGTACCTTTGCGTCAAAAGCGACACCAGCAATGAAATAGAGGAAAAAAATGCCGCTCACTTGGCTTAAGTGAACGGCATTAGGGGCAGAGCATGCAATTGGCTCATACCCCAATTTTACCGGCTGCACTCGCCAAGCTGCTGGCCGTCTTTAGGCAAATTAATCGCTACCCATTCCAAGGCAAAGACAAACCCTAATAAGCAAAATTCTAAACGTAAAAAAACCGCGTCAAGCCTTGAGCCTAACGCGGTTTTTTATACGCTAAAAATTATTTAACGTAACCAGAAGCAATCCCCGTCGCGGCGGCGGCTTTACCCCAAGCCGTGTGCCCAGCAACCGAAGGATGAACACCATCGGCAAACAGATAATTAATATCTGCATTCACTGCCACCAAGGTTTTAGGATTACATGTCAGTGCAGAGACTTTGCTTGGATCAACACTCGGCGGCAAAGGCGTAGCGGATGGCGTGGTATCGTTATTACACGCCATGGCGCTGGTATTAACCAAGCCAAAACTTGCCGGGCTAGAAATGGCCGTAGCCACTAATCCAGCAGTGTTATAAATCAGCACTTGCTTCGCGGCGATTTCGTTCGCTAAGCCCGCTGCAACCGCTTGGTTGTACGCCGTCGAAATCGAAGTGGCCAAGCCTTTTAATGGCGTTGGTGCAAACTGTGGCGTCACGCCCAAATCAGGCATATTGGCATACACCACCTTGGTCGCGCCCATTGCAACCAGGGTTTTCACCTGAGTGACCATGGCCAATGCATTCTTGCTAATTTCAGTTTGCGCCGTCGCGGGATCGATCTTACCTTCGGCCACACCACCTAAGAAAGCAAAGAAATCATTCGGACCGCCTTGAATCAATACCAGCTGGCTCGGATTAAAGCTGGTACGCGCCGCTTTGTATTTGGCGATTTGGCCTTTAATCGATAATGCCGTTGCCGATTGGTATGTAACGCCAGGTGCCACTGTGATCACGCCATTATTAATCGGCTGACCTTTGGCATTGACCGTCAGCTCAGTTTCAATTCTTGCACCACCCTCTGCATAAGCGGTGCCACCAAAATCATAAATCTTACCCATAGAGCCAACTGTGCCGACAGCTGCACCAGTCGCTGGGTTAATGCCACTAAAATTAACCAAGCGATTTGGAATGAGATATAAACCATATTCATTTGCCAGCACTTCAGTCCAAACAACGCCCGGAGTAGCCTGATCTGGCTTACCGTCGACTTTGAGGATGGGCTTAGTGGTAAATCGCAAGCCCAATGGCTGATCATTCGTCGTATCTGCGTCGGCTGTCGTCGGGTTATACGTGCCCACATCACTGAGGCTATCACCAAAGGAAACGACTTCTTTAATATTGCGGGTGTCCGGTGGGATGCTGACATCACTACCGCCACCGCATGCGGCGAGTAAAGAGGTCAGCAGCAAAACAGCAAATGGACAACTAGCCCGTGGCAGCGAAGTATTCATGTAAATCTCCCGTCTTGTTATGGTTCACCGCAACCCAAAGCCCGATGCTCTGTCGTTGAGAAACAAGCTTCATGCTACGAATCAAACTCATGTTTAACAAGCCTAGGGCTATCCCTAAGTCAGCTCAGCACCAACTCAACAATCGGCACAAGTCAGAAACAAGTAAGAAATTGGCGCTCTATTATGCCAATGGCAAATCAGCGCAAGATTGGCCTATTTAGCCAGTTCATCTCTTTTATAAAGAACATTTCATTTCTACAGCATCTTACTAATCCAGATTCAAACTTACACATCACGACAATAAACCACAAAAACTTCAGCTCACCCAAGGGCTAGAATGCGCGGTAATGATGTATTTAAAAAACGACAAACAAGTAAAACTCGACCACTTAAAGTGGCGCCAGATTAAATAAATACAATTTTTATACCGAGTCAAAGCGATACCGCCCCTTCAAAGGGCAATCACAGAATGACGCGCTCTATTTATTGTTTTGAAGCCACGTCTGACGAGCGTCGCCTCAGCACCGCAAGAGGCTGGTGTGATTACAACTTGCCAAGAGTATTGATCCAGCGAAAGCCCGCCAAGACTTAGCCACAGCAGATCAGCTGTCCATCCTCGATCAACAGCAGCAGCAAAAACTGGCCGAGCTTGAACAAGAAGCCGAAGCAGCCCATCATGCGGCTCGCATGATTTTTGCCGCGACATTTAAAAGCAAATTAGCGACAACCAAACCACTACCATGAGTGCCCGCAGTCAAAATACGCAGGCCTTAGTGTTATCGAGTGGCAAGTGGACACCGCACGACCTACGCCGCACCGCCGCCACGCTCATGGGCGAACTCGGTATTGCACCGCATATCATCGAAAAGTGTTTAAATCACAAAGAAGAAAACAAAATCAAACGCACCTACCAACTGCAACGGCAAGAAGCCGAGCAAAGGGAGGCGTTTATTTTGCTGGGTGAACGTCTGTCCTTATTTGCCAATACCGAGGCAAATAATGTGATTTCGTTTGGACGTCATGCCGCCTAATCAATCCATTCATTTGAGTAAAAAATGACATGACAAAATCTAAGCCGCTTAAGAAGCTTGAAGACAATTTCCCTCGCTGGTTTTACACACTTCATGAATCAGCTGAAAAGCTAAATACGAGCTATGAGTATTTAATTCATCTAGGTGAAACCTCACGACTTGAAATTTTATGGCGCATTTCAGACCTAGAAATGTCATTTGCTGATGTTAAATTAAATGTAAATGAGTTACCTGAAGGCCTCGTCGATGTGGACTTTCTACCTCTACGCCCAAAACAAGTCAGATCACTAAAAAATGAACACCTGTTTTTTAGTGACATGTACGTCATTGGCTTTAATGGCTTAGTAGCACTATCGAAATATACAACTCAAAAGCAAACAAAATACTTCAGACCATTAAAATATGAATATAACGAAGACTTTGAAGCTGTACCGGACTCAACTTATAGTTTTCCAAGCGATCAAAGGAAAATAGCCCCTGAAGATTTATATATTTCAGCTGCGGAATTTAATCGACTAGCTAGCGGTGAAGCATTGAATCAAGAACAAAGTGCAGGACTGCAACAAGTCGACGCATCAGCAGAGGAACGTAAAATTCCAAAGCAAAAAGAAAATAAGTTACTGGAGGCTGTTGCATTACTCGCTGGGTTAAATTTAAGTTTTGACGAATTAAAACAACCACGAGGGGCTGCCGAAAAACTGATCAAGGACCTAGAAATAAAGGGCTATCCCAAAGCAATTTCAAGCCCGATTCTCGCTGACTATATAAAACTTGGCAGTGAACGAATTAGTAAATAACGGCGTAAAACTACGCCTTAGAAAAGTAGTTCTACACTTCATTATTCCTTCCTGATTTCAAATGCCTCCTATGCATCGCCCTGATGCACCACGTTAAACCAACGTATGGAGGCTTTATGCCCTTAGCAGCCACACCCCTGATGTACCGAATCAATGCCGCAGTCACCACGCTCGGATTGAGCCGCGCCACGATCTATCGCCTCGTTAAACAAGGCGAACTCGAATTGGTCAAACTGTCGACCAATGCCAGCGCAATCCCCGCAGTCAGCTTGCATGCTTATCTTGCCCGCTGCCTACCCGCAAAACGGGAGGGCTAAAACTTGAGCAATCGCCAGCACCTCAACGGCAGTGACGACCCAAAACAAAACCGCCAGCATAAGCGCACCGACCGAGTCGCGCAACAAGATCGAACCGAGCAAGCTTTACTGACAGGCACCAAAAACACCTTTGAATTGCGTGACTTGTATAACGTATTGCACCCCGCTGGCCGCGTGATGGAGCTAGTCGACCAAGGCGCAGAAATCCACGTTGAACGCCGCCGCACCGTCGACCGTGATGGGCGCGAGCATTTCGGCATTGCGCATTACTCCCTCATCAAACGCCGCCTAAAGAAGGAGCAATAATCATGGCTTATTTAATCCCTGTACCTGAGCACGATTTGCAATTGATCGGCAGCAATATCGAGCCATTGATTGATTCGCGACTATTGGCGAACAAGTTGGGCGTGCAGCATCGCCACCTATTACGCCGTATTGAGCTACACCAAAGCGACTATATGGCATTAGGAGTAATGCGCTTTGAAAGCGCAAAAGCTCAAAAGCTAGGCGGCAGACCTGAACGGTTTGCATTGCTGAATGAAGATCAAGGCATGCTGGTGCTGACCTATACCCGCAATACGCCTGAGATTCGCGCCATGAAAACCCGATTGATCCAAGCATTTGGCGAAGCACGCCGCACACTCGCGGCACGAGATCAGCAATACCTGCCCTCGTATCGCCATGCACACCAAGCAGCAAGCCAGCTTGCGGAATATGCCCAGCAACACGGCAGCAGCACGCCCGCTAAGATGTACCATATCAACCTTGAAAAGCTGGTGAATAAAACCATCGGCATCGACAAAGGGCAGCGCTCCAACCTCAGTACAGCGCAACTCACCACGCTGGGCTGCTGCTATGTACTGGCAGCCGAGAGCGTGCAATATGCCCTCGCGACTGGCGCGGATCATAAACAAGCCTATCAAGCAGTCAAAGCCAAGCTGGCGATATTCAAAAGCTTATTCTTACCTGTTGGCTTGCTGGAGGGTTAGCGATGGCTGGCAGCAAACAAAAAGCTGCTGCGCTGCGCGATCTAAAGGAGGGGCGTGAAAAAGGTTTATTCATGCCCCTACCGATGGTCGTGATTACGTCCGATGAATTTGCCGCACTCAGCCCCTATGCCGTGAAATTGATTTTCGATCTAGCCAGCCAGTGGCACCCGAATCGCAATGGCTATTTATCGGCAGCATGGACGCTGATGCAGCCTAGAGGATGGCGCAGCAAAGCGACCTTGGCCAAGTCGCTGAAAGAGCTAGAGGATAAAGGCTGGCTCATTCGCACCCGCCACGGTGGCCGCAATCAATGCAGTTTGTTCGCGTTTAGCTTTTACAAGATCGACGACCACCAGAAAGGCAAACCGCTAGACGTTCGCCCGACCAAGGTGCCGTTATCGTATTGGAGGAACAATACATGCCTAATTAAAAACACAAACGCCACCCCGCGAGCCGGGGCAGTCAGCCGCTTTTTGGCATTTTACTTACTCCGCCTGCTGTACACCCTCTTAGATATTGCCATCTTATGTTCGGTTTACGCACTGTCTTATTAGATACGCTTGCAGATTATGTTTCAGTTCGCTTATAGTTCGATTCAGCTAGTTTCGTGGTTTTTCCAATAAGAAAACCCGCACCATATTTATTCACGAATTGTGATGATATGGCAGTTCTGAAGAAGGACACATCATTTTTTCTTCGGATTTGAATGATGCTTGCGCACATATGATTTAAGATCTTGTGCGGCTCTGCTTGACTTATCACTCAGCATCGCCAGCCCTAAGCAAGGCAACTCGTAGCAAGTACGAGTGAAATGCAGATTTGGCAAACGCCAATTTGTAGTAGTTCGGTTACAGTTATGTACCACTACCAGTCCCTGAGAAGGACACCTCGCAGCAACAACGAGGTAAGCACAGTTTTGCATTAGCAAACTGCAGCACTGATGACTCAAGCGAGCACAGTGACAGTCCCTAAGAAGGACGCTCCACAACGCTTGCGTTGCATATTGGTGGAGTAATCGTGCATGACCGCGATGGCATGCGCAGGAAATTGGTGTGTTTTCACATCATTTCTTCGCTTTGAAAAAAAGCGACTAGCTGCTTTCTAACGATTACTTTATGAGAACTCAATATGCACATCTGCTATATCGATGAAGCTGGCTGCCCAGGCTATTTGCCAGCAAATAACACAGAAATTCAACCTGCCCTTATCATCGCTGGCCTTGCTCTACCGAAAGAGGCTTTAGATTCGATTGGTCGTCAATTTATCAAAATCAAACAGCTGTATTTGTATGGCGAAACTAGGCCAAATTCCCGTCATCAAGATGCACTCAACGAGCTAAAAGGCGCTGATCTGCGGCGGGCAATTCGCGAAGGGAATAAATTAGACGCGGGCAAAGCACATAAACTCGCCCATCTACTTCTGGACACTTTGAACGCCCACGGCGCAGAACTGTATGGCCAAGTCATCATCAAAGTGCCTGATGATAAGTTTAATGGCACCCAGCTATACGCAGATGCGATGATGCGAATCGCTAAAAATTATCATCAACTCTTGGATAAAGAATTGAGTGATGGCCTGATCGTAGCCGACTTTAGGGGCACAGAAATCAATGGCAAAGTTGCACAACCTATTTCTTTAGCCATGTGGGAGCAGAAAAACACATTTCCACGCTTCCACCTACCGCCCACTTTTGGCAATAGCAATAGTCATGTGGGGCTACAAATCGCAGACATTATCATCTCTACATTACTGATGCCTTTAGCTCTCGCCAAATTCGGAGAACATATTCCAGAGAGCAAGCACAAGAAAAATGATGATTTACTGCATTTCAAACGCTATGCAAAACGACTGAAAACGCTTTGCCGCAACGGAACAAGCCTAGTTGCCATCAGAAGCAACCAAGCAAACCATGCAATCAACTTCCTGTAAAATTGGACAGGTACTACAGAAATTTCACAAATGATTTCGTATAAAACGGCGAAATAAAATGGGTGGAATTGGCAGTGGCTGGCACTCACACAGCGGAAAAGCTAAAACACAAAACTATCGTTATGTGGATATACGCCGTTGGCAACGTGATGGACTACTCACAGGGAGTGGCTTTGATTGGTCTTGGACTCGCAACGCTGAACGTATAGCCAGCATCTCAGCCATCGTTGCAGAGAACGCGATTACACTGCAATACCGCATCAAGCGCGATGGGGAATGGCAAGACGTAAATTGCAAAATAAGACTAGGCACTTCGGCCTGCAATTTAGGCGAGCAAACACAGTTAGGAAGAAATTAGGCCTGCCAGCGGGCTACATGAACGGCTAAGGCGGTAAGCCCAAAGGCATGCACTGGAAAACCTATAATCGACTCTATCAAGAACAAGCACAGCAATCAGCACAGGCCTTTAATCACCTTGAAGCAAGGATGGGGGTCCTACGCAAAGGAATGGAGAAAATAACAAGGCGGATGGAAAGCAGAGGAAAAACTTAAATCGAGCATTACTGGCTCACCCTAGCTCACGCCAAGTGCAACCATAAACGCACAGAATTGGCACAAAGAAAAAATGGGTTACAGCCGTAAAGCTGTAACCCATTGATTTGATTGGTCGGAATAGCGGGATTCGAACTCGCGACCCCTTGGACCCCATCCAAGTGCGCTACCAGGCTGCGCTATATTCCGAGAGGCCGTATATTAACCCAAACAAACTTACTGTTCAAGCCATGCCAGCAAATCCTCTAACTCATGGCGAACTTCGGTCAAACTGACTTCACCACGACCGTAGTCGCCAACTTCAACCATCGACACACCCAATTGATTACGCGCCCCACTAATGGTAAATCCTTGCTCATACAGCAAAGAGCGAATTCGGCGAATTAGCAGCACTTCGTGATGCTGATAGTAGCGTCGATTACCACGCCGTTTTACCGGCTTAAGTTGCGTAAACTCTTGCTCCCAATACCGCAAAACATGGGGTTTTACACCACATAATTCGCTAACTTCACCAATGGTGAAGTAGCGCTTTGCTGGGATTGATGGCAAATCACTGGTTGGAATAACGCTGCTGGAGCTTTGCATAATGGATTTCGACCATTCCCTTCAGCTTTTGACTTGCATGAAATGTAACCACGCGCCGTGCAGAAATTGGGATTTCTTCACCGGTTTTAGGGTTACGTCCTGGACGCTGCGGTTTATCACGAAGTTGGAAATTGCCAAAGCCAGATAATTTAACGGTATCGCCTTCTGATAATGAAGCACGGACTTCATCAAAAAAAGATTCCACCATATCTTTGGCTTCGCGCTTATTCAAACCCACCTTGTCGAATAACATATCGGCAAGGTCTGCTTTTGTCAGTGTTAATGTGCTTGTTTCGTACTGCATTATGCTCTCAAGATCGCGCCGCATTCCTCTGCCTTCTGGAGTAATTTTGCTACTGCTATATCGATTTCTTCATCAGTCAAAGTTTTTAAAGTATCTTGCAGCAAGATTTTGAATGCAAGACTCTTTTTACCATCTGGCAAACCTTTACCACGATAAACATCGAAAACTTCTACTGATGAAATAATCGGTGATTTTAAACTTTCAAATGCTAACAACAAGGTGCCTGCAGCGAGGGACTCATCCATTAACAATGCCAAATCTCGGCGTACCACTTGAAATTTAGCAATCGGTTCTGCTTGCAACTTCGCCACTTGAGTCAATGCGGCAACCGAAAGCTCAAAAACAACCGGTGCAAAGGCCAAGCCATAGGACTGCACCCACTGCGGGTGTACTTCACCGAGCACACCAATTACTTCGCCATCCAACACCACTTCAGCTGAACGACCAGGGTGAAGCGCAGGATGATTGACTCGACGATATTGAGCAACCCGTGGCGCAAGTAGTGCTTCCACATCGGCTTTTATATCATAGAAATCAACACGTTCTTTGGCTACACCCCATTGCTCGGCAAAACGATTGCCCCATGCTAACGCAGCCATTCGTTCTGGTTGTTGATGTGCCGCAACGCCTTGAAAGACGCGAGCGAGTTCAAACAAACGAACACGGTCTTGTTTTCGATTTAAATTGTGTTGCAAACCGGCGACTAAACCACCAATCAAGGTTGAGCGCATCACGCTCATTTGGCTGGCAATTGGATTCATCAAGCGAATCGGTGCGCTATTTGCAGCGAAATCTGTTTCCCATTTTTCTTCCACAAATGCGTAAGAAATGGTTTCTTGATAATTACGTGAAGCAAGAATTGATTTTAAAACATTCTTACTACGGCGATCACCCGCTTGCGGCAACATACTCATCCGCGCTAGTGATGGGCTGACTGGGATATTGTCATAGCCAAAAACACGCGCCACTTCTTCGATCAAGTCTTCTTCAATTTCAATATCAAAGCGATACGACGGCGGTGTTACGGTAATGACATCTGATGCCAATTCACATGCTAAACCAAGGCCTTGCAACATCGCCATAATTTCAGTTGCAGGCAAGCTAATACCGAGCACTTTAGCCACACGGCTCACGCGCAATGCAACCGGTGTCCGCGCAGGCAAGGTGGTTAATTGCTCCGTCACTGGGCCAACTTGACCGCCACAAATATCGACGACCAATTGCGTAGCACGCTCGAGCGCTTGACGCACATTGCCAAAATCAATGCCGCGCTCAAAACGGTGGCTCGAATCTGAAGAAAAGCCAAAACGACGCGCTTTACCGGCAATAACGTCTGGCGCAAAAAAGGCCGACTCTAAGAAAATATCTTGGGTGCTTTCGGTCACGCTCGACGCCAAACCGCCCATGATGCCGGCCAGTGCCAACACTTCACGATCATCAGCAATCACCAGCAAATCATCACTCAGCTTCAGTTCTTTTTCGTTCAGCAAGGTGATGGATTCACCGGCTTTAGCAAAGCGAACTTGCACGCCACCGGACAACTTAGCCGCGTCAAACGCGTGCATCGGTTGACCAAGCTCTAGCAAAACGTAATTTGTAATATCAACAATCGCCGAGATCGAACGAATACCCGAGCGCTCTAAGCGCTGCTTCATCCAGTCAGGTGTTGCCGCAGCTTGGTTGATGCCTTGAATAAGACGGCCCGCATAGCGTGGGCAAGCCTCGGCGGCGTTCAATGCAACGGCAATTGTGGCATCGGTATTAACCGCAGCTGTTTCAATGACAACAGGGCTTAAGCTTGCTTTAGTTAAAGCAGCAACTTCACGCGCAATACCACGAATTGATAAGCAATCAGTGCGATTCGGTGTGAGTTTTAAGGTCAACAAACGATCATCAAGCGCCAAAAATTCGCGAATCGGCATACCCACAGGGGCATCGCTCGGTAGCTCATATAAACCATCGATGTCCGAAGCAATACCCATCTCATCACCCGAGCACAACATGCCCGATGATTCAATGCCGCGAACTTTGGCTTTTTTAATTTTAAAGTTGCCCGGCAATACCGCACCGATACGGGCACACGGCACTTTTAAGCCTGCGGCCACATTCGGTGCGCCACAAACGATTTGCAGTGGCTCAGCTTCACCCACATTGACGCTACATACATTTAAGCGATCGGCATCAGGATGCTTGCTTACACTCAGTACTTCTGCGACAAACACATCAGAAAATGCGGGTGCTGCGGCTTCATTTTCTTCGACTTCTAAACCTGCCATCGTCAACAAATGCGCAAGTTCGTCTGAATTAAGCGCTGGATTAACCCAGCTACGCAGCCATTGTTCTGAAAATTGCATGATTGATGCTCCGCTTATTTGAATTGGGACAAGAAAGACACGTCGTTTTCAAAAAACAACCGCAAATCATTCACGCCGTAGTACAGCATCGCAAATCGATCCAAACCAATGCCAAAAGCAAAACCGGTATATTTTTCTGAATCAATATTCACACTTTTTAAAACATTCGGATGCACCATGCCGCAACCGCCCACTTCCATCCAGCCTTTCGACCATTTCACGTCGATTTCAGCTGATGGCTCAGTAAATGGAAAGAACGACGGACGGAAACGAACTTCGAGATCATCGCGCTCGAAAAAGCGCCGCAAAAAGTCAACGATGACACTTTTTAAATCAGCAAAAGACACGCCCTCTTCTACCCACAAGCCTTCCATTTGATGGAACATTGGAGAATGGGTTGCATCAGAGTCCACACGATAAACGCGGCCTGGCGCGATAATCTTAATGGGTGGTTCATTATCCAGCATATAGCGAACTTGAATCGGGCTGGTATGCGTGCGCAAGACCAAAGGCTCGCCTTCACTTTCAATATAAAAAGTGTCTTGCATCGCGCGTGCAGGATGATTTTTTGGAATGTTGAGGGCTTCGAAATTATGAAAATCATTTTCAATTTCGGGGCCATCGGCAACAGCAAAACCCATGCTACCAAACAAAGCCTCAATCCGTTGCTGCACTAACGTGACTGGATGCAAACCACCTTTAGCATGCCCACGACCTGGCAAGGAGACATCTAAAGCTTCAGCGGCGAGTTGTGCTGCTAATTTTTCTGCAGCAATACCATCACGCTTGGCGTTCAGTGCGGCTTCAAAAGCTTGCTTGGTTTGATTGACTTGCGCGCCAAACGCTTTTTTTTCATCAGCAGGCATTGCGGCCAGCAGTTTCATCAAGGCAGTAATCTGACCTTGTTTTCCGATGTAATGCGCTTTGACAATTTCGAGTTCAACTGGATCATTTGTCGCATCAAGTGCGGCCAAACCAGCGTCAAGCAAGGCTTGCATATTTGCAACCATGTTTTAGGCCCGATAAGTAGTGAGGAGAGAAAAAGCTAAACAAAATAGACTACGCAGTCCATTAAATTTAATTTTTTCACGAAAAAACAGTGAATAAAAAAGGGAGGCTGAAAGCCTCCCTCATTACCGGCAGTACCGATTAAGCAGTCAGGCTTGCTTTAGCTTGTTCAACAAACGCAGCAAAAGCTGGCTTGTCAAAGATTGCCATGTCGGCCAAAACTTTACGGTCAACTTCAATACCGGCTTTTTTCAAGCCATTCATGAAGCGGCTGTATGCCAGACCACACTCACGGGAAGCAGCGTTAATACGTGCAATCCAGAGTTGACGGAACTGACGTTTTTTCTGACGACGATCACGGTATGCATATTGACCTGCCTTCATGACCGCTTGTTTAGCGACACGATAGACATTTTTACGACGACCACGATAGCCTTTAGCCAGGGCTAAGACTTTCTTATGACGAGCTCGAGCGGTGACACCACGTTTAACGCGAGGCATAGTTTATCTCCTTGGTTAAGCGTATGGCAGCATTGCACGAACAGACTTCATGTTCGACGCATCGACCATAGAAGTACCGCGCAATTGGCGTTTAGTTTTAGTCGTTTTCTTGGTCAAGATGTGGCGTTTGAAAGCGTGACTACGCTTTACACCACCACCGCCAAGTACTTTGAAGCGCTTTTTAGCACTACTCTTGGTTTTCATTTTAGGCATTACTTACTCCAACTAGCCTTAGCTCAAATGAGCTTATTAGATTAGGCAAAAGGGCGTCTATTGTTGCCAATCGAACTTAATACCCGCCACCCCACCGCGACTACCAGCCAATAACTACATTGGCTTTAACAGGTGTAGTCGCCAACCCGTTATACTTTTTTCTTAGGTCCAAGCATCATCACCATCTGGCGACCTTCGAGCTTCGGATATTGCTCAACTACAGCCAATTCAGCCAAGTCAGCCTCAACTCGTTTGAGTTGTGCCATACCAATCTCTTGGTGAGCCATCTCACGACCACGGAAGCGTAAAGTAAATTTGCACTTGTCGCCTTCATTTAAGAAGCGAATTGCACCACGCAATTTAACTTGATAATCGTTTTCATCCGTGCTCGGGCGCAGCTTAATTTCTTTAACCTGTACCTGCTTTTGCTTGAGCTTGGCAGCGTGCTTTTTCTTAGCCTCTTCGTACCGGAATTTACCGTAATCCATCAATCGGCAAACCGGAGGCTGAGCATTCGGCGCGATCTCTACCAGATCTACCTCTGCCTCTTCAGCCAGTTGAAGGGCTTGATTCAGGGAGACGATACCGAGTTGTTCGCCTTCCACACCTTGCAAACGAATTTCACGCGCGGTGATTTCACCATTAATACGCGGGCCTTTATCTTGAGCAGCTATTGTTATTACTCCAAGTCATTCAAAAACAAAACCGTGCACCTGCAAGCGTTAAACCTTAGGCAAATCAGCTTTTACCAGCGCAATCAGCGCTTCCACTGTCATTTGCCCTAAGTCTTCACCACTGCGGTTACGCACGGCCACCAAACCTGCTTCACGTTCCTTATCCCCTACAATGAGCTGATAAGGAAGACGTTGCAAGCTATGTTCGCGGATTTTATAGGTAATCTTCTCATTTCTCAAGTCCACTGATGCACGAAGTCCGTTTTGATTCAATAAATCAGCCGTTTTTTGCGCATATTCACGTTGCGACTCAGAAATATTCATCACTACCAGCTGCACAGGCGCTAACCAAGCCGGAAATGCACCAGCATGGTTTTCGATCAAGATACCAATAAAACGCTCTAAAGAGCCCAGCACCGCGCGATGCAACATAATCGGGTGATGCTTGGCGTTATCCTCACCAACATACTCAGCACCTAAACGCTCTGGCAAATTAGGGTCGATCTGCAAAGTACCACATTGCCACAGCCGGCCCAAGCAATCCTTTAATGTAAATTCAATCTTAGGACCATAAAAAGCACCCTCACCTGGCAAGTACTCAAAGTCCAAGCCCTTTGAATCTAAAGCGGCAGCCAAAGCGGCCTCCGCGCGATCCCAAGATGCCTCAGTACCAATGCGTTTTTCAGGTCGAGTTGAAAGTTTAACCAAAATATCATCAAAGCCAAAATCGGCATAAACCTCTTTAAGCAAATCAATAAATGCGGCCGCCTCTTGCTGAACTTGATCTTCAGTACAGAAAATGTGCGCATCATCTTGCACAAAGCCACGCACCCGCATAATCCCATGTAAAGAACCCGATGGCTCATTACGGTGACAAGAGCCAAATTCAGCATAACGCAACGGCAAATCACGGTATGAACGCAAACCTTGATTAAAGACTTGTACGTGCCCCGGGCAATTCATCGGTTTAATCGCGTAGTCGCGCTTTTCAGACTCGGTAGTAAACATCCCGTCGTGATAGTTTTCCCAATGCCCTGATTTTTCCCACAACGTACGATCCATCACCATCGGCGTACGAATTTCCTGATAGCCATGGCGATTTAATTTGGCACGCATGTACTGCTCAATAATTTGCCAAAGCGTCCAGCCCTTAGGATGCCAAAAGACCATGCCCGGTGCTTCATCTTGCATATGAAACAAATCAAGCTGCTTGCCTAATTTACGGTGATCACGCTTTTCAGCCTCTTCGAGCATATGAAGGTATTGCGCTAGATCTTCCTTCTTAGCAAACGCAGTGCCATATACCCGGGTTAGCATTTCATTTTTACTATCACCGCGCCAATAAGCGCCGGCCACTTTCATCAACTTAAATACTTTGAGCTTTCCAGTTGATGGCACGTGAGGTCCACGGCAAAGGTCAGTAAAATCCCCCTCGCGATACAAGCTCAACACTTGATCTGCAGGAATAGATTCAATAATTTCAGCCTTGTAGTTTTCGCCAATGCCTTTGAAATACGTAATCGCGTCATCGCGACTTAATTCATAGCGCTCAACTTGAATATCTTTTTTGACCAGCTCGGTCATTTTCTTTTCAATCGCCGCTAAATCATCCAGTGTAAACGGACGCTCATAAGCGAAATCATAATAAAAACCATTTTCAATCACTGGACCAATCGTGACTTGTGCTGTTGGATAGAGCTGCTTAACGGCGTAGGCCAACAAATGCGCAGTCGAGTGACGAATCACATCAAGCCCTTCTGCATCTTTATCTGTAATGATATGCAGTGAAGCATCTTGTTCCATCACATAACGCGTATCAACTAACTGGCCATTCACCTTGCCAGCGAGTGCGGCACGAGCCAAGCCCGGGGAAATGCTATGGGCCACATCATATACAGAAACTGCATCATCATATTGACGCACTGAACCATCAGGAAGTGTAATCGCTGGCATATTCATCGCCTAAATCAGTTACTCGGCAAGCCGAGACAATATTTACTCAAAAAAACCAAAAAAAAAGTGCGGCCTAGCCGCACTTTTATATCCAATCTATGTACGGCTACCCCAAAATACACCCGGGTATCGTAGTAACGAATTGCATAGATTTGATCTCGAATTATTGGTAGGCACGATTGGATTCGAACCAACTACCTCTTCCATGTCAAGGAAGCGCTCTAACCAGATGAGCTACGCGCCTAAAGAAGCAACATAATAAATATCATTTAACGTTTTGGCAAGCAAAGAACCACATTATTTATGACTAAATGCCTGGTTTTCGCCAAAAATAACGCCAAACAAAGCCCGGCCAAGCAAAAACCACAAACAGCGCAAAGGTACTCACATAAAACGGCCAGTTTTGTGAGTGAACCGAGCTGACACGTGATTCTAAAAGATAAGCGACCCCAGCCAATAACACATAAAAGACGCTAAGCTCTAATAGACGCCAGCCAAAGGATTTGGCCTCAGCCTTAAATTTCCAAAAAAAGAACCCTTTTTCAGAGAAAAAAGGCAGGTTAGCCGCCAAAGCAGCCAACCCAACAATTAACAAGAAGTTTTGCATTGCATTAGTATGGTAGCGAAGTGAATGATTGTGACACCGCATCAGAAAGTAAGTTCATCAGGCCGTCAGGCATAAACCCTAGCACGAGAAGTAACAAACAATTGATCGACAATACGAGCTTGGCATCATTCCCAGCAATCAGTGGCGATTGATCAACAGCATCATCAAAGTACATCACTTTAACAATTCGCAGATAATAAAACGCACCAATCAGAGAAAACACTACGGCAATCACAGCCAGCGGAACCAAGCCCATATCCACAACAACTTTCAAGATGGCTAACTTAGCAAAAAAGCCCAAGAAAATCGGAATACCCGCCATAGAGAACATGGTAAACAACATCATTGCAGCAAACCACGGACTACGCTGGTTTAGGCCCTTCAAATCTTCAATCTGATCGGCTTCAAACCCTTGCCGAGACAGCAACATAACGACACCAAATGCGGCAGCACTCATTAATATATAAGAAACGACATAGAAAAATGACGCTGAATAACCGGCCGGACTGGCCACCAATAGACCCAACAAGACAAAGCCCATATGTGAAATGGTCGAATAGCCAAGCATCCGTTTAATATTGGTTTGAGAGATGGCCGTAATATTACCTAAGCCCATCGACAATACCGCCAACACCATCAACATACCACGCCAATCCGGCGCAAAGCCCTCTAAAGCCTGCGCTAAAATACGCAGAGAAAACACAAACACTGCGGCTTTAGGTGCCGATGCAATCAGTTGAGTAATCGGCGTTGGTGCTCCTTGATAAACATCAGGAACCCACATATGAAATGGCACCGCACCAAACTTAAATCCTAAGCCGGTAACAATGAATACAATGGCAAATACCGCTAATAAATTATTCGCCTGCCCCGTTTGAATTGCATGCGACACGGCAAAAATATCCAAAGAGCCCGTAGAGCCATACAACATCGACACACCATACAACAGCATGCCTGAAGCCAAAGCCCCCAAAACGAAGTACTTCATCGCGGCTTCTGTCGAGGCAAATGACTCACGATTTAAAGCCACCAAGGCATACACCGACAAAGACATTAATTCTAGGCCTACATACAACGCCAAGAAATTAACCGATGACGCCATCACCATCATTCCCAATAATGAGAACAAGGTGAGGGTAAATAATTCACCACGAAACAAGCCACGCGCCATTGCATAGCTACGACCGTAGATTAGCACTAAAGCCACACCGACAATCATTGCCAATTTTGCAAAATCTGCGATTGGATCAACTAAGTACAAGCCATTAAATGCGAGACGCGCTTGCGGCTCATGCCCCATTAACACTAAAGCAAAAGTGATTGCCAAAGTCGCCAAGGTCATTACATAAGTCAGATGCCGTTTGGCATCACTAATAAAAAGGTCAAGCAAAAGAATGGCGCAAGTTGCACACAGAAGGAAAATTTCTGGTGCCGCCACCCATGCATTAAGA
Source organism: uncultured Deefgea sp. (assembly GCF_947072475.1). Classification (GTDB taxonomy): domain Bacteria; phylum Pseudomonadota; class Gammaproteobacteria; order Burkholderiales; family Chitinibacteraceae; genus Deefgea. The sequence goes on from NZ_CAMTIA010000009.1 coordinate 36,549, forward strand.
CTGGTCCAGGTCATGGTTCTAGCCTATTTCTTATAATAAGGATTAATTAAGCTTGGTCTGTGAAGCTTGCCAAATCAGATCATTCACTGACTGGTGCATCACCTCGGTAAACGGCGCAGGATATAAACCCATTCCTAAAACGGCGATGGCTAACACCGCTAGAATTAAAAATTCACGTTTATTGACATCCTTAAGCTCAGCTACATTTTGATTTGCAACTTCACCAAACAGAACGCGTTTGTACATCCAAAGCGTATAAGCAGCACCAAAAATCAAAGTTGTAGCACCAGCAACGGCATACCAGAAATTAACCTGTACCGCGCCCAAGATCACCATAAACTCACCCACAAATCCCGAAGTCGCTGGCAAACCTGAATTAGCCATCGCAAACAACATCATGAATGAAGCAAAAATTGGCATTTTGTTAGCTACACCACCGTAATCAGCAATCTTACGGCTATGAACACGGTCATACATTACGCCAACACAGAAGAACATTGCCGCAGAAATAAAACCGTGAGAAATCATTTGCACTAATGCGCCTTCAACGGCCCATGAATTCAATTGATTACCGCTAGCACCGCCGAACATAAAGAAGCCCAGCGTAACAAAACCCATGTGTGAGATTGATGAATAAGCAATTAGCTTTTTCATGTCTGTTTGAACCAAAGCCACCATACCGATGTAAACAACGGCGATCAATGACAGAGTAACCATGAGCCAGGCATATTCGCGTGAAGCATCGGGCAGAATCGGCAATACAAACCGCAAGAAACCGTAAGCACCCAGCTTCAAAGTAATTGCAGCCAACACCATCGAACCACCTGTTGGCGCTTCAACGTGAGCATCTGGTAACCAGGTATGCACTGGCCACATTGGCACCTTCACCGCAAAGGCAAAAAAGAATGCAATCAACAGCATGGTTTGCGCGCCCATTGTCAACGGCAAGCGTTGGAATGCAGCAATCTCAAAACTACCGCCACTTTGATAGTACAGATAAACAAACGCTACCAAAGTCAACAAAGAGCCCAGCAAGGTATACAAGAAGAACTTAACCGATGCATACACACGACGAGCACCACCCCAGACACCAATAATCAAGTACATTGGGATCAGCATGGCCTCAAAGAAGGCGTAAAACAAAATAGCATCCATGGCCGCAAATGCGCCATTGATTAAGCCAGACATGATCAAAAATGCAGCCATGTATTGCGCTACACGCTTTTGAATCACTTGCCAGCCAGCCAATACCACCAATAAAGTGGTAAAACTATTCAAAATCACAAACAGCATAGATAAACCATCTACGCCGAGGTGATAGTTAATATTCAAGCTTTCAACCCACGGCTTCATTTCCGTGAATTGCATACCGCCGTGAAACGTATCAAAGCCAGTGTAAAGCGGAATCGTAACCAAAAAAGAAACCAAAGCGCCCATCAGCGCCAGCCAGCGCGCTGCGGGAGCATTTTTATCGCTACCCGTAGCAAGTACAATCAAACCTGCCACAATGGGCAGCCAGATTGCAAGGCTGAGGAGATTACCCGTCATATTTAACCTACTTGTTATGTATTAAATCTGTCGTCATCAAAAAAAGCGAAGCAACACCAATCACGGCAAAGTGAGTACGCCACCCAACCACCAAGTCATCAGCAGCAAGGCGCCAATAATCATTGCAAAAGCGTAATGGTAGATGTATCCAGTTTGCAGGCGACGAAGAAGACCCGAGAACACGCCAACAAGCTTTGCAGTCCCATTCACCAACAGACCATCAATCAACAATGTATCACCCACTTTCCAAAGCACCGTACCCAGCGCGCGGGCACCCGCAGTAAACACATTGATGTACAAATGATCCATGTAATACTTTTCTTCAAGCAGTTTTCTAACGCCAATCGCAGTAAAGAATCGATCACATGCAGCAGGAAGTTGCGGTGCCTTCATATAGAACAACCATGCAGTAGCCACACCAGCAAAAGCCAACCAAAATGGCAATGTGACAAACGCATGAGTCGCCATACCCATCGCATCATGCGCATGGTGAACCACCGCCGACATTGCTGGGTGCGCTTCAAGATCAACCGTCAACACATCTTTAAAGAAGTCCCCGGCCAACATCGGGCTAATTGCGATATACCCAACAATCACCGAAGGAATCGCCAGCAAAATCAATGGCAAAGTAACAACCCATGGCGACTCGTGCGGCTTGTCATTCGGCCCCAAACCGTGGTGATGATCGTGATCATCATTGGCATCATGACCATGGTGCGTATCTTTCTTTTGCATCCACTGCTCTTTGCCGTGGAAAACCAAGAAATACATCCGGAAAGAATAAAATGCCGTAACAAATACGCCAGCAACGACAGCAAAATAAGCAAATCCAGCACCAGGCAATTTAGACGCTTCAACCGCAAGAATAATTGAATCTTTTGAATAGAAACCCGAGAAAAATGGCGTGCCAATCAAAGCTAATGACCCAATCAACGACGTGATCCACGTAATCGGCATATATTTACGCAAACCACCCATATTGCGGATATTTTGGTCATGGTGCATACCCATAATCACCGAACCCGCAGCAAGGAATAGCAAAGCCTTAAAGAATGCGTGCGTCATCAAATGCATCAACGCCACTGAATACGCCGAAACACCCAAGGCCACCGTCATATAGCCCAGCTGCGACAACGTCGAATACGCTACAACTCGTTTAATATCGTTCTGGATAATCCCGAGGAAACCCATAAATAGCGCGGTTATTGCACCAATCACCAATACAAAATTGAGCGCGGTATCAGACATCTCAAACAACGGAGACATCCGTGAAACCATAAAGATACCGGCAGTCACCATTGTTGCGGCATGGATCAATGCTGAAATTGGTGTTGGGCCTTCCATTGAATCTGGCAACCAAACATGCAAAGGAAATTGCGCTGATTTACCCATCGCACCAATAAACAGCAAGATGCAAGTCACCGTCATCAATGACCATGGCGTACCAGCAAACAAGCTAATCGTCGCATCTTTAAGTTCAGGCGCTTTTGCAAACACCTCGGCGTAATCCAGAGTACCAAAATGAGCCAATACCAAACCGATCCCGAGCAAGAAACCTAAGTCACCTACGCGATTAACCAAAAAGGCTTTCAAGTTTGCAAAGGTAGCAGTTGGCCGTTTAAACCAAAAACCAATCAACAGGTACGATACTAAACCCACCGCTTCCCAGCCAAAAAACAGCTGCACAAAGTTATTACTCATGACGAGCATTAACATTGAGAAAGTAAACAATGAGATGTAACTAAAAAAACGCTGATAACCAGGGTCATCTTTCATGTAACCAATGGTGTAGATATGCACCATCAGCGAGACAAAAGTGACAACACACATCATCATTGCGGTGAGATTATCAACCAAAAAGCCGATATTCAAATCCACGCCATTGACTGAAAGCCATGTGTAGAGATTGCCATTAAAAGATTCGCCACCATTGAGCAAATAATTTAAGGTATACGCCGACAAAGCAAACGACGCAGCAACGCCTGCAATCGTTGCAATATGTGCCGCTCGACGGCCAATCGCCCAGCCAAACAAACCAGCGATTAGCGAGCCCAATAATGGCGCTAGCGGTATAAGCAGATAAATCGATTTCATATCCATTGGTATTCTTGTCCGATTCTATGTTGTCCGGTTTAACCCTTCAGGCTATCCAAATCTTCGACGTTAATCGACCGTAAATTACGGAAGAGCACCACCAAGATAGCGAGGCCAATAGCCGATTCGGCTGCAGCAACGGTTAGGATAAAGAAGACGAAAATCTGGCCACCGGTATCGCCCAAAAACTGCGAAAACGCGATGAAATTCATATTCACAGACAACAACATCAATTCGATTGCCATTAGCAATACGATTAGATTTTTGCGGTTCATGAAAATGCCAAACACGCTGGTCGCAAACATAATTGCGCCCAACACAAGGTAATGAGTCAGTGTAAGCACATATCCTCCCTAAACTCTTATCTAGGCCAATTAGGCTGCAGGTTGATCGGTAGACTGGGCATCACTTGCCGAATCTTTTGGCTCGGACGCCATTTTTACAATCCGTAAGCGATCGTCGCGTTTGACACGAACTTGCTCACCCGGATTGATATACTTGGTATTCTTACGCTTGCGTAATGTCAGTGCAATCGCTGCAATCATCCCAACCAACAGCAACACTGCCGACAACTGGAAAGGTAAGAAATACTGGGTGTAAATTAACATCCCCAAGGTTTCAGCTGAGGCCGTATTAAAACTTGGCTCAAGCAACCGAGACTCATCAATTTGCGCTGCGCGATGCGACAGAATCATCACCATTTCAATCAACATAATGATTGCAACGGTGCCTGCCACCGGTAAAAACTTCCAAAAGCTCTTGCGTAACGCTTCGAAGTTAATATCCAGCATCATCACCACAAACAAGAACAACACCATTACCGCACCGACATAAATCACAATCAGTGAAACCGCCAAAAACTCAGCTTTAATCAGCATCCACAATACGGCGCTATTAAAGAACGACAATACCAAATACAGCACGGCATGCACTGGGTTCTTAGCTGTAATCACACGAAATGCGGCAAAAATCAGCACTGCAGCAAAGATATAAAAAAGCGCTAAAGTCATATTTTATTCCTAGCGATACTTAGCATCAGCAGCTTTGCGTTCAGCGATTTCAGCTTCGTATTTATCACCGACTGCCAACAACATTGGCTTGGTGTAATACAAATCGCCACGTTTTTCACCGTGATATTCATAAATATGCGTTTCTACAATCGCATCAACCGGACAGGCTTCTTCACAAAAACCGCAAAAAATACATTTAGTCAGGTCAATATCATAACGGCTGGTACGACGAGTTTTATCGTCCGGACGCGCCTCTGATTCAATCGTAATCGCCATAGCTGGGCAAACCGCTTCACACAATTTGCAAGCAATACAACGCTCTTCGCCATTGGCGTAGCGGCGCTGGGCATGTAAACCACGAAAACGCGGGCTATACGGTGTTTTTTCCTCAGGAAATTGCACAGTAATCTTGCGCTGGAAAAAGTGACGACCCGTTAATAACAAGCCCTTCACCAATTCAACCAGCAAGAAGGTTTTAAAGAAATATAAAATTTTATCCATGGCGTAAGTCCTTTTCCATTACCAGATCGACCAAGGGGTCTGCATCCAAGCACCCACCAAGACAATCCAAACCAAAGTTACTGGAATAAAGATCTTCCAACCTAGGCGCATTAATTGATCGTAACGATATCGCGGAAATGTTGCGCGGAACCACAAGAAGCAGAACAGCAAAAATGCAACTTTCAACACCCACCACAGCGGGCTCGCAGCGCCAAGAACTGGAATTGACGCTGGGAATGGTGATAACCAACCACCCAAGAACATCACCGAAGCCATGGCTGAAATCAAAATCATATTGGCGTATTCAGCCAAGAAGAACAGCGCAAAACCCATGCCTGAATACTCAACCATGTGTCCAGCAACAATCTCAGATTCACCTTCAGTCACGTCAAATGGTGCACGATTAGTTTCAGCAACACCTGCGATGAAATACACCACAAACAGTGGTAACAGCGGGATCAAATTCCACGATAAGAGCGAGCCACCGGCCATACCCTGACCTTGCTGCTCAACAATCGCGGTGAGGTTCAAACTACCTGAAACCATAATCACGCCAACCAGCGCAAAACCCATTGCCAACTCGTAAGAGATTACTTGAGCAGCTGCACGCATACCGCCCAAGAAAGCATATTTCGAATTAGACGCCCATCCTGCCAAGATCACACCGTAAACACCCATTGAAGTAATGGCCATCACGTAGAGCAAACCTACATTCACATCGGCCAATACATACCCAGGGTAAAACGGCACAACCGCCCATGCGCCTAGCGCAGGAACCAATACCATGATGGGAGCTAAAAAGAACAGCTTCTTATCAGCAGCGCTAGGTGCAATAATTTCTTTTAACAACAGCTTTACGCCATCAGCAACCGGTTGTAGCAGACCGAAAGGACCAACCCGATTAGGGCCAATCCGGATTTGCATAAAACCGATCACTTTACGTTCTGCCAGCGTTAAATAAGCCACGGCCCCCATAATCGGCGCCACAATCAAAACAATCTTGAGTAGCGTCCAAACGACAAAAGCGATGTCATAACCCAAATAACTTTGTAGAAATTCCATGTTCTGCCCCTTAAGCCTTCAGCACTTCAACAGCGCCAACCATATCACCCAAATTACGAGTCAATGGATGCGAAGCAGCAACGCGAATTACATCGTCAAGTAAGCCATCATCGAGCGCCACCAATAATGTGGCACTACCCTGCTCTTGCTGAACAATGGCTTGACCATCAACCACCAAGCCCAATTTAGCCAGTGTCGCCGTATTTGCACGTAAAGTGCTGGCGAGCAAAGCATCTTGAGTGGCTTGTAAACTTGGTGAACGACGAACCATAGCGTCAACCTGATACAAAGGCACTTCACCGAAGCGAACTAAACCCTGTGCAGCTTGTGCACGCACAGCGTGCGTACTTACTACGGCATTACTTAAGCGCGGCGCAATTTCACCAGCTAGCGCTTCATCGCGAATTTCTTCTGATGAGTTGTATTCAAAACCAGAGAATCCAAATAGATTGCCGAGTACTCGGAATACTTTCCACGCTGGACGCGTCTCGCCCAATGGTCGAACTACACCATTAAAGCTTTGCGCTTTACCTTCCATATTCACGAACGTACCTGATGTTTCGCTAAATGGAGAGATCGGTAAAATCACATCGGCATAGTCCATGGCGCAGCTTTGGAACGGTGACATCACCACCACCATCTCTGCATTTTTTGCTGCGGCCATAGCATGAGCACCGTTGTGTGCATCATATTCAGGCTCAACACCTAAAAATACGTACGCTTTTTTAGCGTCTGCCAATGACCCTGCACCAAACACATCCCCACCGAGATCCGCGCCAACTAATTGCGCACCAACACTATTGGCGGCCATGGCTGGCACACCCAATGTCGCGCCGGTTAGCACGGCTAGCGCAGTTGCAGCGGCGTAAATTTCAGCATAACGCGCATTAGTTTGGGCCACATTACCCAATAAAATGGCGGTTTTGGCTTTGCCATCAAAACTCAAAGCAATCGCACGTGCGGCATCAGAAACCAACACATTCGATAAATCAACGCCATTGGGTACTGGTACTGATTTCAACTCAACAAATGCTTGAATAACTTGTAATAAGCCTTCCACCAGCTGGTCCGGACGCACGACAACTTCGCCAACCAGTTTGGTCAACATTTCATCTGAATGCGCATTGACAGCGGATAGCTGCAAGCCTTTTTTCACCGATTGACGTAAACGCTGCGCCAATAATGGCTGCTCTTTACGCAATGTGGAGCCCACCAACAAAACAGCTTCATTTTGTGACAGCTCAAGCAATGACTGCCCTAACCATTGAGCGCCTTGCGTTTTTAGCGAAAAATCAGCACTACGAGCCAATGCCTGCACCGACTCCACACCCAAACCGGCCATCACTTTACGTAAAGCAAATAACTCTTCAACCGTTGAGTTTGGCGATGCAACAGCAGCAACACTGTTTTTGCCATGTTCAGCAATCACTTGCTTTAAACCATTAGCAACATATTCAAGTGCCGTTTGCCAATCGGTTTCTTGCCAAACACCGCCTTGCTTGAGCATCGGCTTAGTCAGGCGCTCTTCCGAATTCAACGCTTCGTACGAATAACGATCGCGATCCGATAACCAGCATTCATTGATTGCTTCGTTTTCTAGCGGCAATACACGCATTACTTTATTGTTCTTAACTTGTACAACCAAGTTAGAACCCAAGCCATCGTGTGCACTCACCGATTTACGGCGAGATAATTCCCACGTGCGCGCGGTGTAACGGAATGGCTTGCTGGTTAAAGCGCCAACCGGACACAAATCGATCACGTTACCAGAAATCTCTGAATTCACCGTTTTGCCAATAAATGGCATTACTTCGGTAAACTCTCCGCGATTGGCCATGCCTAATTCTTGGAAACCGGCGATTTCTTCAGTAAAGCGAACGCAACGGCTGCAATGAATACAGCGCGTCATATCCGTTGAAATCAAAGGTCCAAGATCTTTATTGGCAACAACACGCTTTTCTTCTGCGTATTCAGAGCCAGTTTGGCCATAGCCAACAGCCAGATCTTGCAAAGAGCATTCACCGCCTTGATCACAAATTGGACAATCCAATGGGTGATTAATCAGCAAAAATTCCATTACCCCTTTCTGTGCGGTAACCGCTTGATCAGAATGGGTCCAAACTTTCATGCCATCAGTAACAGGTGTTGCACAGGCCGGCAAAGGCTTGGGTGCTTTTTCAACCTGAACTAGACACATACGGCAGCTTGCGGCAATTGAGAGTTTCTTGTGATAGCAAAAATGTGGGATGTGCACACCAATTGAATTGGCTGCGTCCATCACAGTGCTACCACCAGGGACTGTCAATTTTTTACCGTCGATTTCGATTTCCAACATGCTCGACTCGATTCAAAGGCAATAATTCAAAAGAAAACTCGACTAATTTCAGACGACCCAATTACAAAGGCTTGGATGACTGAGATTGATTAATCAAATCCTCGAATTCATGGCGGAAGTGTTTCAACATTCCACGCACAGGGAAAACTGCAGCATCACCTAACGCACAAATTGTGCGGCCAGCGATGTTATCACCAACACGCGATAGCAAATCGAGGTCTTCCATACGACCTTCGCCATGCGCGATACGATGCACCACACGATACAACCAACCAGTACCTTCACGGCAAGGCGTACATTGACCACATGATTCTTCGTGATAGAAATACGACAATCGCTCTAATGCGCTCACCATACTGACTGTTTCGTCCATCACGATCACAGCACCAGAACCCAACATTGAGCCTGCTTTAGCAATAGAATCGTAATCCATGGTGCATTGCATCATGATGTCAGCAGGCAATACCGGTGCCGATGAGCCACCAGGAATCACCGCTTTCAATTTCTTGCCGTCACGCATACCACCGCACATTTCTAATAATTCAGAAAATGGCGTTCCGAGTGGAATCTCATAATTACCCGGACGATTAACATGACCAGAAACCGAGAATAATTTAGTGCCACCGTTATTCGGTTTACCTAGCTCAAGGAACTTCTGGCCGCCTTCGCGGATAATGTATGGTACTGAGGCGAACGTTTCGGTGTTATTAATCGTTGTTGGCTTGCCGTATAAACCATAAGAGGCAGGAAACGGCGGCTTAAAGCGCGGCTGTCCTTTTTTGCCTTCCAATGACTCAAGCAAAGCAGTTTCTTCACCACAGATATAGGCGCCATAACCATGATGCGCATGTAGCTGGAAACAGAAATCAGAGCCCAAAATATTGTCGCCTAAAAAGCCTGCGGCACGCGCTTGCTCAAGGGCGATTTCAAAACGCTCATAGGCTTCAAAGATTTCACCATGGATATAGTTATACCCAACAGAAATACCCATAGCGTAAGCACCAATAATCATGCCTTCAATCAAAGCATGTGGGTTATACACTTGAATATCGAGATCTTTAAAGGTACCAGGCTCACCTTCATCGGTATTGCATACCAAATATTTTTGACCTGGAAAACTGCGCGGCATGAAAGACCACTTCAGCCCCGTAGGGAAACCTGCGCCGCCACGGCCGCGCAAACCTGAAGTTTTCATCTCAGCAATGATTTCATCTTGAGTGATTTTGTCATTAATGATTTTTTTCAACGCCGCATAGCCGCCACGCTTAACGTATTCGTCAAGGTGCCAGCAATTTGGATCTTCAAATTCGACGCCCTCGAACACGACGCCTTTTACATAGACGGTCATTATTCGAGCTCCGCCAGTTTTTTATCAATGGCTTCTGGCGTCATGTGATTACACATGCTGTGGTTATTCACCAGCATTACAGGTGCATAACCACAGGCGCCCATGCATTCACCTTCTTTCAAAGTGAATTTTCCATCGGCAGTTGTTTCGTTAAAGCCAATACCCAGCTTTTGCTTCAAATAATTAGCCGTGGTATAGCCCCCCGACAAAGCACAGGGCAGATTAGTACAAACCGTAAGCTTGTACTTACCAACCGGCTTCATGTCGTACATATTATAAAAAGTCGCGACTTCATAAGCAGCGAGCGGTGCAATATTTAAATATATCGCAATCGCTTCAACCAACTCATTAGATAAAGAGCGCTTTTCAACTTGAGCAATTCGCAAAGCCCCCATCACCGCAGAGCGAGATTGTTCTGCTGGATATTTGGCTACTTCACGATCAATTTGCTCAATTGAATCTACTGACAGAAGATTGTGTAAAGACATTAGCGATCAATCTCCCCAAATACGATATCTTGCGTACCAATAATTGCAACAACGTCAGAAATCATGTGCCCGCGTGACATTTCATCTAAAGCAGATAAATGAACATAACCAGGCGCTCTAATTTTCATTCGGTATGGTTTATTTGCACCATCAGAAATCATATAAATACCAAACTCACCCTTAGGGTGCTCAATCGCAGCATATGCCTCACCTTCTGGCACATGCATACCTTCAGTAAACAACTTAAAGTGGTGAATCAAGTCTTCCATATTTGACTTCATGCCTTCTCGCGAAGGTGGCGCTACTTTATGGTTAGTCGTAATAACCGGACCTGGATTTTCTTTTAACCATTGCACGCACTGCTTGATGATGCGGTTCGATTGGCGCATTTCTTCAACACGGACCAAATAACGATCGTAACAATCCCCATTTTTGCCGACAGGGATATCAAAATCCATCTTGTCGTAGACTTCATACGGTTGTTTTTTACGCAAATCCCATTCAATACCAGAACCACGCAACATCGCACCAGTAAAGCCCAATGCCAATGCTCGCTCAGGCGATACCACACCAATACCCACAGTACGCTGCTTCCAGATACGATTATCTGTTAGCAAAGTTTCGTACTCATCAACATACTTCGGGAATCGATTAGTGAAGTCTTCGATAAAGTCGAGCAAACTGCCTTCGCGATTAGAATTTAAACGCTTAATGGCCGCTGCATTACGGATTTTCGAAGCTTGATATTTTGGCATTTCATCCGGCAAGTCGCGATAGACGCCGCCCGGACGATAATATGCTGCATGCATGCGTGCGCCAGAAACTGCTTCGTAACAATCCATTAAATCTTCACGCTCACGGAAAGCGTAAAGGAAAATAGTCATTGCGCCACAATCAATACCATGTGCACCAATCCACAACAAATGATTCAAAATCCGCGTAATTTCATCAAACATAACGCGAATATATTGAGCTCGAATTGGCACATCTAAATTGAGCAGTTTCTCAATTGCCATACAGTAGGCATGCTCATTGGACATCATTGACACATAGTCAAGACGGTCCATATAAGGCAAAGACTGGATGTAGGTTTTACTTTCAGCTAATTTTTCTGTGCCGCGATGTAAGAGACCAATGTGCGGATCAGCACGCTCAACCACTTCACCATCCAACTCCAGCACCAAACGCAATACACCATGCGCTGCCGGATGTTGTGGACCAAAATTTAATGTGTAATTACGGATTTCAGCTGCCACCGTAGTTCTCCTCGCGGATAATGCGCGGTGTTATTTCACGCGGCTCGATGGTTACAGGCTGATAGATCACACGTGCCTGTTCAGCGTCATAACGCATTTCAACAAAGCCAGACAGTGGGAAGTCTTTACGGAATGGATGACCAACAAAGCCATAATCTGTCAGCAAGCGTCGCAGGTCTGGATGGCCTTGATAAATGATGCCGTATAAGTCGAACGACTCACGCTCAAACCAATTGATCGCAGGCCAAACATCAACCACGGAATTCACCACTGGAAAGGCATCATCAATACAAAACACCCTTACACGTAAGCGTACATTGTATTTGTAAGAAAGAAAATGATAAACCGTCGCAAAGCGAGCGCCCTCCCATACCCCATCTTTATACGTACTATAATCAACACCACAGGCATCAATTAATTGTTCAAATTGCAACAGTGCATCATCGCGTAGCAATAAAGCCACCTCAGACCACTCGCTTGCCGGTACTTCTAGCGTCACTTCATCCAGCGCGTTTTTTAGAGAAGCCATTTTTGCCTCACCTAAAACAGTCCGCAGACTATCCATGAGCGTTTCTAACTTATTCGCCACAGTTCACCTCACGAGCGCGCAATGGTATTGGTACGCTTAATCTTGTTTTGCAACTGAATAATGCCGTACAAGAGCGCTTCAGCTGTCGGAGGACAGCCAGGAACATAAATATCTACCGGAACAATGCGATCACAACCACGCACAACAGAATACGAGTAATGATAATACCCACCCCCATTGGCACAGGACCCCATCGAAATCACCCAGCGCGGCTCTGGCATCTGGTCGTAAACTTTACGTAATGCTGGAGCCATTTTATTACACAAGGTTCCTGCCACAATCATTAAGTCCGATTGCCGTGGCGAAGGTCGAAACACCACACCAAAGCGATCCAAGTCATAACGTGCAGCACCTGCGTGCATCATCTCTACCGCACAGCAAGCCAAACCAAATGTCATTGGCCATAAAGAGCCCGTACGAGCACTATTGATGACCATATCCACCGTGGTGGTAACAAACCCTTTTTCTTGCGATTCCATTTGCCTCACTCCCACTCTAGAGCGCCCTTCATCCATTCGTAGACGAAGCCGACCACCAGAATGGCCAAGAAAATCATCATCGACAAAAAGCCGAACATCCCCAATTCTTTAAGCACAACGGCCCAAGGAACTAAAAATGCAACTTCCAAATCAAACAAGATAAACAAAATGGCCACCAAGTAATAACGCACATCAAATTGCATACGTGCATCTTCGAATGCTTCAAAACCACATTCGTAAGGTGAGTTTTTTGCCGTATCTGGCCGAGCCGTTCCCAAAGCCTTACTCACCCCGTAGCCGAGCACCAGTGGAATAACGCCCACGAGTAAACCAACCAACAGAAAAAGCAGGATGGGGAAATAGTTTTGCAGCATGAAAATCCCCAGTTCAGAGTATTACAAAAATGCTAGACAGCTTATTGTTATTTTTATTACATAGAAACGCTGGGATTTCCCAGCGTATTTGAAGCTCTAAGTCAGCAAGTCCACAGCCATGTGGTCACTAAACTTAGATATACCAATAAAATCATATGCAATCGCATGGATTTAATCAGGAATTTTTTGCCCTTCAACTTGAGATGCGACCGTAGCAGGTTGAACCGTTGACATAATTGAGGCAGTTTGTTTTGGTGCCGTCAACAAAACCAAGGCCATCGACGTCACAAAAAAAACTGTTGCACAAACGCCAGTAGTACGGCTTAAAAAATTGGCCGAGCCACTCGAACCAAACACACTACCGGCCGATCCGCTACCAAATGCAGCTCCCATATCGGCACCTTTACCATGCTGCATCAACACCAATACAATGACAGCGATAGCAGAAATCACATTTACGGTAAGCACTAAACTGGTAATAAAGTCCATTATTTTCTCATCTCAAGAGCGGCGTGAATTGTACCATCAGCGCGCTGCTTTGCAAATCTCTACAAATTCGAAGGCGGAGAGTGCTGCACCCCCCACCAACACCCCATCGACATGCTGCACAGCCAAAATTGACTCTGCATTATTCGACTTCACGCTGCCGCCATAGAGAACTTTAACTCGTTCATCTAATTGATTTTTAATCAATGCGTGCATCGGCGAAATCTGCTCACTGGAGGCAACCATGCCACTACCTACAGCCCAAGATGGCTCATACGCCACAGCATACAAACCAACTGGTAAATTTTGTAATACCTGTAACTGAGCCGCAACAACTTCTTCTGCGCGACCTTCACGTCGCTGCTCTGCGGACTCACCCACACAGTAAATGCCAAACAAACCGGCATCTAGAGCAGCGCGCATTTTAACACCAGCTTGCTCTGTCGTCTCACCAAATAATCGTCGACGCTCAGAATGACCAACAATCACCATTTCACAGCCAATATCGGCCAGCATCCCTGATGACACCTCACCCGTATATGCGCCAATGTGATACTGGCTAACGTCTTGAGCGCCACACTGCACATGGGTATTGTGAAGAATTTGCCTTGCCAGCATCACGTATGGATACGGCACACAAACCCCCACATTGGCCTGCAACTTAGCTTGAGCGATCTCACCCAAAACCGATTTAACCTGACCAATACTGCCATGCAGCTTCCAATTACCCACCACAAGTTGCTTTGCCATATTTACTTTATCCCTATCAACAGTAGAAATGGTAACGTTCCCAGTCAAGCAACGTCAAACGCTAAAACCCAAACACCACAAACATCGTAAAGACAATCACGCTCAAACCAGCAGCCTAAGCCCTCAGATCCCCGCATGTTTTTAGCGCCAAAGCAAAAGCCACGCCAATTCAAACATCAAATTTAAGGCAACACGCCAGCACATTGCTTTTTGTAATAATTCGGAAACATTAAACGATTACGATGCGCCTTGTTCAATACATACACACTCAGACAAACCCAAGGGATTTAACTGATTATGACTTTAGTTCACAAAATGCTCGTTACCGCAGGTTTGACTGCCGGTCTTTTTAGCCAAGTAATTGCAGCCGACATTACCGGCGCAGGTGCAACCTTTCCGTACCCGCTCTATGCAAAATGGGCCGAGATGTACAAAGCCAAAACGGGTAACGGTATGAACTACCAATCTATTGGTTCGGGTGGTGGCATCAAGCAAATCCAAGCCAAAACCGTTGATTTTGGCGCGACAGATATGCCCCTTAAGCCGTCAGATCTAGACAAAGATGGGTTAATTCAATTCCCAACCGTCTTGGGTGGTGTTGTTCCTGTCGTCAATATTGCCGGTATTACACCGGGTCAACTCAAACTATCAGCCACCTTGCTGAGCGACATTTACTTAGGCAAAGTTAAAAAATGGAATGACCCCGCTGTTGCGGCGCTCAATCCAGGTGTTGCCTTGCCTGCACAAAACATTACTGTTGTTCGCCGCTCTGACGGCTCTGGTACCACTTTCCTCTTTACCAACTATCTGTCGCAAGTGTCGCCAGAGTGGAAAGAAAAAGTTGGTTCAAATAGCTCAGTGCAATGGCCAGCCGGTGTGGGTGGTAAAGGCAATGAAGGCGTAGCGAATTACGTACAACGTATTAAAGGTGCTATTGGTTACGTTGAGTTTGTTTACGCCAAGCAAAACAAACTCTCACATACACAACTATCTAATAGCTCGGGTGCATTTGTTCAGCCGTCAGAAGAATCATTTAAAGCCGCCGCCGCCAGCGCCGACTGGAAAAATGCACCAGGCATGTTCCTTGTAACAACTAATGCACCAGGCAAAGAAGCTTGGCCTATTGCTAGCCCAACGTTCATCCTGATGCACAAAAAACAAGACAAACCAACGCAAGGCGTAGAAGTGCTTAAATTCTTCGACTGGGCTTATGGCGCGGACGCAGACAAAGTGTCTCTTGAACTGGACTACATCCCAATGCCGGACAATGTGGTTGCAATGATCAAGTCCAACTGGAAAACACAACTCAGTGATGGCAAAAATCCAATCTGGAAATAATTCCCCCGATTGAATTGCGCAGAGATACAATTCGCGCGCAGAAAACAAGCACACTGCCCCATAAGTAGTGTGCTTGTTAGTTTCTAAGTTTTGGAGGACCGGAGAATTACTGATGTCTAATATGTCGCAACGGATGAAAACACAACGACTGCAAGATGCATTCTTTGTCAATAGCACCCGTTTCTTTGCTTTTTTTGTACTTGCTCTATTGAGCGGTATTATTATTTCTTTGCTCTATGGTGCCCTACCGAGCATCAAAGCCTTTGGCCTCGGATTTATTTCTTCCAGCGACTGGAATCCAGTGACCGATCAATTTGGTGCCTGGCCATCGATTCGTGGCACATTAATTTCCTCAGCAATTGCCTTGGTTGTTGCTGTACCGATCAGTTTTGGTATTGCCATTTTCCTGACTGAACTCTCACCCGTTTGGCTGCGCCGGCCGCTGGGGATTTGTATTGAATTACTCGCTGGCGTGCCATCGATTATTTACGGCATGTGGGGTCTATTTGTTTTTGCGCCTTTATTTGCCGATCATGTGCAACCTTGGATTACCGAGGTCACCGCCGGTGTTCCTATCTTAGGCCCTTTATTTGACGGCCCTCCAATGGGCATTGGTATGTTTACTGGCGGCTTAATCTTATCGATTATGGTCATCCCCTTTGTGACCTCGGTCATGCGTGACGTCTTTGAAGTGGTACCACCGCTACTCAAAGAATCCGCATACGGCCTTGGCGGCACGACTTGGGAGGTCGTTTGGAATATCGTCGTTCCCTATACCAAAACCGGGATTATCGGCGGCATTATGCTCGGTCTAGGCCGTGCATTGGGCGAAACCATGGCGATCACTTTTGTGATTGGTAACTCAATGAATGACATGAATTCATTGTTTGACCCCGCCACGACCATTTCAGCCACACTGGCCAATGAATTCACCGAAGCACATGGCGAGCTTTACACCTCGTCACTGATTGAACTGGGACTCTTACTGTTCTTTATTACCTTTGTTGTTTTGGTCCTTTCTAAACTGCTCCTCTTGCGCCTCAACCGCAATGAAGGCTCACATTCTTAAGGATCGGTCATGAATAATTTAAACCCTAGCCTTTATCTACGCCGCCGCCTCATCAACCACGTCAGCCTGATCCTCTCAATGATCGCCATGGCATTTGGTTTGTTTTGGCTGTTTTGGATTATGTACACGCTGTTTTCCAACGGGATTGCCGGCTTAACATTACAAACATTCACCCAAACGACCCCGGCTCCGGGCAGCCAAGGTGGCTTAGCCAATGCGATTTTGGGCAGTTTGCAGATGTCCGCCGTCGGTGTTTTGATTGGCACGCCAATCGGCATCTTAGCCGGAACTTACCTTGCTGAATTTGGTAAAAAAGGCTGGTTAGCGCCGACGACTCGCTTTATCAACGACATCTTACTGTCTGCACCATCGATTGTGATTGGCCTGTTTGTATTTGAAATTTACGTCACACAAGTTGGGCATTTTTCAGGCTGGGCCGGTTCGTTTGCTTTGGCTATTTTGGTGATTCCTGTGGTACTAAGAACCACAGAAAACATGCTGCTTTTAGTGCCGACGGCCATGCGCGAGGCGGCCTATGCCCTTGGTGCACCACAATGGAAAATGGTGTTATTTGTCACGCTCAAAGCAGCAAAATCAGGCGTAGCCACTGGCATCTTGCTAGCAGTTGCTCGCATCTTGGGTGAAACCGCCCCGCTGTTATTTACCGCACTGAATAACCAGTTCTACTCAAATATGAATCAACCTATGGCGAACTTACCCGTGGTGATTTTCCAATTTGCGATGAGCCCTTACGCAGAATGGCATCAATTAGCTTGGGCAGGCGCACTCTTAATTGGCTTGTTTGTTCTCGGCATGAATATTATTGCCCGCGTCATGCTTCGCCAACCCAAACAACACTAATTTAGACTTTGAACGGACAATCATTCATGAGCACTCAACATAAAGCTGGCTTGACAGTCAAAAATTTGAATTTTTACTACGGCAACTTTCACGCACTTAAAAACATCAACTTAGAGATTTTAGCCGGCAAAGTGACTGCCTTTATCGGCCCTTCTGGCTGCGGCAAGTCAACCTTGCTTCGTACTTTCAACCGGATGTATGACCTTTACCCCAAATTGCGCGCCGAAGGCGAAATCATTCTCAATGGACAAAATATTTTAGAGTCTAGCGTCGACTTGAATATGCTACGCGCTAAAGTCGGCATGGTTTTTCAAAAACCAACCCCATTTCCAATGTCGATCTATGACAATGTGGCATTCGGCGTAAAGCTCTATGAAACACTGAGCAAATCAGAAATGGATGATCGCATTGAGTGGGCGCTCACTAAAGCCGCGCTGTGGAATGAAGTTAAAGACAAGCTCAAGCAATCTGGTTTAGGTCTTTCTGGCGGTCAACAACAACGTCTGTGCATCGCCCGCGCCGTTGCCGTAAAACCTGAGATCCTCTTGCTCGACGAACCGACCTCGGCACTCGACCCAATCTCAACAGCGCACGTTGAAGAGCTCATTCATGAGCTCAAAAAAGACTACACCATCGCCATTGTGACGCACAATATGCAACAAGCGGCACGGATTTCTGACTACACCGCGTATATGTATTTGGGTGAAATGATTGAAATGGGTGAAACCGATACGATCTTTACCGCACCCAAAGTAAAAGCGACCGAAGACTACATTACAGGTAAGTTCGGTTAAGCAATCATGACGTAGAAAAAGGCCGCTTATGCGGCCTTTTTTATAGGGTATATGACTGCAACGCTTTATAAACAAGGGCTACATGTAAATACCCATGCATTAACTACCTATTTGTCATTTTGGTGTAACACCAGCGACTTATGCTACGGACCCTCACGCCAGAACGCCGAAGCCCGTTACATGAAGATTGCCACACAACTTAAATATGTTAGCGCCATCACCTTGGCCGCACTACTCACTGCGGCGCTATTTTGCAGCTGGAAACTCCATACTCTTAGATTGCATTTTTTAGAAAACCAACAAAAACAAACCAGCATTGCTCAGCTTGCACAAATGAAATCAAGCATGCTCACGCTATCACGGCTCGAAGTTATGGAGCCCGATGCTACGCCACAATTACAGCAAGCCGAGCAGCAAATCCACAGCCTACAACAAGCATTAACGCCTACCCTCACACCGATTCAACAGCAATCTTTGCAGCAAGTACTCAGCCAAAATTGGCAGCGCTATTTAACTCAATTTCGCAGCGCGATTAAAATCGCCGAAACCAGCCCCGAAGATGCCATCACCATTCCAGAGCAACTTTACCGGAATGATTTGTCCCCACTACTTGAACAAATCAGCCAATTAATGCGCCAAATTGTGAGTGATGCACAGCACAGCGAAAGCACCATCCAGCAAGATATTCAGCAACTCATCTGGGGCGTACTGATTCCAATTGGCTGCGCAGGCTTGATAATCATCATTTCTCAACTCGGTTTTGCCAAACGTTTGCAGGGCACTTTACAGAGAATGGGATTAATTGCCAAACGATTGCACGAAGGTGAGATCACGCTGCGAATGCCTGAAAGTCAAGATGAACTCGGTGAGTTAAGCGTCGCCATCAACCGATTTTTACAGCAACTTCAGCAAGTACTCACGCAAGCGAGCATGGCAGCCACGGCAACTCGGGCTGATACACAGCGAATTAGCGATCTATCGAATGCAGTTAGCCAAAATACGCATAATCAATCGCTGCAATTAGATGATATCCGTCACGCCAGTGCAACGCTAAGCAATGCAATTGCTCATGTTGGCACTTTGGCCGCACAAGCAGCAAATACGGCACAATCTTCATCCGCCGCAACGAGCAATGCAGATCAAGCGGGGCAAATCACGCTGAACAACCTCTCGGCTTTATCTTCACACTTCGCGCAAGTCGAGTCTGAAATGCAAACGCTGACACATTCATTTGGTGACATAGTGAATGTCAGTGCCACGATCAAAGATATTGCCGATCAAACCAATTTATTGGCACTCAATGCCGCCATTGAAGCGGCACGTGCCGGTGAATCGGGTCGAGGATTTGCCGTCGTTGCCGATGAAGTTCGTAAATTAGCGCTACACACCACGGCATCGACTCGCAATATCCAAGATATTCTAATCAAAACGCAAACCAATACCAGCGTAACGAGTCATGCAATCAGTGCGGCGAGTTTATGCTTAGGGCAATTTAGTGAACACGGCCAGACGGTGTCACGCTCCTTATCGCAGATTCGCAGTGAAAGCGAAGGCGTCGCGGACATGATGGCGTCCATTGCAGCCGCAGTTGATCAACAAACGGCTGCGGCGCAGGCGATTGCCGATCAAGTCAGTACGATCAGCACCGGACTCAATCACACGCACAATGATAATCAAGCAATCAAACAGGAAATGGCAGAACTGGCGGATGTGGCCAACGATCTTGAGCGATCAATGGCCACATTTCGGACAGAGAATAATTACTCTTGCGCTTCAGCCTGAACGACTGCGGCGATTTTATCGGCCCACTCATGCGCCACGGCGGGGTCGGTATGCTCAACCATGACGCGCACCACCGGCTCGGTACCCGATGGGCGCAGCAATACGCGTCCATCACTACCCATCTCAGCTTCAGCAACAGCAACGGCTTCGGCAATACTTTGTGATGCGTGGCAATCAAAACCTTTCGCAATCCGAACGTTTTTCAACACTTGTTTGGACAGTGACAAATCTTTACAGAATCCTGCCAAGGTTTGATTGCTTTCTTGCAGCGCCTGCAAAACTTGCAATGCAGAAACAATGCCATCACCTGTTGAGTGTTTATCC
Organism: uncultured Deefgea sp.; assembly: GCF_947072475.1. GTDB lineage: Bacteria > Pseudomonadota > Gammaproteobacteria > Burkholderiales > Chitinibacteraceae > Deefgea. The sequence goes on from NZ_CAMTIA010000009.1 coordinate 57,037, forward strand.
AAACACAATAAATGCCCAGAGCCTTCACCACCGACCAGCCAGTTATTGCGCTTTAATTGCTCCATCACGTAGCGATCACCCACTTTCGCCCGCACAAATCCGATCCCCTTGGCTTTTAGTGCATTTTCAACGCCTAAATTTGTCATCAAGGTGCCGACAACACCGGCACCCAGAGTGCCTTTTTGCTGACGATGACACGCCAAAACATACAGCAATTGATCACCATCGACGATCGTACCATCTCGATCAACCATAATCAGTCGATCGCCATCACCATCGAGTGCAATACCAAAATCAGCGCCCTCAGCAAGCACCTTCAAACGCAAGGCCTCAGGGTGAGTGGCTCCAACTTCGGCGTTAATATTAAAACCATCCGGCTTCACGCCAATACTGATCACTTCAGCACCCAATTCATGAAACACATGCGGCGCGATATGATAAGTCGCACCATGCGCGCAATCGACCACCAACCTTAGTCCATGCAAATCGAGCTCATTTGGGAAGGTTGATTTACAAAACTCAATATAACGGCCTGCGGCATCATCAATTCGTTTTGACTTGCCAATCTGCTTTGACTGCACACAATGCTGGATCTCTTCAATTGCCGCCTCAATCGCGATTTCAATTTCATCGGACAACTTTTGACCATTCGCACCAAAAAACTTAATCCCATTATCGTGATAGGGATTATGTGATGCCGAAATAACCACCCCTGCCGACAAGCGTAATGCGCGGGTTAAATAAGCAATACCCGGCGTTGGTAAGGGCCCTGTTAAGTACACATCAACGCCTGCCGCATTAAAACCCGCCTGCAAAGCGGCCTCAAGCATATAACCAGAAACGCGCGTATCTTTTCCGATCAAGACGGCGGCATGCTCACTGTTTTTACGCGCACTATTTGCAGCAAACACCTTACCAGCCGCAAACCCAAGTTTCATCGCAAAATCAGGCGTAATCGGATACTCACCGACTAAGCCTCGCACTCCATCAGTACCAAAAAATTTACGCGCCATAATGACCTACCTATTTTGTAATAAGATTATTTTAAAGCTTTCCACAATTTTAATGCATCCACCGTTTCCCTTACATCATGCACACGCACAATGCCAGCGCCTTTTTGCACGGCAAGCAAGGCCGCAACCACGCTTGCTTGTACACGACCAGAAACAGCATAGCCGGTAATTTCGCCCAACATTTTTTTCCGCGAAACGCCAACCAGCAAAGGCAGAGATAACTGCTCACACAATACATCTAGCGACTGGAAAAGTGCCACATTATGCGCCAAGGTCTTACCAAAACCAAAACCGGGATCAAAAACGATGCGCTCAGCAGCAATACCCGCTTGTACCGCCAAAGCAATTCGCTGCTGTAAATAAAGCCCAACTTCAGCAACGACATCCTCATAAGCCGGCGCATTTTGCATGGTCTGTGGCTCACCTTGCTTGTGCATCAAACACACACCAACCTGACTTGCCGCCAAGACGTCCATCGCACCATCCCCTTCTAGGGCGCTAATATCGTTAACCAAATCCACACCAGCATCAATTGCTGCTCGCATCACTTCGGGCTTACGAGTATCAATGGACAGCGGCACATTCAAACTGCTCAGTGCTTGCAAGACCGGAATAACTCGGCGAATCTCGTCTTCAACAGAAACCAGCGCGGCGCCTGGCCGCGTTGATTCTCCCCCAATATCTAAAATATCGGCACCGTCTTTCAATAAACGCTCAGCATGCGCCACCGCATGGACCAAAGTATCATACTGACCACCATCGGCAAATGAATCGGGGGTCACATTCACAATACCCATCACCCAAGGGCGATCTAAGGCCAACCGAAAGCGGCCACAGGAAAAATATTTCATTACCATTCCTAATCAACAAAAAAAGGCGACCAAGGCCGCCTTTTAAAATCACACATCAAATCAGATTCAGCATTAAGCTTCCGTGACTGGCGCTGTAGATACGTCTTGATCACCCGGCGTTGCATCACCACCTGCTACAGCCACCGTCACGCGGGGTGGCGGTAAAACTTTAGGTGGCCGTGGTTCACGACCAGCCATAATATCCAACACCTGTTCGCGATCAATGGTTTCCCACTCCATCAAAGCATTGGTCATTGCTTCAACTTTATCGCGATTTTCTTCAAGAATTTTTTCTGCTACCGCGTATTGCTCATCAATAATACGGCGAATTTCAGCATCGACTTGCTGCATGGTGGCTTCCGACATATTTTTATGCGTCGTCACTGAGCGACCTAAAAATACTTCGCCTTCATTGTCGCCATAAACCATTGGGCCTAACTTTTCTGTCATCCCATAGCGAGTCACCATATCACGCGCCATACCGGTGGCACGCTCAAAGTCATTAGACGCACCCGTCGAAATACGATGAATAAATAAGTCTTCCGCGACACGACCACCAAACAAAATCGCTAAACGATTCAGCATTTGATCTTTATATAGCGAAAAACTATCGCGCTCAGGCAATTGCCAAGTCAAACCTAGGGCTCGACCGCGCGGCATGATGGTCACTTTATGCACTGGATCAGTACCCGGCAGCATTTCAGCAACAACCGCATGACCTGATTCGTGATACGCCGTTGCACGACGATCTTCTTCAGTCATAACCATGCTACGACGCTCTGGACCCATGTAAATTTTGTCTTTTGCTGACTCAAAGTCGGCCATATCGACTAAACGTTTTGCGCGTCGTGCAGCAAACAGTGCGGCTTCATTGACTAAGTTAGCCAAGTCCGCGCCCGACATACCAGGCGTGCCGCGAGCAATAATCGAAGCATCAACGTCATTAGCGATCGGCACTTTACGCATATGAACCGCAAGAATCTGTTCACGGCCGCGAATATCCGGCAATGACACGGTAACTTGACGGTCAAAACGACCTGGACGCAACAAAGCCGGATCAAGCACATCAGGACGATTGGTTGCTGCAATCACAATAATGCCTGAATTGCCTTCAAAGCCATCCATTTCAACCAGCATTTGGTTCAATGTTTGCTCGCGCTCATCATTACCGCCGCCCATACCAGCACCGCGTTGACGACCTACCGCATCAATTTCATCGATAAAGATGATACACGGCGCATTTTTCTTGGCGTTTTCAAACATATCGCGAACGCGTGCGGCACCGACACCAACAAACATTTCAACAAAATCAGAACCTGAAATCGAGAAAAATGGCACTTTTGCTTCGCCAGCGATCGCTTTTGCCAGCAAGGTTTTACCCGTACCAGGTGAACCCACAAGCAAGATCCCGCAAGGCATACGACCACCTAAACTTTGATATTTACTTGGGTCACGCAAATAATCGACAATTTCTGAGACTTCTTCTTTGGCCTCGTCACAACCAGCAACATCAGCAAAGGTGACTGAATTATTGTTTTCATCCAGCATTTTGGCTTTTGATTTACCAAAACTAAATGCACCGCCTTTACCGCCGCCTTGCATCTTATTCATAAAGAAGATCCAAACGCCAATCAGCAACAACATCGGCGCCCAATTGACAAGCAAACTCATCAACAGACCTTGCTCTTCTTCAGCCTTGGCAGAAAACTTCACATTATATTTAATGAGCGTATCAACTAAACGGTAGTCAAATGGCGCCAGTGTGGAATAACCCGCCCCGTCGGATTTTTTACCGCGAATCAATTGGCCACGTAAAGGATTACCTTCGATTTCAGCATTCGCAATACGGCCTTGCTCAACATCCGTCATAAACTGCGAATACGGTATTTGAGTCGAGCCATCTTGATGCTTAGAAAATTGATTAAATACCGTCATCAGCACTAAGCCAACGACGAGCCAAATGGCGATATTCTTGCCGAGATTATTCAAGGCTTTGCTCCTGAGTTTCCCAAAACGAGGGATGATGAAAACATTTTACCTGTTTAGGACTTTTTTTGTTTACCCAATAAATAGACTTCGGGACTACGATCACGTGAAGCCTTTGGTTTTCGAGTCACAACCGATGCAAAAGTTTCACGCATCGCACTCATATACTCGGTAAATCCATAACCTTGAAACACTTTTACGACAAAATGACCACCGGGCTTCAATTGTTCACGTGCAAATTCCAAAGCCAGCTCGCATAAATACATACTACGAGCCTGATCCGTATCGGCATTACCCGTTATATTGGGGGCAATATCACAAATGACAAGGTCTAACTGGCGACCATTTAGCAAAGCGCTAAATTCCGCCAAAACTTCTTCTTCACGAAAATCGCCTTGTACAAATTCAACCCCACGAATTGGGTCCATTTCTAAAATATCCAGCGCAAACACACGCCCATGCGGCCCGACTTTCTTTGCTGCCACTTGACACCAACTGCCTGGTGCCGCACCCAAGTCGGCCACCCAAATCCCGGGCTTAAGTAATTTATCTTTCTCATCAATTTCGATGAGCTTATAAGCAGCACGCGCACGATAGCCATCTTTTTTGGCCATCTGTACATAGTGGTCATTAACATGCTCTTGCAGCCATACATTACTGGAATTAGAACGAGCCATCAGGTAAACTATCCGGTTATTTCAAGGTTTTTAAGGTTAATCTCATGCTACAACTCACTGCAGATCAATGCCGACATTTGCGCAGCTTAGCGCACCATCTCAATCCGGTCGTGATGATTGGTAGCTCTGGCTTGACCGAAGCTGTGATGCGCGAAATTGCGATCAATTTAGATGCGCACGAACTAATCAAGGTTCGCGTACTGGGCGACGATCGTGAAGCGCGGGTTCAATTTATGGAAAAAATCTGTGCCGATCTTGGTGCTTGCCCAGTGCAACACTTAGGTAAACTGCTGCTTATTTTCCGCCCAAGCAATACTGACAAGCCAAAAATCTTACTGCCTAAGCCAAAAAAGGTAGCAAAATAAAACAGGGGCGGCTTAGCCGCCCTTTTTTTTAATGCTCGCTAGACCATATATACACTAGGCCAAAAATGCTCTGCATTAAATAAATCAAACTTGAAATCGTATGCCACTGCGCCAAGCCGCCGCCAAACATACCCTCTGCCGCATTACTGACCACGGGCTTTAATTCGGCGATCAGCGGAAAAATTGCAAACTGATTAATCAGCGTACACAGCAGCATACTCAAGATCAGCCACAAACGCAGACTTTTAAACGCACTTAAGCCATTAAACCAAATCTGCCAGACGGCCAAAAACACCCCCGCGACAATCCCGATCCAGCCAATGACATAAAACAACTTCCCTGCCACCATGCCGGCAACGGCTTTATCTAAACTCGTGAATAAGGCGGGCGCAACGACCATGCCGATAATCCACATCCCACCAATCCAAAGGGTGGTCAGTACATTCTTTAGTCCATTAGCCATAACGTATATGAATGGCGCATCGGTGTGCAATAAGCCTCACACATATACCCACCCTATCTCCGCGTAGTTTAGAGGTATTGTACCGCTAAAATTTCATACTCACGAATACCACCCGGCGCCATCACCTCGGCAACATCTTCGGCATATTTACCGATCAAAGCACGTGCAATCGGGCTAGATACCGAGATCTTACCCGCTTTAATATCCGCCTCATCTTCACCAACGATCTGGTAAGTCACTTCGGCTTCGGTATCCAGATCTTGCAACAAAATCGTCGCGCCAAATACAATGCGACCTTCGGCGGTTTCTTCCAAATCTTTTGGATTGATAATTTGTCCATTGGACAACTTAGCTTCCAATTCAGCAATACGCCCTTCGACAAAGCCTTGCTTTTCTTTTGCCGCATCGTATTCAGCATTTTCTGACAAATCGCCATGCGAGCGTGCCTCAGCAATCGCAGCAATCACGGAAGGACGTTCTACACTTTTTAAATGCGCCAACTCAACTTTAAGTCTTTCAGCACCAACCACTGTGAGTGGGACCTTAACCATACTTTTTCTCCACTTAGTAATGACATCGCCACCACCAATAAAAACAAGAGCCGCCATCCCAATCTGGAACGGCGGCTTCACTTGAAGTGCAATACGTTATCAGTTATTTAACTGCAGATGCAAGTCTTGCAAACTATATACGTTCAATTCCTTCATATCACGAATCCCCACGCAGGCAGCTTTTGCACCCGCAATGGTCGTGAATACCGGCAACTTGGCTTTCAGTGCTTCATGACGAATCGAATAGCTATCTTGAATCGCCTGACGACGCTCATCAACAGTATTAAAAATCATGCCAACTTGGCCATTGACAATCATATCCACCACATGCGGACGACCTTCAGTCACCTTGTTGACAGCAGTCACCGCCACACCAGCGGCAGCAATCGCAGCAGCAGTACCCTTTGTTGCCAGCACTTTAAAGCCAAGTTTGGCCAAAATTGTTGCGCATTCAATCGCTGCAGGTTTATCCCCTTCGCGCACCGAAATAAACACGCTACCTTGTGTCGGCAATACCACACCGGCCGCCAATTGCGACTTCACAAATGCTTCAGCAAAAGTCGTACCTACGCCCATTACTTCGCCGGTTGATTTCATTTCTGGCCCGAGGATTGAATCCACACCCGGGAATTTTGCGAATGGGAATACCGCTTCTTTCACCGAGTAGTACGGTGGAATCACCTCGACCGTCACGCCTTGCGACACCAAAGATTGGCCCACCATACAGCGCGCAGCGACTTTCGCCAAGGCTACGCTGGTGGCTTTTGATACGTAAGGCACGGTACGTGAAGCACGTGGATTCACTTCCAGCACAAAGACCTTGGCCTCATCGCCCTTGCCTTGAATTGCAAACTGCACATTCATCAAGCCAATCACGTTCAAGCCTTTGGCCATCAATACCGTTTGGCGACGCAACTCGTCTTGCAACTCTTTAGAGAGTGAATACGGTGGCAATGAGCATGCTGAGTCGCCGGAATGAACACCCGCTTGCTCAATATGTTCCATGATGCCGCCGATGATGACATCAGTACCATCCGAAATCGCATCCACATCCACTTCAATCGCGTCGTTCAAGAAACGATCCAGTAGCACCGGAGAATCATTCGATACTTTTACCGCTTCACGCATATAGCGCTCAAGATCTTTATCCGAATGAACCACTTCCATCGCACGACCACCCAATACATACGATGGGCGAACCACCAGCGGGTATCCGAGTTCACGCGCCAAATGCAGCGCATCTTGCTCATTACGCGCTGTGGCGTTTGGCGGTTGACGCAGCTGCAAGTCTTGTAGAAGCTTTTGGAAACGCTCGCGATCTTCGGCGGCGTCGATCATATCTGGGCTAGTACCGATAATCGGCACGCCATTCGCTTCCAATGCGCGCGCCAATTTCAATGGCGTTTGGCCACCATACTGCACGATCACGCCGACTGGTTTTTCAACCGCAACGATTTCCAACACGTCTTCCAGCGTGAGCGGCTCGAAATATAAACGATCAGAGGTATCGTAATCGGTAGAAACCGTTTCAGGATTGCAATTAACCATGATGGTTTCATAACCATCTTCGCTCAAAGCGAGTGCGGCATGCACGCAGCAATAATCAAACTCGATCCCTTGACCAATCCGATTTGGGCCACCACCCAGAATCATGATTTTCTTTTTATCCGTCGGCGCTGCTTCGCACTCTTCTTCGTAAGTCGAATACATATACGCCGTATCGCTCGCAAACTCAGCGGCACAAGTATCTACACGCTTATACACTGGGCGAACACCAAATGCATGGCGTGCTTTACGCACCGCATTTTGATCGCAACCGAGCAAAGTACCCAAACGACGATCCGAGAAACCTTTGCGTTTCAATTTACGGAATTCAGCTTTAGTCAGGCTATCCACTGAACGACCACGCAAGGCGGCTTCATCATTGAGCAAATCTTCAATTTGCACCAAGAACCACGGATCGATCTTCGAAATATTGTGAACTTCGTCCAAGCTCAAGCCAACGCGGAAAGCGTCCGCCACATACCACAGGCGCTCTGGACCTGGCGTGGCGATTTCTGACTCAATCTTCGCGCGATCAGTACAAATTTCGTCAAAGCCCGACATGCCGGTTTCAAGACCGCGCAAGGCTTTTTGCAATGATTCTTGTTGGGTGCGGCCAATGGCCATCACTTCACCCACCGACTTCATTTGTGTCGTTAGGCGATCATTGGCTTGCGGGAATTTCTCGAACGCAAAACGTGGGATTTTAGTCACAACGTAATCGATCGAAGGCTCAAACGACGCTGGCGTTTTGCCGCCAGTAATTTCGTTTTTAAGCTCATCGAGGGTATAACCCACGGCCAATTTAGCGGCGACTTTAGCAATCGGGAAACCCGTTGCTTTTGACGCCAACGCGCTTGAGCGCGAAACACGTGGGTTCATTTCGATCACGATCAAACGGCCATCGGCAGGATTAACCGAGAATTGCACGTTCGAGCCGCCCGTATCCACGCCGATTTCACGCAATACCGCAATCGATGCATTACGCATGATTTGGTATTCTTTGTCGGTCAGCGTTTGTGCTGGCGCAACCGTGATCGAGTCACCGGTATGTACACCCATTGGGTCTAAGTTTTCAATCGAGCAGATGATGATGCAGTTGTCGTTCTTATCACGAACCACTTCCATCTCATATTCTTTCCAACCCAAGAGCGATTCTTCAATCAGCAATTCTTTGGTTGGCGAGAGATCAAGACCGCGAGTACAGATCTCGATAAATTCTTGCATATTGTAGGCAATACCACCGCCCGAGCCACCCATCGTGAACGACGGACGAATAATCGTCGGGAAGCCGACTTGCAACTGCACCGCCAAAGCTTCTTCGATGCTGTGTGCAACGCCTGAATTGGCCGAACCCAAGCCGATTTTATCCATCGCCACTTTAAACTTTTGACGATCTTCCGCTTTATCAATCGCTTCTGGCGTTGCACCAATCAATTCAACGTTGTATTTATCCAATACGCCGTGGTGCCACAAATCGAGGGCACAATTGAGCGCCGTTTGGCCGCCCATCGTCGGCAAGATCGCATCTGGGCGCTCTTTGTCGATGATTTTTTCTACCACTTGCCATGTAATCGGCTCGATGTAAGTCACATCGGCCATATTCGGGTCGGTCATGATGGTGGCAGGGTTGCTGTTCACCAAAATGACTTTGTAACCCTCTTCGCGCAGCGCTTTACAAGCTTGCGCGCCAGAGTAGTCAAATTCACACGCTTGGCCGATTACAATCGGGCCAGCGCCAATAATCAATATGCTTTTTAGGTCGGTACGTTTTGGCATTATTCTGTTCGGGCTTGCGGATCTCAACGGTGGTTTTCACCTCAACATTGATTCACGCAAACCTCGCTCCTTTATTAACTACGTGGATTAATCAGTTCGATTGAGCAGGCTTATTCAGCACGGCCAACTTAAGCCTGACGCTCTGCCATTTGCGCAATGAACTTATCAAACAAGTACGCCACATCGTGCGGGCCTGGGCTCGCCTCAGGGTGACCTTGGAACGAGAATGCCGGCGTATCGGTCAACTCAATCCCTTGCACCGTACCGTCAAACAACGAGCGATGTGTCACACGCACATTGGCTGGCAAACTGGTTTCATCCACTTGAAAGCCATGGTTTTGACTGGTAATCATCACATGCTTGCTATCCAAATCTTGCACCGGATGGTTGGCACCGTGATGGCCGAATTTCATTTTGCTGGTTTTACCGCCAGCAGCCAGACCCAGCAATTGATGACCCAAGCAAATACCAAAGATCGGCAGTTTTTTCGCCAATAAAGTTTGAATCGCGCTGATGGCGTAATCGCATGGCTCAGGGTCGCCAGGACCGTTCGACAAGAATACGCCGTCGGGATTAAGCGCCAACACATCAGCTGCCGACGTTTGTGCCGGAACGACTGTCAGCTTGCAACCGCGCTCTGCCAACATGCGTAAAATATTGTATTTCACACCGTAGTCGTAAGCGACCACATGAAACCGTGGATTCGATTGCACGGTATATCCCACACCCAGCTTCCACTCGGCAGCCGTCCACTCAAAGGCTTTCTCGCACGACACCACTTTGGCTAAGTCTTGCCCGGCCATCGAGCCAAACGATTTGGCTTTGGCGATGGCGGCGGCTTCGTCAATGTTTTCGCCAGTCATAATGCAGCCAGGCTGTGCGCCTTTCTCACGCAAAATGCGCGTTAACTTGCGGGTATCGATATCGGCAATAGCCACAACGTTGTTTTGCTTGAGATACTCCCCCAAGCTCATTGTTGCGCGAAAGTTAGAATGCAGCAGGGGCAAATCACGAATAATCAAGCCTTCAGCAAAAACAGCGCTGCTTTCAGCATCCTCTGTATTGACCCCATAATTACCGACGTGCGGATAAGTCAGCGTCACAATCTGCTTGGTATAGGAAGGATCGGTTAAGATCTCTTGATAACCCGTCATTGAGGTGTTAAACACCACCTCACCAAGGGTTTCACCCTCAGAACCAATAGAAATACCATGAAAAATAGTGCCATCGGCAAGGGCCAAAATGGCAGGGCTAGCGGCGGGCGTGGGAACTGTCGTAGACACGGGGCGGCTCCAGGGCATTGCGCCCAATAAGTCAAAATCGGTGGCGTAGGCGTAGAAAAACGGGATAAGGTTGCCCCACCCCGTTTCACACATACAAAATTGGCCGAATTCTACCCTAAAAGCCCTTTCCCATCAATGCCAATCCGTGCGCTAGCCACTTAATTCAAAGTAAACTTTCAACTTGCGCCACCAAAGCGCCGACTTTTTGATACGGCGCAAATCTACCTACCACGCGCCCTTCGCGATCGACTAAAAACTTGGTGAAATTCCAATGAATCCGGCCTAAATGCAAAAATCCGGCTTGTTGTTGTTTTAAGTAAGCAAACAAGGGTTCCGCCCGAGCACCATTCACTGCAACCTTGGCAAACATCGGAAAATCAACCGCAAAGCGCAATTGGCAAAACTGAGCAATCTCGGTCGCGCCACCGGGCTCTTGCCCGCCAAACTGATTACACGGAAAGCCCAACACCTGCAAACCGCGCTCACGGTACTGCTGATAAAGCTGCTGCAAATCGGCATATTGCGGCGTCAACCCACAGGCACTAGCCACATTCACAATCAGCAACACCTGCCCACGAAAATCCGCCATCGGCAGCACTTGCCCTGACAACGTTGTGACAGAAAAATCATAAATACTTTGCATGGCTTACTCGTTTATTCTGATTGCGTGTATTGTCGCCGGATTTAAACTCCGCCTCTACCCATATCGCCACCAAGGACCACCTATGCACATCGCCAGTGGCTACGCCCATGGCCCACGGCCCACGCCGCAAGTGGCGATTGCTGCTGTTAGCGCCGCGATGGCGCGCGGTGGACTCAGCCAAGCGGGCTCAATTTATTTGTTTTTATCGATGCACTTTCAACACGATATTCGCAATTGCTTACGGGCGGTCACACAAGTCACTGGCAGCTTTGATATTTTTGGCACCAGTGCCGCAGGTGTATTTAGCGATCAAGACTGGTCGCTCGACGCCCCCGCCGCCGCCGCCTTGGTGTTGCCCGCGCAAATGCATCGCCCGAGCAGTAGCGATTATTTTTCACTGGCCGCCCCCAACGCCATCAATTCGCAGTGGCTCAATCAAGGTGGTCGGCGCTTTGGCGGCATTGCCGGGGACGCCACCGGACAAGGCGCTTACGCCATCTGGCAACAAGGTCGGCCGCACACCGGATTGATCCAAACGCCACTATCCCCTCGAGACATCATCGTCTCACAAGGCTTTCAAGCACTCAGCCCGTTTTACACCATCACCGCCAGCAACGGGCTGATGCTCGACAGCCTTGAGCAGCAACCCGCCTATCTCACACTCAAACCTTGGCTCAATCAGCATCCTTTACATCATCTGATGGCGGGAATTAACGACGGCACCGCCACCACATGGATTCCAGTGATTGGCGTGGATGAGCGCAAGCAATCGGTCATGCTCGCCCAAGCTGCACCACCCTCGATGCAATTGTGTTGGGGGCACTTTGACAGTCAATCGGCCAGTCATGATCTAGGACTGCAACTGATGCAGCACTTAGCGGAAAAACCGCAACCCAAATGGGCATTAGTCATCTCAGGACACCGCCGAGTCATTGCCGGCAATGGTTTACACGATCCCGATTGGTCGGTGATTCGTAGCGCCTTACCGGGCGTACCGTTTGCTGGATTTTATGGCAATGGCCAGATTGTACCGCTCGCCAAAAGCAATCAAATCGTTGACAATAGCGTGGTCGTTGCTCTTTTTGACTAAACCAGCCTGCAAAACCCAAACCACTCTGCAAAGCAATTAATCCAAGCCGATTGGCCGCAAGCGACAAACCGCCGGTTAAGCCTTGTCGCCACGCCTGCTTTGCGATGGCCAACCAAAGACCCAGATCGACGCTATGTTATTTAATCCCAGCCGCGATGAAGCGCGCCGTTTTTTTATTCAAACCTGGCAAAAACACCAACAAAACCAAACGCTCGCCGACTTAGAAGCGGTACTGGTTGATGTATTGATGGCGCACCCGGAATACCACAGCTATTTAAGCATTGATTATCTTGATCACGACTGGCCGCCCGAGCATGGCGACACCAACCCATTTTTACATCTGAGCCTGCATCTGGCCCTTGCCGAGCAACTCTCGATCGATCAACCCGCTGGCGTGCGCCAACTGTACCAACAATTGCATCAGCAACAAGGCGACGCGCATAAAGCACTACACATCATGCTCGACTGTCTAGCTGAAATGATCTGGCAAGCGCAGCGCAATCAAACGCAGCCCGATCCTGCCATCTACCTTGCCGGCATTCGCCGTCACCTTGGCTTATTCCAATAAGCAGGTATAGGTATATGCCTGCAAATTAATACAATCAATAATCGCAGGCATATACCCACTCACCCCACATTGATTCCACATTAATTCAGTCAGCACCGACCAAGGACTTCATGCTCAATACCCCTCTCGTGGTTTTAGACTTTGAAACCACCGGCCTATCGCCTGCGATGGGCGCACGCATTACCGAAGTGGCCGCGCTGCGCGTCGTCAACGGCAAGGTAGTGGATAAATTAGTGTCGCTGGTCAATTGCGGCGTGCGCATTCCGCGCGAGATTACCCAAATCACCGGCATCACGCAGGCCATGGTCAACACCGCCCCCAAAGCCCGCGAGATCGTACCGGCGCTGATCGACTTTATCGGCAACGATGCGCTAGCGGCACACAACGCCAGCTTTGACCAAAAATTCCTACTCGCCGAAAGCCAACACCTTGGCCTGACACCACGCCATTCACAGCTGGTTTGCTCGCTCCTACTGTCGCGCCGAGTGCTACCGCAAATGCACAGCCACAAACTGGGCGAACTAGCCAAAGCGCTCAATATTCGCTTTAGCGGCAATGCACACAGGGCCGAAGCCGACGCCGAAGTCACCGTCGCACTCATCACGCACCTATTAAAAACACTGCGCCAGCAACATGACTGCCAGCACATCGACACTGAACTCCTTGTGCAAATCAATAAACAAGTCGCTGCCAAAGTGCCGCTGTTTTTAAAAAGCAGAATATCAAACCCCAGCAATTAATTACTCATAAGCCTCAAGCAAACAAAAAAGCGGCCAACGGGCCGCTTTCTTACTGCAATTTATTTTTTACTTTAATATCAAGCACCATTACGACTTTGCCGCATAATGGCATTCACCGCAGCAAAACCCGCACGTATTTCTGCCGAAACCGGCTGGCCTAGTTTACTCACCAAGACCACCGCCAAAGCCGAAAACACAAAACCCGGAACAATTTCATACAAACCGAACCAAGCATATTGCTTCCAAACCAACACCGTTAGCGCACCAACGACAATCCCTGCCAAAGCCCCATTACGCGTCATACCTTGCCACAATAAAGACAAGATAATCACTGGCCCAAATGCGGCGCCGAAACCAGCCCAAGCATAACTCACCATCTTTAATACTTGGCTATTCGGATTGGATGCTAAACCAATCGCCACCAAAGCAATCAGCAATACCATCGCACGTCCAAACCACACCAATTCTTTTTGTGAAGCCTGTTTACGCAAAAAGCTTTTATAAATATCTTCCGTCAACGCACTCGAGCAAACCAACAACTGACATGACAAAGTACTCATAACGGCGGCCAAAATCGACGCCAGAAATAAACCCGCCAACCACGGGTTAAATAATTGCTTCGCCAGCTCAATAAATACCGTTTCTGGTTGCGCATTCACGCCTGCAGCCAAGGCTGGGTTTTGTGCAAAATAAGCAAAACCAAAAAACCCCACGCCAACCGCACCCAATAAACACAAAAACATCCACGTCATGCTAATGCGTCGCGCCTGTGGAATCACGTCCACCGACTCAGCAGCCATAAATCGCACCAAAATATGCGGCTGACCAAAATAACCCAAACCCCAAGCCAACAAGGAAATCAGCGCCACCGCATCCAAAGACCCCCAAATATCCAGATGCTTGGGACTCATCATCGCAATATGCTCGACCCCAACTGAAAAGCCACCTTCAGAATAAACCACCATCATCGGCACTAAAATCAGCGCGGTAATCATTAATGAAGCTTGAATCGTATCGGTCCAACTCACGGCCAAAAAGCCACCGATCAACACATACGAAATCGTTGCCGCCGCACCAACCCACAAGGCAGTTTCATACGACAAACCAAACATATTCTCAAATAGTCTCGCCCCAGCAACCACACCCGAAGCACAGTACAAAGTAAAGAACACCAAAATGACCAAAGCCGTCACAATTCGCAACATATGGCTTTTATCTTCAAAGCGATTACTCAGATAGTCCGGCAAAGTCAATGCATTACCGCATTGCTCGGTATACGCTCGCAGCCTAGCAGCGACAAAGCGCCAGTTCAAATACGCCCCAATCAACAAACCCACAGCGATCCAAGCTTCAGACAAACCCACCAAAAATATAGCGCCTGGCAAACCCATTAACAGCCAGCCACTCATATCGGACGCGCCAGCAGACAACGCCGTCACAAAGCTACCTAAACTACGGCCACCTAAAATGTAATCGGATAAATTATTCGTGGCACGGTACCCCATCCAACCAATCGCCAGCATACCAATCAAATAAACCGTAAACGTCACCAAGGTTGGTGTATTTGCAATAATCAAAACGAACTCCTTCCTGCCAAAGGCAATGCACACAACAAACCCTCGCTCAGATATCAAAACCAAACGAGAACCCAATCTAAGTTAACTCAAGACTTAAATCGCCTTATATTGAAGTCATCAAACAAGCATTTCCACCCGCTGCCGCCGTGTTAACACTGATCGAACGCTCCGCCAATAAGCGAGACAAATCATAATCTTTATCACTAGCTAGAGCGGCACTCGACAAGCCTTGCGCCTGAACAATCGGCCCCTTTCTTTGTGCCAGCGCTTGATTCAATGCTCGTAAAGCTTCGTGCTCACCCTCAAACAACACCGCAGCAAATGATCGCGACTCAATGCTCTCGGCATCAAGAATGAGTATATTTTCCTGCATACTTTCGGATAATGAAGCCCGCAAAGCGTAAGCCGCATCGGTCGCACTCAATACGGCCCGATTGCCGGTGAGTAAAACCGCGGCCCATTGCGCCTGAGCGCCCAGTAGCGTTTCGCAAATACACCAAACCAGTCCGCGCGGGTGCATCAAGTATTGATTCAGCTCGCCCGTTGGGCCGGGCAACTCCAAATACGAGGCAACAACAAACGGCTGCAAATAACGCCCGCAACGCGACGCTGCGCTGGCATGATGATTTTTCAGCAAGCTGTCTCGGTATTGATTCAATGCGGCGATGGCATCCACATTACCAAGCAAAGTGACCGCAACCGACTTACTGAGCAACCGCTGCAAATACAAAGGACCGCCGGCTTTAGGCCCAGTACCCGACAAACCCTCGCCACCAAACGGCTGCACGCCAACCACGGCCCCCACGACATTGCGATTCACATACACATTGCCGGCCTGAACCTGCGATACCACCTGATCAATGGTTTCGTCTATTCGACTATGCACCCCAAAGGTCAAACCATAACCGGTGTGATTAATTTGCCTAAGCAATGACGGCAAATCATCACGATGATAAGTCAGCAGATGCAGCACCGGCCCAAACACCTCATGCTTTAATTGGGACAACTGCTCGATTTCAATCAGAGTGGGCGCAACAAACGAGCCCTGCTGACACCCTTTCGGCAAGGGAAGCTGGGTGACCTTGGTTCCTAGCGCCACAAAAGCATGAATATGCTGTTCGATATTACGCTGAGCCTCAGCATCAATCACCGGCCCAACATCAACCGACAAAGTATCCGGACGACCCACGCGTAATTCTTGCATCGCCCCCTTAAGCATCTGCGTAAAACGCTCGGCAATATCAACTTGCACGCACACCACACGCAAAGCAGAACAACGCTGCCCTGCCGAATCAAACGCCGATAGCAACACATCCGCCACAACCTGCTCCAATTGCGCGGATGAATCGACAATCATGCAGTTTTGTCCGCCCGTTTCGGCAATCAATGGGATGCTCTTGCCATTCACGTCCAGACGTAAAGCCAAACTCTGGGCGATCAACTGAGCCACGGCCGTCGATCCGGTAAACATCACCGCACTACAACGTGGATCACGAATCAATGCCGCGCCCACCGTTTCGCCAGACCCGAGTAAAAATTGCAAAGCCGCACGGGGAATGCCGGCCTCATGCAAGATTCGTACCGCTTCAGCGGCGATCAATGGCGTTTGTTCGGCAGGTTTAGCCAACACCAAATTACCCGCAGCCAATGCGGCAGCGATTTGCCCCATAAAAATAGCCAATGGAAAATTCCACGGGCTAATACACACCACGATACCCAGACCGCGGTGCGTCGTCGCACTAAAATTGCAATCAATTTGCGCCGCGTAATAGCGTAAAAAATCAACCGCCTCACGCACTTCGGCAATCGCATTGGGCAATGATTTACCCGCTTCGCGAACAATCAATCCCAATAAAATTGGCATTCTGGTTTCAAGTAAATCGGCGGCGCGCTGCAAACAAGCGACACGCTCAGCCACACTAAAGTGCGCATACTGCCTAGACTGCGCCAAAGCCCAGCCAAAAGCCTGCTCAACGTGCTCTTCTGTGGCCTCGAGCGCATACCCCACCACATCACGATGATCGGCGGGATTGAGAACCGGCAATCGCATCGTCATATCGTTCAACACCGTTTCTGCCAATATCGGCTCAGCATGCCACTCACTCAAAGTGCTCGCCAATAAACTCAATGCCAATTGATGTAATTCAGATTCGTTCGACAAATCTAAACCCCGCGAATTCTGGCGTTCTTTGCCAAACATTTTGCTCGGCAAGGCAATGCGATCATGTGATGAATACAAGGGGTGTATCGATTTGGCGGCGCAGACGGGGTCAGCCAGCAAATCAGTAATTGAAATACCTTCATCCGCGATTTGATTCACAAATGAGCTATTAGCGCCATTTTCTAATAACCGTCGCACCAAATACGCCAATAGCGTTTCATGACTGCCAACGGGCGCATAAATCCGACAAGGCCGCGCCAATTGATGGGCACCAACCACTTCGTCATAAAGCGATTCGCCCATGCCGTGCAAACACTGAAACTCATACTGATCGGGCTGATAATCAGCCCCCGCAAAGTGATAAATACTGGCCAACGTTTGTGCGTTATGTGTCGCAAATTGCGGATAAATCGCCTCAGGCGCGGCAAGCAGCTGTTTGGCGCAAGCCAGATACGCCACATCAGTATAGATTTTGCGCGTATAGACGGGGTAATCGACCAAACCATCCACTTGTGCACGCTTGATTTCACTATCCCAATACGCGCCTTTCACTAGACGAACCATCAAACGATGGCCGCTGCGCTGCGCCAGATCAATCACAAAATCAATCACCCACGGCGCGCGCTTTTGGTAAGCCTGAATCACAAAACCGATGCCTTTCCAAGCCGCAAGGCGCGGCTCAAAACACAGCGCCTCCAACAAATCGAGCGAAATATCCAAACGATCAGCCTCTTCGGCATCAATGTTCAGGCCAATATCGTACTGACACGCCAAACAGGCCAATTGAATTAATCGTGGCAATAATTCAGCGCGAACGCAATCTAACTGCGCACGTGAATAACGCGGATGCAATGCCGAAAGCTTAATCGAGATCCCAGGGCCGTCATAAACACCGCGCCCTGCTGACGCGTTGCCAATGGCATGAATGGCGGCTTCATACGCGGCATAATAACGCTGAGCATCATCGGCGGTGGTCGCCGCCTCGCCCAGCATATCGTAAGAGTAACGAAATCCACGCGCCTGTGCGGTGCGGCTAATCTTCAACGCTGCAGCAATGGTTTCACCACAGACAAACTGCCCGCCCATCATTCGCATCGCGCTATCCATCGCTTTACGAATCAAGGGTTCACTGCCTTGCGCAATCAACCGCGTTAAACTTTGCGCCAAACTGGCCTCACTTTTCAGAGAGACCAATTTACCAGTGAGCATCAAACCCCAGCTGGCGGCATTCACAAAAAGTGACGATGACTGGCCTAAATGAGACTGCCAATCACCGCCACTCAATTTGTCGCGAATCAAAACATCACGCGTTGCCGTATCCGGAATCCGCAGCAAAGCTTCAGCCAAACACATTAAAGCCACGCCTTCTTGACTCGACAATGAAAACTCATGAATCAAGCTCTCAACGCCATTGCCGCTGCCTTTAGCGCGCAAGGCCGTAACCAGTTTTTGTCCTAATGCTTGGATTTGAAGGGCTTGCTGCGGTGTCGCTACGGCCTGAGCAATTAAACGCGGCAAACATTGTGCTTCGCTAAGTCGATAGGCCGCGGTAATGGCCCGCCGCAATGGGCTTTGCACTTGCAAACTGCCAATGAATCCCGAAAAAACCGCACGAGGCAATACATTAAGATTAGAGAGAGGCGCTAAAGGGTACTCATTTTCATGACGTACAGACCATGCCGAGCCGACGGTTTGCAATACAAAATCAGGGCTGATATCGAGCCTCTGCGCCAATTGAACAAGTTTAACCGTTCGGTCCGTCGCCATAGAACTACTACCAGTCATATCCAACATCCCAACGCAGCAAAATAAGGCTCAATCCTAAGATGTAGTCAGAAATAACAAACTACAGATCTTCCCCTATTCCTTACAAATCTAAACAAAAATCAATAATTTAAAATAAAAATAAATTGGGTATACCCATCAACCCCAATAAAATAAAAGGATTGGCAGATATACCCAATAAATTTGTAAATATGTTTTGTTATTATTTACAAAATATATTCACCATAACTTAATACAAAACAAGACTAACCCACGTAACTTCTGCCTATCAAGCCACGGCATGCCCTTATATAGAAGCGATTTAGAAGCAATTTTTATCGCTCACCTACGGTTTTTTAACCAAACCATGGCGCCACACTCGAGATCATTAGCTCACCCAAACCCAGCACACTCACCAGCATACTCACTACAAATATGATCCGGAAAAAACCTTTTTGGGTTTTATGTCGACAAAACTGCTGTGCAAACCATGCCCCAGGCCAACCACCTAACGTCGCCACAAAATGCAGCACCGCCTCAGGCACTCGCCACCCACCCCGTGTCGCCTGAGCTTTATCTAACGCATACAGCGCAAAACTAATTGCACTCATCACCACAAATAGCGACAACAACACCCACCGCAGCGGCGACAACAACACCAAGAGCAAGGTGATCGGCAATAAGCCCATCGCCAAATAATCCACCCAATCAAAGCGCGCCGTCTTAGCCTCAACCGCCTTAGCCTCACGTCGAGCTTGGATTTTTAATAATTGCTCAGCACTGCTGGCCGCCATTTGCGCCCGAGCGCGGCCTTGCTTGTCTTTACCTAAAGTAAAATAAATCGTGTCGCCAAAGCGCGGCTGATGAATGCCGCCGCGCTTTAGGGTGCTGATATGTACAAAGTATCGCTCGCCACTGGCGATCTCAATAAAGCCAAAGTCTTTTTTCCATTGTCGTAACTTACCGTTTTGCATCCTGCATCCCTTACGCTATTTTTGGCGCTAACGCCTTTTTGATTTTAAGTTGACGACCCAAGAGCGCATCGTATCCCGACTCAGAGACAGACCCACACCGCTGACTGTAAAACCGGACTGACAACGGCACAACGTCGTAAAAAAACGTCACTTACCGCGCAACTGCCAAGGCGGCACCTGCCCCTTATCGGCCCAATATTGTTCTAAACGCTGCCAGATCGGCTCTTTTTCAGCGTCGCTCAGCATCACCCAATGCGCCACTTCCAGCATGGTGCGCTGACAACCTTGGCAAACATCATCGCCCATTCCCGTTGAGCATACCGCGACACACGGCGTATCGGGGCGCTCTTTTGCCTGATTCATTACAGTATCTTTCTTGAAAATTAATTAAAAACTCAAAAACAAATAGCTCGCTTGAAAATAAAACGTCTTATTAGCTTCATTTTTCCGTCGCACTATTGTCATATTTGATCCGCATGATGATTCACGAACCCTCAGCGGAGTGCACCTCATGGCATCTGAACTGCGTTTTCGTAGCATCTGGATTTCCGACCTGCATTTGGGCACCGCCGGCTGCCAAGCCGATTATCTCTTAGATTTCTTAAAGCACACCGAATCGGAGCAATTATATCTAGTCGGCGACATTATTGACGGCTGGGCCATGCAGCGCAGCTGGTATTGGCAACAAAGCCACAATGATGTGATTCAAAAAATCCTGCGTAAAGCACGCAAAGGCACGCAAGTCACCTACATCCCCGGCAACCATGACGCCGGTGCACGGCAATTTATCGGCCTACTCTTTGGCGACATCCGCATCGAAAACGAAGTTATTCATACCATGGCCAACGGCAAGCGCTTTTTGGTGATTCATGGCGATCAATTTGATGGCGTCATTCAATGCGCGCGCTGGCTGGCCATGGTGGGCGATCATGCTTACGAAATCACGCTCAAGCTCAATCGCTGGTTCAATCATTTGCGTGCGCGCTTGGGTTTTAGCTATTGGTCTTTATCGCAATACCTCAAACACAAAGTCAAAAAAGCGGTGCATTTTGTTGATGACTTTGAGCACGCGCTAGCCAATGAAGCCAAAAAACGCGGCCTGGATGGCGTGATTTGTGGGCATATCCATCATGCCGAAATCCGCAATATCGACGGCATTGAATACTGCAACGATGGCGACTGGGTTGAGAGCCTGAGCGCCTTAGTCGAAATGCCCAATGGCGAGCTCAAAATCATCTACTGGCAAAAAAAATACGCCGAAGCGCACGCTGAAATCAGCAAATTATATACAAACAACACCGACCACCCTTTCATCACCGCACGCCCAAGCGCCAACACCAATCCAACCACGTCTCACTAACCGCATCTTTTTTACTCAATAAGGAAGCAAAGCATGAAGATTTTAATCGTCACCGACGCTTGGGAGCCGCAAGTCAATGGCGTGGTGCGTACCCTAAAACAAACCACGGCTGAGCTAAAAAAAATGGGCCACACCGTCGAGCTACTCACGCCTTTGGAATTTAAAACCATTCCTTGCCCGACGTATCCCGATATTCGCCTATCGATTTTACCGGGTAGCAAAGTCAAGCAACGCATTCGCGACTTTGCCCCCGACGCGATTCACATTGCCACTGAAGGGCCACTCGGCATGGCGGCTCGCGCCTACAGCTTAAAGCATCAACTGCCTTACACCACGGCATATCACTCGCGCTTTCCAGAATACGTACAGCTGCGTTTTGGCATTCCATTGGGCGTGACCTACGCTTGGCTACGCCGTTTTCATAACGCCGCACAAGCGGTAATGGCCCCCACGCAAGTGGTGGTGAAAGACCTCACCGAACGCGGCATTAAAAACGTCGTCATGTGGTCGCGCGGCGTGGATTTAGAGGTATTCAAACCCGGCCGGCGCGACAAACTGCATTCGCGCACGCCGATTTTTGTTTACGTTGGCCGCGTTGCCGTAGAAAAAAATGTCGAAGCCTTTTTAGAATTAGACTTACCCGGCAGCAAATGGGTGGTCGGCGATGGCCCTGCCGCCGCAGGACTTAAATCCAAATTTGGCGAACAAAAAAACATTCATTGGTTAGGCGTACTCAATCAAGCTGAATTGGCCGAAGTGTATAGCAGCGCCGATGTGTTTGTGTTCCCGAGCAAAACCGACACCTTTGGCTTGGTATTGCTCGAAGCCATGGCCTGCGGTTGCCCTGTAGCGGCATACC
>NZ_CAMTIA010000010.1 GCF_947072475.1 uncultured Deefgea sp.
TTCACCCATTTAGTGACCTGCATCGCCGTTGCACTTACTAGTTGAATCCGCCAATTGATTGGCATAGAATATAGGACTAAACTGCGGAGCAGTCACTTACTTGCGCAGCAATCGCAAGCCATTGGCCACCACCAATAAACTCGCGCCCACATCGGCAAAAACCGCCATCCACATCGTGCCGTAGCCGAGCAAAGTTAAGACTAAAAACAGCAATTTAATCCCCAGCGCTAAGGCGATGTTTTGCAGCAAAATGCGGTGTGTTTGCTGTGATAAGCGGATAAAATGCGGCAATTTGCGTAAATCATCGTCCATTAGCGCGACATCGGCGGTTTCAATCGCTGTGCCGCTACCGGCCGCGCCCATCGCAAAACCAATATCGGCGCGCGCCAAAGCGGGCGCATCATTAATCCCATCCCCGACCATGCCGACTTTTTGGCCTGACGTGAGTTGCGCTTGCTGCGCGACAATCAGCTCTAATTTATCCGTCGGCAATAAATCGCCTCGGGCCTCATCAATGCCCACTTGCTCGGCAATACTGCGCGCGGTGTGGGCATTGTCTCCGGTGAGCATAATGGTTTTAACACCCAGCGCATGCAGCTCGGCAATCGCTTGGCGGCTACTGTCTTTGACCGTATCGGCCACAGCAAACAAGGCCAAAACGCCGTGTTCAGTCGCTAATAAAATCACGCTTTTACCTTGCGCCTCGAGTGGAAACAATTGCGCTTCAAGCTCAGCCGAGCACCAGCCTTGTTGATGAATCAAACGATGATTACCTAAATAATACGTCTGCCCCGCCATTTGCCCCTTCACGCCCAAGCCGGGCAAAGCCGTAAAATCCTGTACGTCGATCAGGCTTAAATCTTGGCCCGCCAGCGCCAAAGCCCGCGATACCGGATGATCTGAGCGCTGCGCCAAACTCACTGCTAACTGTTCAACTGCGATGCCTTGCGCAGCGCTGGCTATTTGCTGCGCCTCAGTTTGCAAATCAACAAAATCGGTTTGCACTGGCTTGCCATGCGTGAGCGTGCCGGTTTTATCTAGCGCGATACACGCCAGCTTGCGGCCTTCTTCTAAATACACCCCGCCCTTAATCAAAATACCGTGCCGCGCGGCCGCCGCCAAACCACTGACAATCGTCACCGGCGTTGAAATCACCAAGGCGCATGGGCAAGCAATGACCAATAACACCAAGGCTTTATAGATCCACGCCAACCAATCTCCAGCAAAAAACAATGGCGGCAGTATCGCCACCAAGAGCGCAATGGCAAACACGATAGGGGTATATACCCTAGCAAATTGATCAATAAAGCGTTGCATCGGCGCACGCGCACCTTGCGCCGCTTCTACTGCATGAATAATCCGCGCCAAGGTGCTATTACTGGCCAGCGCAGTCACAGTCAATTCAAAAGAACCCGCCTCATTAATACTGCCGGCAAACACCGGATCGCCAACGGTTTTATCCACCGCCAAGCTCTCACCGGTAATCGGCGCTTGATTAATCGTCGATTGCCCAGCGCAAATCACCCCATCCAAAGCAATCCGCTCACCCGGCTTCACACGAACACGCTCGCCCACTTGCACCGATTTGGCCGGCCGATCGACAGTCACCCCATCGTCTTGCACCACCGTCGCCAGCTCGGGCGTCAATTGCAGCAAGCCTTGAATTGCATTGCGCGCCCGATCCAGCGATTTGGCCTCGATCAATTCAGCCACGGTAAACAGCACCATCACCATCGCCGCCTCAGGCCATTGGCCAATGGCCATCGCGCCGGTAACAGCAATACTCATCAAAGCATTAATATTTAAATTGCCATTGCGTAGCGCAATCCAGCCTTTTTTATACGTCGTTAAGCCGCAAGCCAAAACCGCCAGCAGCGCCAACCCCGCCACCAATAGCGTTGGTCCATCGAGCCAATGCGTTACTTCGGCGGCCAACGCTGCAAGTCCCGCCAGCGCCAAAGGCCACCATGGTTTTACAGCTTCGTCTTGCGCCACCGCGTCTCCCAGCTCGGGCGTAAAACCCAAGCTACGAATCGCCGCCAAAACCGCCTCTAGCGCATCAGGCTGATGCTGCACCGTGAGCACCCGCTGCATGAGGTTAAATTGCAAACCCGAAACATCCGGCATCGCACCAAGTTTTTTCCGCAACAAAGCTTCTTCAGTCGGGCAATCCATTTGCATAATACGAATCGGCGTTTGCGCCCAACCATCGGCACTTAACTCCGCCGCAGCCAAAGTGGTCAATGCCTCGCTCGCGCCGTGCCCAGCACAACACGCAGCATGACCCGCCGATGAATGCGCCGCATGCGCGGAAGAATGTTGACGATATTGCGACATCAGGCAGCTCCAACGATTAAACTTAAACGCATTACACACCCTGAAGTTACTATAGAGTCAACCGCTAAAATCAGCGACGTGCAATATTTCAAAATTTGATTCGGTAGATCGTGAAAATGTAATCGTCGAGCGTACAAATCCGCAGGGTTTGCGCACGCCGCGCCATGCAACCGCGTGCGCAAATGCGCACAAAACCATGCGCATTATCATAGGGTGTGCAAATCCCGAGGGCTTGCGCACGCGGATACCAAGCCACTTGATTGACGAATGCGACAACACGGATAAAGGAATCGAGAAATGAAAATAGGCGAACTGGCCAAGCTGGCGCAATGCTCGGTCGAAACTATTCGGTTTTATGAAAAAGAAGGGCTACTGCCCACGACTGAGCGAACCCTCGGTAATTTTCGCGTCTATGGCCCAGCGCATATTGAGCGCCTGCGTTTTATCCGCAATTGCCGTGCACTTGATATGAGCCACGAAGAAATCCACACCTTGCTGCGCTTGGCCGATCAAGGTGGCGATGGTTGTAGCGCGATTAATGAGGTGTTTGACGAGCACATCGCCCACGTTGACACCCGCATCAAAGAACTAGAACAACTCAAACAGCAACTCGCCGAGCTACGCCAACACTGCCAAAGCAATCACAACCCTTGCGGGATTTTGCAAGGCTTGGCCGATATGGAAATCCCCAGCAAACTGGATAAAAAACGCACGCATCTTGGCTAAAGCCGAGCATCCATTCAGTTTCAAAACCCTAGCAAAAGAAGCGCGGCGCAGAGTTTAATCGGCCAAGTAAGGGCAATGCCTTAAGGGACAATCAACCAAGTGCCTTCCACCATTTTCTGCGCTGTGATGTGTGTGTTGTGATGTGTTGCGAATCGGTGGAATGCGCGCCGCTATTCCACTGCTACGCGGGGTCTTCCCCGGTGCTGATGATGTTGCCGTTTTCGTCCATGATCGAACGGAGCGCTACGCCGTAGGCTTTAAAACCTAGCCGGGCATCGTGTTCGCGGTAATTGAGGCTGTCGTGTTGGTGGCCGTGAAAACTTTTTTCAATCCCCATCGCCTGCCCCAGTCGATCGAGTACCGAAAAGCCCCAAGGGTGACAGCTCGGCGCTTCGTGCGTGACCATAATGTCGGCTTTTTCATGCGCTAGCGCTTGGTAATCGACATAAAAAATACTGCTACGCTGTTTGCGCGGCAGGCCACCGCGCCATTGGTTGGCTTTGCCGCAGTGCTGTAGATAATGCGCTGGGCTGGCGTACACCGAGTTATTGGGTGGCATCCAGATATGTCCACGAAAAATCCCACCCAATCCAGCGATACGCACACCGGCGATTTCGACCACGCGGCCGTGTAAATTGCGCTCGCTCATGCCCGAATCCCACAAATTACAATAATCGCGCGTGCCGTCGGTATCGTGATTGCCGTGGATATACCACACCTCGGTTAAGTCAATGATGTCGGCCAATACCGTTTCGAGTGGCTGTGGCGCTTGTAGATCGCCGAGCAGCACAATGGCATCCGGACGATGCTGCTGCACCGCCGAAATAACATGCCCAAATTGGCCGTGGACGTCACCACAGAAAAAAATCATTCACTTCTCGCCTATTTCAAAACGCTACTCATGGGTGAACCTTGCCGCAAAGCTGGGCTGCTCAGCCATCAACCCAACGCCAACAGACCCTAGATTAAAGCATACTGGGTACTTCGCGCTAGCCATTCAGCAAGCGTGTTTGACGTGGATGCGGCAGCAGCGTAGTCTAACGACCCCCTTACAGGCCAACCACGCTCCATTATGACTTATTCAGCCTGCGGCATCGATTTTGGTACTTCTAATTCAACGGCGGGCATTGTGCGCCCCAATGGCGCGATCTTATTGCCACTTGAGGCCGACAAGCTCACGCTGCCATCGGCGGTCTTTTTTAATTTAGAAGAAGACCGTTGGGCTTATGGCCGTGCGGCGTTGAGCGAGTATTTAGAAGGCTACGAAGGCCGCTTGATGCGCTCGATGAAAAGCTTATTAGGTAGCAGCCTAATGGATGCGGGCACCGAAATTGGCGGTCAGCATTTATCGTTTAAAAATCTCATCGGCCAATTAATCGGCGAAGTTAAAACCCGCGCCGAGCAATCGGCCGGCCAAGCATTTGACGCGGTGGTACTGGGCCGACCCGTACGCTTTGTCGATGACGACGATGCGGCTGATGCCGAGGCCGAAGCCACATTGGCTGAAATCGCCCATGGTTTGGGCTTTAAAGAAGTCAGCTTTCAATTTGAACCGATTGCCGCTGCGCATGATTACGAGCAGCGTATCGAGCGCGAAGAGCTGGTACTGGTGATTGATATTGGCGGTGGTACGTCAGATTTTTCTTTAGTGCGTTTATCGCCAGAACGACGGGGTATTGCCGACCGATCAGCAGATTTATTAGCCAGTGGCGGGGTACATATCGGGGGTACTGATTTTGATAAACGCCTTTCGCTCGCTTGCGTCATGCCTGAGCTGGGCATGGGCTCACGACTAAGTAATAACGCCGAATTACCCAATAGCGTGTTTTTCCATTTGGCCACTTGGCATACGATTAACTTTGCCTATACCCGCAAGATGTGGCGTGGCTTTCAAGATGTCTCACCCGAAGTGGTCGACAATGTGCGCTTTGAGCGCTTACTGAATGTAATTCGTAGCCAAGCAGGCCATCACTTGGCGATGCGCGTTGAAGAAGCCAAAATCGCGCTGTCTGAGCAAACCCATTTTGCACTGGATTTAGTCGAAGCCGAGCAAGGCTTGCTGGCGCAGATCGAGCGCAGCCAATTCGAGCAAGCCATTGCGCAAGAAACCACGCGAATCTGCGCAGCAGCACAAGCCACGTTGAATCTAGCCGGTATCAAGGCCAGCCAAGTCGATACCTTATTTTTTACCGGCGGCTCATCGGCCGTCCCGGCGCTACGCGCAGCTCTGGCCGCGCAATTTCCAGCGGCCCGCGCCGTTGAAGGCGATCACTTTGGCAGCGTAGGCTGCGGCCTCGCCGTTGTCGCGCAACAGCGCTATGGCTAAATTACGGGGAGTAGGGAGTAGGGATTGGGGAGTAAACCCCACTCCCCAATCACTAATCCCACATCAGCGCCCCATCGAGCAGATATCGTTGGTATTTTTTTGTTAGCACAGTTAAACTGCGCCCCTGATCGCGCCCTACCAATCGGCGCGTTGCTTGCCTCATCGAAAACCTTCGACACGCAAGCCACCCATCCAACATACCCCACCTGCCCTAGATTGGTGTCGCTCCTTGCGACAGGCCGCAGCAGGAATAATGAATGTCTGAACTTAATTTTGCTAGCCTTGGGCTAGCCGAACCACTTTTGCGTGCCGTTGCCGATACGGGCTACACCACACCAACTCCGATTCAAGCGCAAGCCATTCCATTGGTGATACAAGGCGGCGATTTGCTCGCTGCAGCACAAACGGGCACCGGTAAAACTGCCGGCTTTACTTTGCCTATTTTGCAATTATTGCTGGCCAAAGAACCGCTCGAAGCCAAAGGTCGTCCGCGTGTTTTGATTTTAACCCCGACGCGTGAACTTGCCGCTCAGGTGGAAGAATCAGTTCAAACGTATTCTAAATACGTCAAAATCAGTTCAATGGTGGTGTTTGGTGGCGTGAATATTCGTCCACAACAAACTCGCCTGCGCTCGCCGATTGATATTTTGGTGGCCACACCGGGCCGCTTGCTCGATTTGGTTAATCAACGCTCGGTGGATTTGTCTGGCATTGAAATCTTGGTGCTCGATGAAGCCGATCGTATGCTCGATATGGGTTTCATTCACGACATTAAAAAATTAATGGCGATTTTCCCTAAGGAGCGCCAAACCTTGCTGTTCTCAGCGACCTTCTCTGATGAAATCAAAGAACTCGCCGACAAGCTACTCAAAAATCCAGGCCTGGTTGAAGTAGCGCGCCGCAATACCACCAATGAATTAATTAGCCAGCGCGTGCATTTAGTTGATCGCGATAAAAAATTGCCTTTATTGACGCAATTGATCAAAGACGGTAATTGGCATCAAGTTTTAGTGTTTATGCGCACTAAACATGCGTGTAATAAAGTGGCTGAAAAACTGAATAAAGATGGCATTTCAGCGATGGCGATTCATGGCAATAAGAGCCAAAACGCCCGTACTGCCGCACTCGCGCAGTTTAAATCTGGCGAATTGCAAGTATTGGTTGCCACTGATATTGCAGCGCGCGGTTTAGATATCGAAGAATTGCCACACGTAGTGAATTTTGAATTGCCCAACGTAGCCGAAGATTACGTGCATCGGATTGGCCGTACTGGCCGCGCCGGTTGTACTGGTGAAGCGGTGTCGTTGGTATGTGTTGACGAGTTGAAACTCCTCGCTGAAATCGAGCGCATTACCAAGCAAGACATTCCAAAATTTTGCTTAGAAGGCTATGAAGCCGATTTACGCGTTAAGCCAGAACCGATTGTTCGTGGTGGCTTGGGCCGTGATCGCCCACCACGCGATCCAAACCGCAATCCACGTGCTCCGCGTGGCCCTGCGGCTGCCGGTGGCGCACGCTTAAATGGTGCTCGCTCAAAAGCATTAGCTGAAACCGCCACCAACCAAGCAGCGGCAAAAAGTGAAGTGCGTGCTGAGCGTCGCCCGCGTACTGAAGGTGACGCCGAACAGCGTCGCCCGCGTACCGATGGTGAGCATCGCCGTCCACGCGCAGAAGGCGCTACGGATAGCCGTCGTCCACGTCCTGATGGTGCTGCTGATACCCGTCGTCCACGTCCTGATGCGCTGGGTGCTGCAGATACCCGTCGCCCACGTGATGGCGCGCCGCGCAGTAGCAATCCACGCAATGCTCCGCGTCAAGATTCGGTGTTGGCTGCGCCCGCTGCACCGCGCCGCGAACGCATTAATTACGATGAGCAACAGCCGGTCAGCAATGCCAATACCTTGCCAGGCGAACTCATGCGCAGTGGCCGTAGCGGCCAAGGCCAAACGCGGGGCTACCAAGGTGGCGGCCGTAATGGCGGGCCGGGTGTGACTCGTAATGCCAGTGATGGCCATGGCGCGCCACGCAGCGACCGTCCGCAAAGTCGCGGTCCACGCACTGCCAGCACCCCAACTGCCGCGCTACTTGGTGGCAGCGGTCATAAACGTCGCGGCGATTAATTCCGACTGACAATCAATCAGCCCATGGTTTGCCATGGGCTTTTTTATGCTTTAAAAATACACTCCCGTGCCACACCAACGATTAATGACAAACTACAACAGCTAAAATTAATCAACACAACAATCATTGCAAGATTAGTCCACAATCTAGCTGACTCAATCGATCAACTTCGCAACTGCAATTCAGCCCGATTCAATCTATATACAAGGTCTGTACTGACCGTAACGAGTGCCAAGAATGAGCCCCGAACAAGCAAAAAAAACCATGCATGACTTATTACGGATGATGATTCAACACAAAGCATCCGATTTGTTTATTGCCGATGATTTTCCGCCAGCCATGAAGATCAACGGCCGAATGACGCCGATTGGCGCGCAAAAACTCAATGCCGCAGCCACGCAAGCGCTGGCTTTGGCCATTATGCGCCCCGATCAGCAAACTGAATTTGCTAAAGAATTTGAATGCAATTTTGCCATTAGCCCCGAAGGCATCGGGCGCTTTCGGGTCAATGTGTTTATGCAGCAAGAAAAGGTCGGCATGGTGCTGCGAACCATCACCAGCAAAATTCCTAATTTTGATGAATTAGGCCTGCCCAAAGTATTAAAAGACGTGATGATGAGTCAGCGCGGCTTAGTGCTATTGGTCGGCGGAACCGGTTCGGGTAAATCGACGACGATGGCGGCGATGATTGATTACCGCAATGAAAACAGCCATGGTCATATCATTACCATCGAAGATCCGATTGAGTATGTGCATAAAAATAAAAATTGCTTGGTCACGCACCGCGAAGTCGGGCGTGATACCAAAAACTGGTTTGCTGCGCTCAAAAATACGCTGCGCCAAGCGCCAGACGTGATTTTAATTGGCGAAATTCGCGACCGAGAAACCATGGAATACGCCATGGCATTTGCCGAAACCGGCCATCTTTGCATGGGCACTTTGCACGCCAATAGCTCGAATCAAGCCTTAGAGCGGATTGTGAATTTCTTTCCCGAAGAGCGCCACCCGCAGCTATATATGGATTTGTCCATGAATATGCGCGGCATTATCTCGCAACGCCTAGTTGCTACGCCCGATGGCAAAGGACGCAGCGCCGCGATTGAAATCTTGCTCAATACGCCGCTGGTAGCCGATTTGATTTTTAAAGGCGACGTGGGCGGCGTGAAAACCGCGATGGTCAAATCCAAAGAACTGGGAATGCAAACCTTTGATATGGCGCTATTTGAACTGTATGAGGCAGGGAAAATCAGCATGGAAGAAGCATTAAAAAATGCCGATTCACTCAATGAGCTGCGCTTAAACATTAAACTCAACAGCTTGCATCATCGTAAAGAAGAGCACCACAGCGGGCTGGAACATCTCACCCTCGAAGCACAGCAAGTGCCCGAAGAAGAAACCGAGGCCAGCGAAAGCGCCAACTAAGGCACGCTGTGCGCCAACAAAACCATGGTTTGCGTCGTAAAATATTGCCCACGAATACATAAATCTTGCTGTGGCGCACCTTCATTCACAAAGCCCAACTGCTGATACAGCGCTTGGGCTTTTTGGTTATCCACCCGCACAGTCAACTCGATGCGAACAAATCCTTGCTGCCAAGCTTTAGCCAGCGCCGCCTGCATCAACGCTCGTCCCAACCCTAAACCTTGCGCCTGCGGCAATAGGGCCACGCTTAATACCCCAACATGTGCAGCGTCACCTTGCGGCAAAAGATCGCACCAACCCACGACGGTTTCATCGCACAGCGCAACAAAATACACATAGTCGCGATCGACCATATTTTGGTAATAACGGAAGGTTTGCTCAATCGGTGGCGCTTGCAAAAAGAACAAAAAGCTTTCTTGTTTACACGCAGCATCAAACACTTGATGCAAGCCCGAGAAATGCGCCGCACTCAGCGGCAAAATGGCGTAGTTCATCGTTTCGACGCTCAACATCGCCAAGCTTTCTCCCTCTTTCGAGGCGAGGAGCACGACAGGATCAATCAACACGGCGTATCGCCGCAAGCAATTCGTAGTTCCTGATGATGCCTTTGCTTGAGAACCCCATAACAGCGTGCTATTTGTCGGAGCGGACTCGCCCGCGAATGCGAGCCAAACAAGGAAAACCTTCACGGGCAAGCCAGCGCCTACGCCACTCTTGCTGCAGCAAAGACATAATCAGTGGGTCGTATTGGCGGCGGCGGGCAAACAATCGGCCGTCGCCAAAAACCAATCCAACTCACAATGAGCCCACTATACACCTTCTATGTATTGCGCTACTGCGCTTTATTTTTGCGGCTTGTAAGGCGATACACCATAAAAGTGGCGATCAACAGCGTAATACCCCACAGACTAAAACCCAACCAACGCCAAAAACTCCAAGTGCTGCTATCGGGTTCGGCCACTTGAATATCCACCACATTGGGAAACCACGACATCATGTCAAAACGCCAGCCGTAGGAAGTCAGTAAGGCGGGTTTCTTTTCAAATTCCAGCGTTTTGGCCTTGGCCTGCAAATCGGCAGAGTTAAACTTAAAGTAATACGGCCAGCCCCAGCCGGTATCGACGTTTTTAAACACCCGAATAATATCCGTCGCGTGATTGGTGTAAATGTAATACACATCCAACGTCGGCCCATCACTTGGATTAGCCTTGCTAATCGGGCCGTCTTTATCGCTTAATTTCACCTCAACCCCGGTGATGCTGGTGATGGTTTTTTCGGGTAAAAAACCATCCAAAGCCACAGTTCCCACCAGCGCAATCAATGCCAATAAAATCAGTAGTACTTTTCTAAGTTTAAGCATTCATCACTTCCCTTAAATTGAAGACGGTATACATTTTATACCGTTATAAAATATGTAAATCATGCTCACTCTATCGATCACTCCTTGATTCAATACGGAAGATCGCTGAATTTAGCGAGCGAAATGAGGTCTGAAATTGCACTGGGAATTCTCACCAAATCCAGTGTAACGTATTCCCAAGTAAGTTGAGTGTCAATCAATCCCGGCACTTTTCCACGGTAATTCAAGCTCTCACAAAGACCTCAATCCCCGTGCTGGTGATTAATCACAGCGCAATGCGATGAGTAACGGCTGCTATAATCTAGCGATTAAATTCTTTTAAATTGGATAATCCAATGTCAAACGCTTGCCCACAATGCACTTTGGAAAACACTTATCCCGATGGTGAGAACTATGTGTGCGCCGATTGTGGCTTTGAATGGCCGATGGTCGCAGCAGTAGAAGAAAGCGATGTGCGCATCGTTAAAGATGCCAATGGCAATGTGCTCCAAGACGGCGATTCTGTCGTGGTGGTGAAAGACTTAAAAGTCAAAGGCACTTCTAGCACACTGAAAGTCGGCACCAAAATCAAAGGCATCCGCATTGTTGACGGTGACCATGAAGTCGATTGCAAAACCGATTTGGGCAGCATGATGCTTAAAGCCTGTTTTTTGAAAAAAGCCTAAAGCTGGATCCTGCACGGCGGCCAATCAATCGTCAGCAGCCCCTCGCAGCCATGACTTCAGCATAAAAAATGCCCGCAATCGATGCGGGCATTTTTTTATCCATTCAAGCTAATTATTTTTTGGATACCGCATGGCCACCAAAGGCATTGCGCATCATCGACAATAATTTCATTGCATAATCATCATTACCGCGTGAAGCAAAACGTGCGTACAAGGCGCTCGACATCACCGGAGCAGGAATGCCCAATTCAACCGACTCCAACACTGACCAACGGCCTTCACCTGAATCTGGCACAAAGGCGTTTAAATCGGCCAATTCGGTGTCTTGCTGCAAAGTATCTGCCACTAAATCGAGCAACCATGAGCGAACCACTGAGCTATGACGCCAAGTTTCAGAAATCGCCGCCACATCGAGGTTAAATTCTTCTTTGGCTTTAAGCATCGCAAAGCCTTCGGCAAACGCTTGCATCATGCCGTATTCGATACCGTTGTGTAGCATCTTGGTGTAGTGGCCTGAGCCTGCTGGGCCAGTGTGCGTCCAACCGCGATCAGCGCCCGGCGCCAAGATTTTCATAAATGGTTCTGCCATCGCAGCGGCGTCTTTTTCGCCACCAAACATCAAGCAATAGCCGTTTTGCAGACCCCAAACCCCACCCGAAACCCCGGCATCGACAAACTTAAGGCCCATCGTCGCCAATTCGGCACCGTGGCGTTGGCTGTCTTTATACATGGCATTGGCGCCATCAATGATCAAATCGCCAGGAGCGAGCAAGGTTTTCATTTCATCGAATGCCGCCTCAGAGATCGCGCCCGATGGCAACATCAACCAAACCACGCGCGGTGTTGGCAAGGCGGCAATCAATTCAGGTACGCTGGCAAATGCTGTGAAATTAGCTTCTTCTTGCGCCAATTGGCTGCGCGTGTCGGCGCTGACGTCAAAACCAAAGACCGTCGCACCGCCTCGAGAGAGTCGACGTGCCATATTGCCGCCCATTTTGCCTAAACCGATCATTGCGATATTCATGCTATTTCCTTTGTATTGATTGCCCTGCCGAATACTTAAATTCGAAGCGAAAATCATGCAGTTTTATCGGGATATTCACTACCACCGAAGCACTAGGCATGCTTTTTTTTGATTTGTATTAAAGTTTCATGAGAGCGTAAAGCCTAAGCTAGGCGCAAATTCTCACGTTGGGTTACGCTATTATGCCTTCTTTAGCACCACATTTGCCGCAATTAATTTGTCCTGCTGGTAGTTTACCAGCCCTAAAAGCAGCAGTTCAGTCTGGTGCCGATGCGGTTTATCTTGGTTTTAAGAATGCGACCAATGCCCGCAACTTTGCCGGGCTTAATTTTACCGACTCACAGCTTAAATCGGGTATTGAATATGCACAATCCCAAGGTCGGGAAGTACTCATTGCCATTAACACGTACCCGCAAGCGGGTCGAACCGCTGAATGGCAGGCTTCAATCGACGCCGCTGCCGACTTAGGCGCCAATGCCGTGATCTTGGCCGACTTGGGTTTACTCGAGTACGCCACTCGCCGTCATCCCCAATTACGCCGCCATTTATCAGTGCAAGGTTCCGCCACCAATTTTGAAGCGGTAAACCTCGCTTATGAACATTTTGGCATTAGCCGCGCCGTTCTGCCACGGGTTTTGACTTTGCCACAGATCGAATACGTGATTAAAAACACCCCAGTCGAAATCGAAGTATTTGGTTTTGGTAGCTTGTGCGTAATGGCTGAAGGCCGCTGTATTTTATCCAGCTACGCGACTGGCGAATCGCCAAATACCCATGGGGTGTGTTCACCTGCAAGCCATGTGCAATGGCTACCTAAGGGCGATACCCTTGACACTCGCTTAAATGGCATTTTGATCGATCATTTTGAAAAAGACGAGCCCGCTGGTTATCCAACCCTGTGTAAAGGCCGCTTTGAAGTCGGCGACGCCAGCTATTACGCGATGGAAGAGCCAACTAGCCTCAATGCATTGTCGGTATTGCCCGAGCTGATCCGCATGGGCGTGAAAGCCATTAAAGTCGAAGGTCGACAACGCAGCCCGGCCTACGTCAGCGAAGTGACCAAAACACTACGCGCGGCAATTGATGCGGCTAGCGATCCACGGTATTCGGTCAAGCCCGCTTGGCAACAGGCGCTTAGCAAAGTGTCGGAAGGGCATCAACAAACGCTTGGGGCGTATAGCCGACCTTGGCGCTAAGCCGCAGCTAATTTACACAAGCCACGCCGCCAGCGCGGCTGTTCAGTTTTAAATTCATCGAGGAAGATCCATGCAACTCACTCTTGGCCCGCTGCTTTACTATTGGTCACGCCAAGCCACACTCGATTTTTATGCCGCTGCTGCCGATTGGGAAGTAAGCACGATTTATCTGGGTGAAGTGGTTTGCGCTCGCCGCCATGAATTACGCACTAGTGATTGGCTGGCCTTAGGCCAGCAATTATGCCAAGCCGGCAAAACCGTGGTTTACAGCTCGCAAGCTTTGCTCGAATCGGGTTCGGACTTGTCGTCATTACGCCGTTTTGCCAAAGAAGGCGGCCTACTCGAAGCCAATGATTTGGGCGCAGTAAAAATCGCGCGTGATTTGGCGATTCCGTATATTGCTGGCCCGCATCTGAATATTTACAACGGCGCTACGCTCGACTGGCATCAAGCAGCAGGCGCCATTCGCTGGCTACCCTCGCTCGAAGCGAGTCGCGCGGCGATTGTGGCGACATTGGCGGAAGCTAAATTACCGATTGAAACCGAAATCTTTGCCCATGGCCGCTTGCCACTGGCTTTTTCTGCGCGCTGCTTTACCGCTAGGCATTACGATTTAAGCAAAGATGCTTGTGAATTTAAATGCATCGAGCACGCCGATGGCCAGTTGCTCAAAACCCGCGAAGGGCAAGATTTCTTACGTCTGAACGGGATTCAAACGCAATCGGCGGCTTGCCATGCCTTAATTCATGATTTGGCCAGCGTCACCAACGTGGGCGCCAGCCATTTACGCATTAGCCCGCAAGCGCAGTTTACCGCTGAAATTGTTGCCGCCTATGCCGCAGCACTGGCTCAGCCGGCAGCGGCGACGCAATTCGATTGGCAACGTATTAATCCCGAAGGTCTGGTCAATGGCTATTGGCATGGTCAAGCGGGTATTTGCAGGAAGGAAACCGTATGAACATCCCAGCACCATTGATTAAATTACTGGCCGTACTCCCCGAAACGCCGCCCACCGTGGTCACTGTCGCCTTGCTCAATTTGCTGCGCAAGCCATTGTGGCCTGAAGAAGATTTTGCGTGGTGGGAAGGTCGGCAAGTGCGAATGGCCGTCAGCGATTTAAATTGGGGTATTACGCTAAGCTACCAAAATGGCCGCTTTGTCTGTGGCGATACCCCAGCAGATGTCACATTAACCGCTAGCTTGGCTGATTATTGCTTAATTGCTCGACGACAAGAAGATCCAGATACCTTGTTTTTTCAGCGTCGCCTGAGCATCACTGGCGATACCGAGTTGGGTCTAACGCTAAAAAACTTAATGGATGCGACCGATTTCTCGCCGCTATTTGCACGTCTACCCAGCCGCATTCGGATGAAATTGAACGTTTAAAGCCGAGGGGCTGTTGACGCTGGCTTGGCCTGCGGTATTTGCGCGAGTTTTGCCCTCAAGCAAGGCGCGCAGCAGCGCTGACTACGCCTGAATTCGCCGCTAAAATCGCGCTAGCACGGCCAAAATCCAAACGTCAACCGACCCTAGTGAACGCCCATTGTCCCACGCACGCCATGGCAAAGAGCCGCGCATTCAGCCCACACAGCCGAGCTGCCTCAGCGTTGCACGGATTATTTGAACCTGCGCCATTAATCAGTCAAACTTATTACCCAACAGCAAACTGTCATCAAAGCTTTATAATCCGGCTTCTTTGAATTGAATCCCGACCCAATACGTGAAGCTACTTTCTCATCCGCTACTCAGCAAAATCCGCCCCTTTGTGCCAGCCTTACTCGCAATTTGCACGGTGATTGGTGGCCGGTTCTTGGTCGACACGCAGTGGAATATGCCGCGCGTTGGCTTTTCTGTGTTGCTGTATTTCTTTTTTGCTGCCTTTTTACAGCGCTGGGCGGCCGTAGCGGCCACTTTGGCGCTTGAAGGATTGTTGCTCAATATTAGCTATATCAAAGAAGTCGCCACCAGCGAGCCACTGCTGGGTGCTGATTTATTTGAAGTCGGCCAAGGTATGGCCATGACCGGCTATATGAACTGGCAGATCTGGGGCTATGCCCTGATTTCCATCGCTGCCATTGGCTATGGACTATGGCGGCGGCCCCGCCTGAGTAAAACCCGGCTAAGCTTGGCACTGGTGCTGTGTATTTTGCTCAGCATGCAATTGGATCGGACCGGCAAACTATCGGCCTACGCCAAGCCGGTGATGCATCAATACTTGGGCAGCAAGTATTCCAATTATAATTTTCGGGTCAATGCCAAAGACAACGGTATTTTGGGGCACTTAATTCTCACCATAGAAACCGCGCACAAACCCAAAGCCGGCCCGCATACGTTTTACTCGCGCCAACTCGCCGCCCCAGACGCGCCAACTAGCCCCGACATCGTGGTGGTGATGTGTGAGTCTTGCTATAGCGACCCACGTTTAATCACCCAAATGGCGCAATTAAGCCAAGCGGGCTTTAGCGAAGCGCGCGTGATTAGCCCGGTGTATGGCGGCGGCACGGCCGAGGCTGAGTTTGAAGCGCTCACCGGGTTATCAGCGTATATGTTGCCGGGCATCGACTTTCAAAATTTTGCTGGCCAATTTGCCGACAAAATGAGCGCCCTACCCAATTCATTGGCGGATGTTGGCTACCTCACCACCGGCATGCACAATTACTTCAGCACCTTTTGGAAGCGTAAACAGGTCTACCCCAAACTGGGCTTTGCGCAAACGCAGTTTGTCGAAAAAATGCAGTGGGATAGAAAAGCCGGCTGGCCCAAAGATCAAACCCTCTACAACAATGCCTTAGCGCGATATCAAGCGGCACCAGCAGGGCAAAAGCAGTTTATGTTTTTAGTCACCGTGATGACGCACGGCCCGTTTATTGCAGAGCAAGATAGTGGCTTAAGCCAATATCAAGCGCGCTTAACGGAGGCGATTGATGCGTTTTCAGTGTTTGCCAAGCAGCTCGAAGCCAGCGCCAAACAGCGCAAACGCGACGTGGTGATCGTGATTTTTGGCGACCATAAGCCGGGCTTAAACCAAGAGTTTTTAGATCGCGGGATTTTTGATCCGCAATTTTTCAGCCCATCTAAAAACGGCCGTTTAGAATTTAAAAGTATCCTCAGTCAACAACAAAATAAAGTGCGCGGCGATGTACCGCTGTATATCAAAGACAGCCGCCAACCAGCACAAGCGCAGCAAATGGCCGAGCAATTACAAGGCCGTCCTTTGTTTTGTTTGCCGGCTCAATTAGCGCGCTTAAGCCAAAGCCAAGATCCGTTCTACGCCGCCGTAGCCGAGCGCTGCGCCGCCAATACCGCGTTTTACCAGCCCGGCTTATGGTGGCGAAACGTCTTCCCCGAAGCGCTGTACGCGGAGCGTTTGTTTGATTAAGTGATGTTCAGATTTGATGCTGTGCCGCGCTCGTTGGTCTGGGGCTTAATCACCCGTCCAAGCGCACCGAGTGCGAAGCGAGACAAACAGTTTTATCGTTTGGCTTGCGACAATCGAGGGCACAGCGGAGCTGGGCGCGCTCGGGTCGCCTTTCTTTCCCCCTCTTTCTTTGGCGAGTCAAAGAAAGAGGGTGCCGCCACTGACTGCGACTGTAAATAGCCGTGCCGCAGGCACTTAAAACCATCTGCACCTAATCTGAATAGCCCCTTTGATTAATGGGTATATTGATCTAGGCCATTATTAATATAGATCGCATTAAGATACCCAACGACACTACCACTCAAACGCAAGCCAATAAAAAAGCCGCGCTGGCCTGCGCGGCTGTTTTAATTCATCGATTCAGCTTAAACCTTAAACCAAATGCGCTAAAGCCTCGCGACTAGGGACAAAAAACGCGGCGCCAGTCACTGCACGACTAAAGTTGAGTAAATGATCCACGCGACCATCCAAGGTCGGGGCGATCATTTTGGCCAGCATTTTTTCAAAATGAGCCGGTGTTTTGCAATACGAAGCAAAATACAAACCTTGGTCACCACCCGGCGTGCCATACGGTAAAGAATGGCGCAAAATCGCCAATTCTTCGCCCTCTTCCTCAATCACCACGCGACTAATATGCGCAGTCAGCGGTTTGTCTTCATCCGACATCTCAACACTATCCGTCTTGGTGCGACCAATCACCGCCTCTTGCTGTTTAACCGGTAATTTATGCCAAGTATCTAAGCGATGCACATAGCGTTGCACATGCAAATAACTGCCACCGGCCCAATCGGCATCTTCGCCCGCCACCAAGGCCACTTCGCTGCGCTCGTCATCTTCTGGATTTTCGGTGCCATCGATAAAGCCGGTTAAATCACGATGATCTTGGTAGCGAAATGCATGCGTGGTATCAATCACATCCAAGCAATGGCTGGTGCCTTGCACCACCATATTGGCAAATTCGTGCAAAACATCGTAACGCTCGGCGCGTAAATGCAAGACCACATCAGCCGCAGTCACTGGGGCTGGATGAATCGCACCAGCAATGCGTGGAAAACTACGCAATTGCGCCGGTTTACTCTCAGCATAAAATTCAGGCCACATTTCAGCACCAAATCCCACCACCGAATAAAACGCCGCACTGGGATTGGCCGCCGCCAGTTCATCGGATTTAAGCGGTAGTTTGGCAAAAAATTGCTTTAATTCGGCATCAGCGCGACGACCTAAGCGGCGGCGAAATAATAAAAATAAACCATGACTGGATGGTGGGGGCAGAATGCCACTTTGTGGTGTAGACACGCCATTCCTTTTCTATCTAATGAACCGGGCCTTGATTGGCAAAGGCCCAAATTTGAGCTAACCAGTGAGGGTAATCGACAAAGCTATGGTCACCCCCAGAAATAATATTTTGCCGGCAGCCGGCATACCATTGCACCGCGTCTCGATAATCGAGTACTTCATCGGCAGTTTGCGTGAGCAACCAATAACGATTTAAGTCAGTTGGGCGGCGCTCAAGCTGACAAAGTTTATCAGCAAAATCAAGATCAATATGGTGAATTTCACCAGTTTGATAGTTTTTTTGTTCACCCAAATATTGAGCAATCAAGTGATAAGGCTGTACGGCAGGGTTCACCAATACCGCCCGCCCCCCCAACGTCTCCACTGCCCATGTGGCAAAAAAACCACCTAAAGAACTACCTACTAAACAAAAGTCACCCGCCAGTGGCGTGAGCAAATCGCGCAGCATCTGCGCCGCCGCCAGCGGCTCCATCGGAATCGTTGGGCAAATAAAGCTTTCGCTCAGCCCTTGCTCGCGCATCCATTGCGCCGTATCTTGCGCTTTTTGCGATAGCGGGCTGGATAAAAATCCATGCAAAAAAATTAACTTCATGGGATTAACACAGTCGATCCGGTGGTTTTACGCGACTCTAAATCACGGTGTGCTTGCTGCACATCCGCCAAAGCATAACGCTGACCGATTTCAGGCACGATGCGGTGCTGCGCCAATGCCGCAAAATAATCTTGCGCTGTTTCCACTAACTCACCGCGATTGGCGGTGTAATGCCCCAAGGTCGGTCGAGTTAGAAATAAGGAGCCTTTTTGCGCCAAAATGCCCGGGTTAAAACTTGGCACCGCGCCCGATGCATTGCCAAAACTCACCAACATCCCCCGCAATGCCAAGCAATCGAGCGAGCCTTCAAAAGTCGCTGCGCCCACGCCGTCATACACCACCGGCACACCTAGCCCTTCGGTTAAATCCCGCACCTGCTGCGGCCAAGTAGCGTCGTTATAATCCAGAACATGATCACACCAAGCGGCCGCCATTTTGGCTTTAGCTGCCGAGCCCACGGTGCCAATCACGCGCACGCCGAGTGCTTGCGCCCATTGGCAAGCGATCTGCCCCACGCCGCCAGCTGCAGCATGAAATACAATCGTTTGCCCGGCTTGCACCGGGAAAGTGCGCTTTAATAAATATTGCGCCGTCATACCGCGCAGTAAGGTAGCGGCAGCGATTTCATCGGAAACCCCTGTGGGCACCAGCACTAATTTATCTGCCGCCACCATGCGATACGTCGAATACGCCCCCACTGCGCCACCGGCGTAAGCCACGCGATCGCCGACTTTTAAATCATGCACCCCATGCCCCAAGGCCTCGATCACGCCGCAAGCTTCTAAGCCCAAGCCCGACGGCAAACTCACTGGATACAAGCCACTGCGGTGGTAGGTATCAATAAAATTAAGGCCAATGGCTAAATGCTTGAGCAGCACTTCACCCGCACCGGGCGGCGGCAATTGGGCGGTTCGCAATTGCATGACTTCAGGACCGCCTTGCTGCTCGATTTCAATTCGCACGGTTTGCATTCGTATCTCCTTATTGATCTTGTATCTTATTCTAGCAAGTCTAAGCGCGCTGGAGAAAGTGAGGCACAAGATAAGCATTGCACATAGTAAGTTGGGAAAAGTACCGCGAATAAATTCATTAAAAATAGAGTTGTGTCATATAAAGAAAACCTTAGCCGCGTTATAGTCACGCGATCTGCCCTTGTTACGGGTGAACTAGACTTAGGTTTTTCCAATGCAAACTTTTTTTATCGCTCCAACTCGCTTAAATGTCGGCCTGACTTCAGTCACTTTAGGCGTGGTCCGTTGCCTACAAAATCAAGGCCTTAAAGTCGGCTTTGTTAAGCCGGTTGCCCAAGATCGCAATGCTTGCGATATCGAGCGCTCAACGCATTTTGCTCGCCAAATTTGTCAGCTTGACGTGCCGGATGCTTTGCCAGCCAACTACGCGATTGAGCAAGTTTCAATCGATGAGACCGATGATTTGCTCGAAGAAATCATCACCATGAGCATGGCCGCCGGCAAAGACGCCGATGTGTTAGTAGTTGAAGGTTTGCACCCCGATCCAAGCAATCCATTTACTACCCAATTGAATACCGAAATGGCACTGGGCTTGCAAGCCACGGTGATTTTGGTGAGCGACGCTAGTGAAAAAAACATTAGCGAAGAAATCAAAATCGCCGAACGTCAATTTCGCAATGAAGGCGTACAAGTTGGCGGCGTGATTCTCAACAAAGCGCCGGCCGACTTTGATAAAGCCGCGCTACAAGCCGAAATCGGCGAGCTCAAAATCTGGGGCGTAGTGCAATTTGATTCAAAACTACTTGCCCCGCGCACGATTGACGTGGCTTTGCATTTAAATGCCGAGATCATCGTTAAAGGTGAACTCACCAAACGCCGCGTAGCCGAAACCGTGGTTGCCGCCCGCGCCGTACCTGAAGTCATTCGCCGCCTAAAACCCGGCGCGTTGATTGTCAGCTCGGGTGACCGTGATGATGTGATTTTGGCGACCGCCTTAGCCGCCAGCAACGGCGTGCAATTGGCCGGTTTGATCTTGACGCACAATACCGAACTCAATGAAACCGTCCGCGCCTTTACTGAAATGGCGTTCCACACCGGTATTCCAGTATTGCGTACCGAAGGCGATAGCTTTAGTACCGCACTGGCGATTAGCCAAGTGCCGACGGCCGTGCCAGCGGACGACAAAGATCGGATGAGCTTGGTGATGAATTCAGTCGCCGAACAACTCGATAGCGACGCTTTGCATGTAGGCGTACAAACCAAAGGCGCGCATCACTTAAGCCCGCCAGCATTCCGCTACCAGTTAATTCAAAAAGCCCGCAACGCCAATAAACGCATTGTGTTGCCAGAAGGCGAAGAGCCACGCACGATTAATGCCGCGATTACTTGTGAAGAAAAAGGCATCGCTCGCTGTGTATTGCTCGGTAATCGCGCCGTGATTGAAGGCATTGCTGCCTCACAAGGTTTGACTTTACCCGCGTCGCTGGAAATCCTTGATCCAGAAGAAATCCGCGCGCAATACGTAGCGCCAATGGTTGAATTGCGTAAGAGCAAAGGTCTCACCGAGATCCAAGCTTTGCGTCAACTCGAAGACAATGTGGTACTCGGTACCATGATGTTGGCGATTGA
The DNA here is from genome assembly GCF_947072475.1 of uncultured Deefgea sp. Classification (GTDB taxonomy): domain Bacteria; phylum Pseudomonadota; class Gammaproteobacteria; order Burkholderiales; family Chitinibacteraceae; genus Deefgea. The sequence continues at coordinate 21,084 of NZ_CAMTIA010000010.1, forward strand.
TGAAGTCGATGGCTTGGTGTCAGGTGCCATCCACACTACCGCCAACACCATTCGCCCAGCCTTGCAATTGATCAAAACTGCACCAGGCTCGTCGATTGTATCTTCAGTATTCTTTATGCTGATGCCAGAACAAGTCTTGGTTTACGGCGATTGCGCGGTAAATCCAAACCCAGACGCTGAGCAATTGGCCGAAATCGCCGCACAAAGTGCTTACTCAGCCAAAGCGTTTGGTATTGATCCCAAAGTAGCGATGATTAGCTACTCAACCGGTCAATCCGGTACCGGTGTCGATGTGGATAAAGTACGCAGCGCGACTGAAATCGCCAAAGCGCGCCATCCACAACTGATGATTGACGGTCCTTTGCAATACGATGCGGCATCAGTACTTGAAGTCGGTCAGCAAAAAGCGCCGGGCAGTCTGGTTGCCGGTCAAGCCACGGTGTTTGTCTTCCCTGATTTGAACACCGGTAATACCACGTATAAAGCGGTACAACGTAGTGCCGATGTAGTCAGCGTTGGTCCAATGCTGCAAGGTTTGCGTAAACCAGTGAATGACTTGTCGCGTGGTGCTTTGGTGGACGATATCGTGTTCACGATTGCATTGACTGCTATTCAAGCCGAGCAAATGCTAGCTTAAACGTATATGCGTCTAGCCATTATATTTAATGGCTTACATAAAAATACCCCAGCTAAAAACTGGGGTATTTTTTTATGCCGGCAAAAACACGCGCCACAAAATCAAGCGAGGATATTCATCCCGCCATCAATATACAAAGTACTGCCCGTCATCCGCGCAGCGCCGTCTTCACACAAAAAGGCACACGCCTCGCCAACATCATCAATCCCTGGCAATTCACGCAGTGGTGCGCTACCTGCGCCATTGCTAATCAACAAATCAAACTCACGAATGCCGCTGGCGGCGCGGGTTTTAACTGGGCCGGGAGACACCGCGTGCACGCGGATTTTTTTCGGGCCAAGCTCGCTCGCCATATAACGCACCGAGCTTTCCAGTGCGGCTTTCACCGGCCCCATCATGCCGTAATTGGGTACGACTTTTTCTGCGCCGTAATAGCTCATTGCCAATAGCGTGCCGCCCTTATCCATTAAAGCCTCGGCGCGATGCGCCATGCGGATAAACGAATGACAAGACACATCCATTGCCAAAGCAAAACCAGCCGCCGAGCTATCGACCACGCGGCCATGTAAATCTTCTTTTTGCGCGAAAGCAATCGAATGCACCGCAATATCAAGCTGCGGATATTTTTGCGCAATCGCTGCAAACACCGCCGCCATTGCCGCCTCATCTTGCACATCGCATAACTGAACGATGCCGGGCTGCAATTCATCGATGATGGGCTGAATATACTTCAGCGTTTTTTCGGTTTGATACGTCAAAATCAATTCGGCACCACGCGCTTTTAACGCTTTGGCCACGCCATAGGCGATTGAATCTTCGTTGGCAATACCCATTACCAGCGCTACTTTTCCTGCTAAAGAACCTGCCGTCATTACTTTCTCCATCAATACAAGCCACTTCGCTTGCCGAAAAACAATCCACTTTCCTACGTCGATAAAATGCCAAACCAAGCCCGACGCGCTTGAGCAAAAATCATACTCGCAAGCTTAAAGCGCCGATACGCGCTTTTTTACCAGCCACGCCAGCAAGCGCCATCGCCTTGCGGCAAAGCAAAAAATTGCCAAATTAAGCGCGCGCGAATGCGATCAATCAAGCGAACGCCGATCGATACGCAAGTAATAAAGCCAATCTGATTTAAGCGGTTTCGCTGATATTGGGGGTGGCGCTGGATTGGGTATTGGCGCTAGCTTGTTGCTGCGCATATTGGGCGGCCGCCGCTGCGGCGGGCCGTGAATTGGCGGGTTTTTCTACCGGCTCGGTCGCCGGCTCAGCCGCTTTCGCCGCCGTAGCTGGTGGTGCTGGCGACGCTGGGCTCGGTGCTTGTTGGCTACTAGTGACTTGCTCGGTGACTTGCTCGGCGTCTTCGGACTGCTTTTTCTTGGCGGCATCCGAAATCGACACCGCATCTACCGGTGGTTTTTCTGCGCTGCGGCCCGACGCTAAATCCGACGGCTCGGGCTGATCGGGCCGATTGGAAGAGTCAGATCGCTGCGATTTTTGCAGCTCAAGCATCGCCGCAGCGGCATTATTCATGCCATTGGCTGCGCGAGCTAAAGGATTAGTGCGGGAAACCATCATCTCAGACATCATGCGTCACCTGAAACCAACATACTGCAGCATAGCGGCGTCATCGCCAGCCAAAAACAGCAATCACACGTCTTAGCCGATAACAGGTGAAATCAGAGATTAAGCCAGCGAATCAAGCAGCTGACCAACTTCAGTAGAGCCGTCGTCAGCAACTGTTTGATAAGCCATCATTCGAGCTTGCGACACGCCACGATTTGGCTGCATTTGCTGAATCAGCATCGAGGATAAATGCGGAAAAGTGCTAATGGGTTTGATCTGCAAATCCACCCGCTGCGCCGCCAAGACCCGATTGGGCGCAGCGCGCCGCTTTGCCGCCGCGATTTCTGCCTGCCAAGCTTGAGAATCCGCCGCTTGAGTACGCGCCTGCAAAGGATGCACCCGCGATACATTCGTTACTTTCAGGGTGGGCATAGCAATGGCACGCGGCATAAGAAGAACTCCACTAAATCATACGCTTAGCTTATGCCGCTCTACCGCGATAAAAAATGCATTAAGTCCGCTCTAGCGCGGCATTTTTACCAAAATAGTCACCTTTTGCTGCGGAAAATCGCGGTTAGTGGTAAGGCAAGCCCGCTTTTGCATGGTAAAGTGTCAGGTTCATTGCCTTATTTTTTTTGGATTCATTCATGACTCGTTTCGCGCAACTGCAAAGCTTACTTGAACAACGCATCCTGATTTTGGATGGCGGCATGGGGACGATGATCCAGCAATATAAGCTCGATGAAGCGCAATACCGTGGCACGCGTTTTGCCGATTGGCATACCGACGTCAAAGGCAATAACGATTTACTGGTGCTGACCCAGCCACAGATCATTAGCGATATTCACCAAGCCTACCTCGATGCCGGCGCGGACATTCTGGAAACCAATAGCTTTAATGGCACCGCGATTGCGATGGCCGATTATGAAATGCAAGAATTAGTCTGGGAGCTCAATTTTGCTGCTGCCAAAATGGTTAAAGACCTGTGCGTGGCGCAAACGGCCAAAACCCCAGAAAAACCGCGCTTTTGCGCTGGCGTACTCGGCCCAACCAGCCGCACTTGCTCGATCTCTCCCGATGTTAACGATCCGGGTTTTCGCAATGTGACATTTGATGCGCTGGTCGAAACCTATCTCGAATCCATCGATGGCTTGGTGCAAGGTGGCGCGGATATTTTATTGGTGGAAACCATTTTTGATACGCTCAACGCCAAAGCGGCAGTGTTTGCGATTAAGAAATACTTCGCTGATCGCCCCGAGCTCGAAGAATTGCCGATTATGATTTCCGGCACCATTACCGATCAATCTGGCCGCACGCTCACCGGGCAAACCACCGAAGCTTTTTATAATTCGCTACGCCACGCCGACCCGATCTCGTTTGGTCTGAATTGCGCGCTGGGCCCCGATTTGTTGCGCCCGTATGTAGAAGAAATGAGCCGGATTTCGGACTGCTATGTATCCGTCCACGCCAACGCCGGTCTGCCCAATCCACTCGCGCCAACCGGCTACGATCTTGATCCGGACATGATGGCCGTCGACATTCGCGAATGGGCCGAATCGGGCTTTGCCAATATTATCGGCGGCTGCTGTGGCACTACGCCCGAGCATATTGCCGCGATGTATCAAGCGGTGAAAGACTTGCCGCCGCGCAAAATACCCAGCATCGAAGCCAAATGCCGGCTTTCTGGTTTAGAGCCATTTAATATCGGCGATCATGATTTATTTGTGAACGTGGGCGAGCGTACCAATGTCACCGGTTCAAAAGCCTTTGCGCGTTTGATTTTGGCTGGCGACTACACCGCCGCGCTCGATGTGGCGCGGCAACAAGTAGTCAACGGCGCGCAGATTATCGACATTAATATGGACGAAGGCATGCTCGACGCCCACAAGGCGATGGTCACCTTCCTTAACCTGATTGCTGCCGAGCCCGATATTAGCCGCGTTCCGATTATGATCGACTCGTCCAAATGGGAAGTCATCGAGGCGGGCCTTAAGTGCGTGCAGGGCAAATGCATCGTCAATTCGATCTCGATGAAAGAAGGCGTACCTAAATTTATTGAGCAAGCCAAATTGCTCAAAATGTACGGCGCAGCCGTCATCGTGATGGCGTTTGACGAGCTAGGCCAAGCCGACACCTATGCGCGCAAAATTGAAATTTGCGAAAAATCCTACCGCATCTTGGTCGACGAGATTGGCTTTCACCCTGCCGATATTATTTTTGACCCGAATATTTTTGCCGTAGCCACCGGTATCGACGAACACGCGCGCTACGGCCTTGATTTTATCGAAGCCACCGGCTGGATTAAGCACAATCTGCCGCACGCCAAAATCAGCGGCGGCGTATCGAATGTATCGTTCTCGTTCCGGGGTAATAACAAAGTACGTGAAGCGATTCACGCGGTCTTTTTGTATCACGCCATCAAGCAAGGCATGACGATGGGCATCGTCAACGCCGGTGCGCTCGAAACCTACGACGAAGTAGCACCAACGCTGCGCGATGCGATTGAGTCGGTAGTATTGATGAAAACCGACGACGCCCTTGCCGCGACCGAAGCGCTGATTACGCTGGCCGAAGCCTTTAAAGGCGACGCCAATGTGGCCAAAGGCGAAGACTTAAGCTGGCGCGAATTACCGCTGCAAGCGCGTATCACCCATTCGCTGGTCAAAGGCATTACCACCTTTATCGTTGAAGACACCGAAGCGGCTCGCCTCTCGGTGGAGCGGCCGATCCACGTCATCGAAGGCCATTTGATGACCGGCATGAACGTGGTCGGTGATTTGTTTGGCGCCGGTAAAATGTTCTTGCCGCAAGTAGTCAAAGCCGCGCGCGTGATGAAAGCCGCCGTGGCGCATTTAGAGCCATTTATCGACGCCGAAAAAATCGCCCTCGGCCTGCAAGACGCGCCCGCCAAAGGCGTGATCGTGATGGCCACCGTGAAAGGCGATGTGCACGACATTGGCAAAAACATCGTCGCGGTAGTGCTGCGCTGTAATAACTACCAAGTCACCGACTTGGGCGTGATGGTGCCGGCGCAAAAAATCCTCGATACCGCGCGCGAAATCAAAGCCGACATCATCGGCCTATCGGGCCTGATTACGCCAAGTCTGGAAGAAATGAGCCATGTGGCCAAAGAAATGCAGCGCCAAGGCTTTACGATTCCGCTATTGATTGGCGGCGCCACCACCTCCAAAGTGCATACCGCAGTCAAAATCGAGCCGCATTATCAAAACGACCAAGTCATCTACGTGGCCGACGCCAGCCGCGCGGTGGGCGTGTGCTCGAATCTACTGAGCGATGAGTTAAAACCAGCGTTTGTCGCTGGCGTAAAAGCCGAATACACCAAGGCGCGGGAGATTTTTGCCAGCAAAGATCGCACTAAGCTGATTAGCTTGACTGAAGCGCGCTCGCATAAATTTAGCCCCGATTGGTCAACGTATACCCCGCCAAAGCCTAGCTTTCTTGGGGTGCGTGAATATACCGACTATAACTTGGCCGATATCGAGCCCTTTATCGACTGGACACCGTTCTTTCAAAGCTGGGAATTACACGGCCGCTACCCGGCCATCTTGCAAGACGAAATCGTCGGCGAAGCCGCGCGCAGCTTGTATGCCGATGCTAAAGCGATGCTGAAAAAAATCGTCGATGAAAAATGGATTGCCGCCGCTGGCGTGATTGGCTTTTTCCCCGCAAACAGCGTCAACCACGACGACATCGAGCTCTACGATCCAAGCACCGTAGGGTCGACTTCAGTCGACCAAGCCGCCGAGCACAAGCCCATCATGACCTGGCACAATCTGCGCCAGCAATTACCCAAACCCAAAACCGGTGAAATCAAACCCAACTGGTGCTTGTCCGACTTTATCGCCCCCAAAGAAAGCGGCGTGCCCGACTATATCGGCGCCTTTGCCGTCACCGGCGGCATCGGCATCGATGCGCCAGTCAAAGCCTTTGAAGACGCCAACGACGACTACAACGCCATCTTGCTTAAATCGCTGGCGGACCGTTTTGCCGAAGCCTTTGCCGAACATATGCACTACCGCGTTCGCACCGAACTCTGGGGCTACGCCCAAGATGAAGCGCTCAGCAACGATGATTTAATCGACGAAAAATACATCGGCGTGCGCCCAGCGCCGGGCTACCCTGCCTGCCCCGACCACACGCCCAAAGTCGATTTATTCAAAGTGCTCAACGCGCCGAACATCGGCATGACGCTAACGGAAGGCTACGCCATGCTGCCAACCGCAGCGGTGAGTGGTTTTTACTTTAGCCACCCCGAATCGCGCTACTTTGGCGTCGGCAAAATCACCTTGGACCAAGTCGAAGACTACGCCCAACGCCGTGGCGTGAGCTTGGTGCAAGCCGAGCGCGACTTAGCGCCTAACTTGGGGTATGTCGCTTAAGGTTTTATCGAGTATTAGTTAGCAAGTAATACCCATCAAAAAGCCTCGCGGATGCGAGGCTTTTTTGCTCACAAACACCGTAGGGCGTCAATGAGCGCAGCGAATTGCGCCGAATACGCCGCAAATAAGCATCACAACGGCGCGATTGGCTTAGCTTTCAGCACCCTAACTCCATTGCGCCTTTACGGTATTACGCCGTACTCTGCTTTGGTATGCGGCAGTGATTTCTGAAGCGTCGTCGCGCTAATGCCGCGCGGCACTTACTTTTCTTGAGCGGCCAAGAAAACGAAGTTTCTGCGAAGCAAAAAGTAAGCAAAAGAAAACAAGCCGAAGGCGCAGTTTCTGCGAAGCTAAATCCGCCCTAGTATCTGCGTCCGACTTCGTCGGATTCCCTCGCTGCGGACAATCGAGGCGGTTGCGATCAAAACTCGGCCTGCGGCCTCAAACAATGATCGCAAAAACCCCGCCCCGCTTGTTCCTCGCTCGGCTTGCTACACGGGATCTCGCGCAGCTCAACGAGGTTTGATTTTAAATCGATGTATTGCTCTCTAGGTGTTGTAGATAAAGGCTTGCAAGCAAATACGTCGATTTCGTAGGGCGTCAATGAGCGCAGCGAATTGCGCCGAATACGCCGCAAATAAGCATCGCAACGGCGCGACTCGCTTCGCTCATCGGCACCCTACAATATTGCGCCGTACGTGGTGCATACCTTATTAAAACTTTAATTCTCCATAAAGGAGGTTAATTTATTAACATCATCCCTATAAGGTAGCAACTGTACTGATGTTGTTAGTGCATGTATCGAAACAAAAATGTCATTCAGACCTCTTTTTTTATACTGCTCTTTTACTTTATTAACGTAGCCTTTATTATTAATATAATTATCAAGTGATTCTGTATACATAAATAACATCTTACTCAATGTATCTTCCGATTTTGTTTTTATATATAGTCGACTAAGTAATTGTGCGATAACTAAAGTTGCGCTGTAATACGTTCTGTTTTTCAAATTTTTGTTATCTTCACGAGCTTTATTTGCACATGTATATCCATTATTTAACTCATCAATACTACTAGCAGACCTCAGTTCGCACTTGGCCATTTGTAACCAATAATGGCTTTTTTGTCCAAACGGATTTGCTAGACGCTTATATACTGATCGTACAAAATAAGCTGCTCCGGTTTTGTTCCATGAGAAAATACTATTCAGTAAATCAAAGTTAATTATTACATCCGCAGATTCTATTTGACCATGAACATATAAGCTTTTTGCTAAATCTGAAACTAGGTCGGCGGCTCTTTCATGCTCGTTTGATGCAAAATCTGAAAGTAATCGCACTAACCATTGTTGAGAATTGCAAACCATTACAGTTTCTTCACGATAAATTTCAAGATCGAATAAATCATTACTACCAATAACAAATTCAGTTATATTAAACCCAGTATCAAATGCAGCTCTAATATGAAGACTATCTACTTTTGAAAATGCGCCTAATAATATCAAAGCCTTATAATGTGAATTTGTTAGATTGCTTTTAAATACTCTAGAGCTATGCGTTAATTTCTGCATCTCAAAATTTCTATATGCGTTATTTAGTAACGTTTCACTAGATTCAAATTTTGGTAGCCCGGCCTGATTTAAGAGTGAATTAGATTCGTTCTGCTCTTTTTGTGACAATCTTGGGTTTATACTATATTCTTTCCAAGCGACATCTGAAAGAGCTTGAAATGCATTATAAAGGCTATTTTCATATGTATTAAGCGCTATAATAAACCGATTGGACCCTGCATTTTTAATTAACTCTAACGCACTGTCACCACGTAAATAATTTGAATCAAAAATAAACAAACACTTTTCTGACCCACGAATTAGATTCAATAATCGTGGATTAAATGGCTGATGAGAGGAGAAAAAATAAATTTGAAATTGCTTCAACTCCTCATACAGCTGAACTAAAGCTAATGTCTTTCCTGAAAAACGGCGTCCATTTAATAATATAAACTGGTGTCTATTGATCTCTTCACAAATGTTTTTTACCACATCCCTTACACCACAAATTTCTGGCCATCGAGCAGTTTCTATGTTGTCTTTTTTTTGTATTACCGGTCCACCATTTATTATAAAATCAATATTATCTTTCAAATTTGATATCTTTGGCTCTCTAACCAAATTTAGATCTTCTATTCGGCTCTCAACAACTTCTTTACTAAGAATTGAATATATCCAATCATATATTTGATCATACTCGTCAAAGTAAATAACTGTGTCAATTCCATATTCTTTTAATTTCATTCTCTCAACGAATGAAGGTTCACCTTTTGTAAGATATATTGATTTTTTAAAAACGTCCCTTTGTGAAAGTTGCATAACATCTAATTCCTCCTCAAGGCTGCAACCTACAAAAAGAAAGTTTTTTGTCTCTGATGAAGATTCTATATATTCCATCAATGATTTGTTAAGTGAAAAACTTGAAATGTATTGCTTCCATGTAAAAACAAGCTTAGGATCAAGGTAGTTTGCATATTCTGTGATACAACCATGAATTTTAATCAAACATTTTAATCTTTTAACTCGTTCTATTGATATTTCTCGCAACGGCCTTATAACTTCAAATTCTCTATTTGCCAACTCTATGGCATCATCAATATTAAATGTTATTACCGTTGGCCAATCCAAATTTATAAAATTAGACCTGTTTTTTGATATACTTACTTTAGAAAAACTGTTTATTAAATAATTCCGTGCCATTTCATGATCAATCGCATTACCTTCACTAAGTAAATTAAATGCGACCTTCAGGCTCTGTATTTTTTCTATTGACTCCTTGTCGGAAGCTGCTAAGTTAACGGATTTCAATGCTAATTTTTTTATTCCATCTAACAACTCAACTCCACCAGGAATCAACCCTCGTTTTGATTTTTGTCCTTTTGTAAAACCAGCCCCAATAAATGGTATTAGCTGAGATCGCTTGTAGTGAGCAGCAATAATATCTTTTGAATTTTCATCTAAATAGTGATAAACATTCTGCATAACTATTAATTCCTATTTCATAGGTTTTTATTAAACAAATTGGATAAGGAATATTTATAAATACTTAAGTACGCTCGCCTCACTCAGTTTGAATGATGGCAACGCAAGCCTATGATTTAAATAGGCTTGTTGTTTTCTACATTCAAACTATCTGGAGCCGACCCACTTAGCACAAATAAAACCCAAAATCTTCGCCAGGATGAAAGCGGCGTTAAATTCCCTTCTAAAACCTTATTACAATATATTTTTTGGCATGTCATTGTCGCCGTGTTACGGCGTAAGGCCCAATCGTGATTGGGATTGGAAATCAATGGGGTCAGAGTCGATTGATTTCTAGTTTTCCGTGGAATCAATCGACTCTAACCCCTTTGATTCTGCAGAAAAATTAAAATAGCTTGTTTGCTTACCTAGCGATTGCCTGCATATAGATTATTAATTAATCTATGCACCAACCTTGTTCAATCAAGACATCAACTGAATCTAGCTGCACGATATCTCCTCGAGTAATCAATAAGCAATACTCACCGCTGCACAATTGATCTACATTAGCAGAAGCAAAGCGGCCATCTATATTCTTAAATCGGATCACATCCAATGGGAAAATATCGAGATTATGTAATGTTTCACGCGTTAACTGTTGCAATTCACTGGACCAGTGCGTATTCATCATGACTCCTTGAGTATCCTCAATATGCAAAATCAAACTAAAATTCGCCTCAAAAATGCTCGGCCCAATCTTCCCAAAATCCCGGTTCATCATGTGCTGCATTTTCCATCGCTCTTTCCAGGGAAATCAATGGGGTCAGAGTCGATTGATTTTTAGTTTTCCGTGGAATCAATCGACTCTGACCCCTTTGATTTATTGAATACGCCCTACCGTTCATCCGATGCCATCATCATATCTATTTGCAAACTCAGCGTCAGTTATTTGATGGGAAAGTGTTAGCTTTATTAAAAAAAAGCGAATCCTGCGCCAACGCTGTAGGGCGTAATCGCCGCAGGCATTACGCCGCATAGAATTCTGCAATGATGCGTGCCAATCGGCGTATTGCCGCTGCGCGGCGAATACGCCCTACTTTTTTGGGAGAGGTAATCGTCAGCCATGTTGAGCTGGTTGCGGTTTCCAACCCGCCCTAATTAAGACTGGTGATTCTGGCATCAGATTGGCGGGTTACGCCTGCGGCTAACCCGCCCTACTCATCGATGTATTTGCTTGCAAGTATTGTTAAGCAAGAATCAATGGGGTCAGAGTCGATTGATTTCTAGTTTTCCGTGGAATCAATCGACTCTGACCCCTTTGATTGGACCCCTTTGATTGCTCAACCCGCCCTAATTACGACAGGTGATTCCTGCATCAGATTGGCGGGTTACGCCTGCGGCTAACCCGCCCTACTCATCGATGTATTTGATTGCAGGTGTTGCTGAGCAATGCTTAGCCAGCAATACCCACAAAAAAGCCTCGCGGATGCGAGGCTTTTCGTCAACTCAAGTTAGCAAAATCCGAACTACAAATCTCCGAATTACAAATCCTTCACCGCTTGCAACACCCGCTCCACTTGCTCGATCAGCTCTGCGACAAAGCTCTCGGTCACATCTAAATCACCTTCGTATTCGGCCAGATTGCGTTTGGTGTGCGCTTGATTGAGCAAGATCCACTCTGCGGCGGGTAAGCTCAAGGTGTGCGCCAAGCACTGAAACACCAAATAACGATTATCGCTGCGAAAACCCGCAGCGCGTAGCGCGGCCAATGCGGCGGAATGCGCTGCGTTGTAGGCCAGATCAAAACGGCTCTCGATTGAGAGCGCGGTATTGCGCGCATCATGCAACCGAACCGTGGCCGAGCGGATTAAGCCAGCCGATTCGCGTGCATCGGATGGCTCGGGCTTTAATTTACCAATCTTCGCCAGATTTTCAAGCGGCGCTAAGTCGGGCGATATCATCCTCATTCCCCTTTACAAAGATTTTTGGCTGCTCTAGCACGCGGGTCATAAACGATCGTCCCTCCATCACCCGCTGGGCGAATTCCGCAGCAGTGTAGAGCGTTGGATTGATAGGGCGGCCCAAAGTTTGCTGCGCCGGTAGCAATGCCGCCAGCAATTGCGCATGCGATATCTGCTCGCCCACAACCATTAAATCAATATCACTCGCGGCGTGTTCATTGCCCTTGGCCACCGAGCCATACACCAAGGCTAACTCAATCTGCGGCCCAATATCGACCAAGGCCGCGCGTATAACGTCAGCGAGCCCAAAGGTTTTGACCACAATACTGCGTAGCTCGGCATAAATCGGCGCATCGGCATTGACCTGATAATGTTTTTGATTGCCAATTCGCTGCGATTTAATCAGCCCCGCATCGGCCAATTTAGCCAGCTCACGCTGTACCGCGCCCGAACCGCCACCCGCCAAGGCGATGATTTCGTTGGCATAGAAAGAGCGTTGCGGCTGGCCAAACAACACTGCCAGCACCCGCTGCTGAGTTTTGCTAAAAAGCGCATCTGTATAAGTACCCATATTGGGCATGATAAAACCCAATTTGGGTATGGTCAAGAAATCAAACCCATTTTGGGCATGATCGAACCCAAAATGGGTTTGATTGGATGCCCGTATTTAGGGCAAATCGAGAGCCGCACTAATGACGACGGGTGATTCCGGCATCGGATTGGCGGGTTACGCCTAAAGGCTAACCCGCCCTACCTATCGATGCGGAATCAATGGGGTCAGAGTCGATTGATTTTTAGTTTTCCATGGAATCAATCGACTCTGACCCCTTTGATTACGCCGCCAACAAGCATCACAACGGCGCGATTCGCGTAGCTTTCAGTCCCCTACGCTATTGCGACATACGCGGTACTTGCTAATTAGATCATCAATAACAAAACAAACCCAATATGGGTACGATCGAACCCAAATTGGGTATGCACCACGAAATCGTAAGTTGGGCTAAGCCTGCGCAGCTCAACCCCCACGCCAAAGCTTTATTTGAATGCTGACTGGCCCGTGGCAAGAGCTAAATGTCCGCGCTCGGCGCTGGCATGTATAAATTGGTTCACCTGTGCTTTGGCGTATTGAAAACGCAAACAAAGTATCAAGCCGAATATCAAAGCGCCTGAGCGGCAAGACGGGATCTACGGTGCTTAAGCGTCGACGAAGAGTACCTCGCCGCTGATGAAACCATCCACTGCACGCTCGAACGCTTTACCCACTAAGGCCGAAGGCACTGGTTGAAAGCCGGGCATCATGTCTCCGTAGACATGCCACGCTTCTTCCAACACGGTAGGGTTCACCACGTTGATACGAATGCCGCGCGGTAGCTCATGGGCCACACATTTAACAAATGTATCAATGGCGCCGCTGATTGTGGCGTCCGCGATAGCGAACGGCACCGGCTTCACATTCAAGATGCCCGAAATCAGTGTGAACGAGCCGCCATCCCCAATATATTGCAAGCCAATATTCACTAAGTTGATCTGGCCCAACAACTTGCTTTGAATCGTGGTATCCCACTGCGCACTGGTCATCGATTCAAACGGCGCGTATTCACAAACCCCTACCGTGTTAACCACTGCATCAAAATGGCCCACTTGTTGGTACAGCGCATGAATGGCTTCTTTATCGGTAATGTCTACCTTGTAATCGACCCCTTCTCCGCTGCGGCTAGCAGTAATAACGCGGTGTTTGCCCAGCCCGGTCATTGCCGCCTGACCCATTTTGCCGTTGGCACCAATAAGAATGATCGTCTTCATCAAAAAGCCCTCGTGAATTAATTTGTGGGCCAATCTTAGCGCATCGATGATACAATATAAATCATATTAAGCTTGTATAAGATACAATATATTATGGTAGATAAGATCGACCTAAAACACATGCGGATCTTTCTTCAATTGGTCAGGGCGGGCAATGTGTCCAAGGTGGCCGAGGAAACCGGCGTATCGCAGCAGGCGATTAGCGGGTATCTCAAGCGCCTGCGCGCCGCTTTTCCTCATGAGCTGTTTCTCAGGCAAAGTAGTGGACTGCTGCCGACGGACTTTGCTTTGGGTTTAGCCACTAAATTCGAAAAAATCCTGCTAGACGTGGATGACTTATTCGACGATCGCACTTTTGATGCCGCGACCTCGACGGCGACGTTTAGGCTGATCGCCAATGAGTATGCGCAGCTCGCGATCATCCCCCGCCTGTCCAACCTGATGGCGCAGGCCGCACCGGGGGTGAAACTGCTGGTAACCGATTTCAACCCACGAACGCATGAGGCCAGCTTGGCCAGCGGCGATGCCGATTTGCTGATTGGCTTTGCCGAGTTCGTCAGCGCTGGCGTGGTTAAAACGCGCCTAAAGAAAGAACAGTATTCATGGGTGGTGGGTAAAAACTCACAGATCTCATCCCATATTCATACGGTGAGCGACCTACAAAACCATGCCCATGTTGGCTTTGCCAATGGTGCAGCTCATCTTGCGGATAATGTGGATGCCTTCCTGCAGGCGCACTCGGTCTCGCGACAGGTGATGGCGGTACTGCCTTGTTATACCTCTCTGATTCCTTTTCTTGAATTCAATGATGTTGTTGCATTGGTACCATCTGCGCTGGCACGATCTAGCTATCTCAATATTTTATCTCTCGATGCGGAGATGGACACTTTTGATGTTACGGTTGGCTGGCATCGTCGATCTTCTGGCAGCTCCGCAAGAAAATGGCTCACCAATCTAGTGCAACGCGCGGCTGACTGCTCTACAGCATAAAGCCATGTATGCCGGGTTGGGCTTATCAACCCGCGCTGATTGCGACAGGTGATTCCGGCATCAGATTGTCGGCTTATCCCCCAAGGGGACTTGCATCGGGGCGCGCCTAAAGGCTAACCCGCCCTACCTATCGGTGTATTTGCTTGCAGTACCAAATCAACCCGATGTTTTTAACACCCCGAGAAACCAAAGAAGTGATTTACACCGAGCCGCGAGACCCGGAGCAACCGGCGTTTTTCACGCCGACCCTTGACGGATCAGTTGCGCGGCCTTTTCCCCAATCATGATGGTGGGGGCGTTGGTGTTGCCGGTGACCAGATTGGGCATGATGGAGGCATCGACTATGCGCAGCCCTTGCAATCCGTGTACCCGCAGTGAGGCGTCAACCACCGCCATACGGTCGCTCGCTGGGCCCATTTTGCAGGTGCCGACCGGGTGGTACTCGCTGTCAGAGTGGGCGCGCAGAAACGTTTCGATCTGCGCCACATTGTTGCGCTCCAGCGGATACAGCATTTTTCCGCGGAAAGGTTTGAGCGCAGCAGATTCCATGATGTCGTAACCCATCTGTGTCGCCTTGACTAGGGTGGCGAGGTCGTCCGGGTCTTTCAGGAATGCCGGATCAATCAATGGGGCGTCGGTGGGCTTGGCGCTTTGCAGGGTGACACTGCCGCGGCTCTTGGGACGCATCAGGGTGACGTGCAGCGTGTAGCCGTGGCCGAGGTGGTTCTTGCGGGTGTGGTCATCCACAATGCCGATGCACAGCGCCAGCTGAATGTTGGGATAGTCGGGTTTTCCTTCGGTGGAGATGAATCCCTGAGTTTCGGCCGCGTTGGTGGTCACCCAGCCGGTGCGTTTGTTACGCCACTCAAAGATGGATTTCAGCAGGGCCCAACCACCACCTAAGGACAAACCCAGCGTGGCATCTTGGCGCCGCGTGCGGTAGATCAGCACGGTGGTGATGTGGTCTTGCAGGTTCTGTCCGACCCCGGGGAGTTCGTGCTGGACGGCAATGCCGTGTTTTTGCAGCTCTTCCTTCGGGCCAATGCCTGAGAGCAAGAGCAGGTGCGGGGAGCCAAAGGCACCACCGCTTACGATCACTTCGCGGCGTGCTTTCACCTCTTGCCGCTGACCGTTGTGCAGGTACTGCACGCCGACTGCGCGTTGATCTTGCAGCAGTATTTTGCTGGTGTGCGCGCGGGTGATGACAGTCAGGTTGGGGCGCGCTAGGTTTGGCGTGATGTAGGCCTTGGCGGCGCTGCCACGTTCTCCGTTTTTCTGGGTGACTTGGGCCGGCGACACACCATATTGGGTGGCTGCGTTGTAGTCCGGGTTGCGCGGAATGCCCTGTTCCACACAGGCCTGAATAAAGGCCTGGTTGAGGACGCTGGGACTGCGCAGATAGGCCACGTTCAGGGGCCCGCCGGTGCCCCGATATTCGGTGGCGCCAAAACATTCATTGTTCTCGGCGCGTTTGAAGATGGGCAGCACGTCCTGATAGGTCCACCCGGGGTTTCCCTGCCCGGCCCAGTGGTCGTAGTCGAGCGCATTGCCGCGTGTATAGACCATGGCGTTGACCGATGAGCTGCCGCCCATCACCTTGCCGCGTGGCTGAAACCCGCAGCGGCCGTTGAAGCCGGCCTGCGGCACGGTTTCGTAACCCCAGCTGAACAGCTTGAGCGGCGCCGTAACGGCAAAGCCCAATGGCGCATGAATAAATGCCGAACTATCGGGCCCACCGGCCTCTAGCAGACATACGGTGATGTTGGGATCTTCACTCAGGCGGCTGGCCACCACACATCCGGCCGCGCCACCACCGACTACGACGTAATCATATGCCTGCAAACTCATGGGAAACCTTTATCCGTTGGTTAGGGAGAGCGCTGAAGATCGATCCCGCAAGTCTTTAATCAGTTGGGAACCGAGCTGAAGATCTGTCCCGCAAGTTGATTACTTAGTCAAAAAGTCGAGATACTTGGTCGCAAACTTGCCATAGGGCGGCCACAGCAACTTGATGCCACTGAAGGGCGCCTGATAGAACACGGGCCGCATTTTGGAGAAGGTTACGAAGCCCTCATAGCCATGGTAATGGCCCATGCCGCTGTCCCCTACACCGCCGAAAGGCATATCGTGTTGCCCCGTGTGCAGCACGATGTCATTGACCGTGACACCGCCCGACATGACGCGCTGCAGCAGCGTGTGGATCAGACCCTTGTCGTTGCTAAAGGGGTAAAACGCCAGAGGGCGGGGGCCGCTATTCACGGCATGGATCACTTCTTCGACCGCGTTGTAGCCAATGACTGGTAAGACCGGCCCAAAAATTTCCCGCGTGCGCAGCTCACAGTCTGCCGGTGCGTTGAGCACCAGGTGCGGGGCAATTTTGTGGGTGTCGGCATCCCATTTCTTTCCCGCCGTGAGTTGTACCAGCGTAGCGCCCCGGGACTGCGCCTCTTCCATGGCGCGGACGATGCGATCAAAGGCCCTCCCGTCAATGACAGCGGTGAAATCGGTGGTCTCCAGACTCGCGTAGCGCCCTGCAACCACCTCTTTGGCGGCTTCGACAAACGCCGTCACTTTGGCCTGCGGCACAAACACATGGTCGGCGGTCGTACAAATCTGACCGGCATTGAAGAACTTGAAGAACGTAATACGCTCCACCGCTTTGCGCAGCGGGAAGTCGTCGCACAGCAGCGCGGGGGCTTTGCCGCCCAGTTCCAGTGTGACCGGACAGAGGTTGGCTGCCGCAGCGGCCATGACAGACCGGCCTGTCGGGCCGGAGCCAGTGAAAATGATGTGGTCAAACTTCAATTTGGAAAACTCGATGCCAACCCCACCCGTCTCATCAAAAAAGGCCAACTTGTCCCGGGGGAAATAGGCGGGGATTTTGTCATTCAACAGCTTAGCCAGGTGGCGCGAGTTTTCCGACATTTTGACCATGGCGCGGTTTCCCGCCGCAAAGGTGCAGATCAGTCCGTTGAAGCTGGTCCAAACGGGAAAATTCCAGGGAATGATGGCTCCGACCACGCCCAGGGGTTGTGGAATCAGCCGGTTACTGGCACCGAAAAAATTGCGCCAGTCTACACTGCGGCGCTGGGGCTTCATCCACTTCTTGAGGTGTTTGATCGTGTGGTTTACGCCATCCACGACGCTGTAGATTTCAGCGAACAGCGTCTCATGGCGGGAACGGTTTCCATAGTCGGCATTGATGGCTTGAATGATCTCTTCGCGATTGTCCTGTACAAAAGCTTTGAGCTTGAGCAGGTCGGCCTTGCGCTCCGCAAAGCTGGGATAGGGGTGCGCCAAATAGGCGGCACGTTGCAGTTTTAGCGTGGCGTCGAGTTCGTTGCGGACAACGTCGATGGGGGTTACAGCGGGCAGGAGAATGGCGGACATGGTGTCACCTCGTTAAGAATAAGCTGCGCCTGTTCTCGGGTCTATTGACGTTTGGTTTGCCAAACCCGAAGGGCTGGGCGCTTTGTAAAAACGATCAACAGATAGTTAAAGCATTTAAAATAAATAATTAGAATCATCCCAAACGAGACAAGGCCGCAATCACTTCTTACCGCTTAAAGCAGGGAGCATGTAACAATACAAAAGAATTTACTTTCAAATCATGGTAACAAATGCTTTCTAGAATCGTCACATAAATCAGTGGTTGTTGTAGAAAGACCCTACAAAGTGCCTCAGCCATGTAGGACGAGTCCAGACCTGCGCTGATAACGATGGGTGATTCCGGCATCGGATTGGCGGCTTATCCCCCAAGGGGACTTGCTTCGGGGCGCGCCCTACCTATCGATGTATTTGCTTGCAGATCTTTCTGAGTAATGCTTAGCCAGCCATACCCATAAAAAAACCGCGCGGATGCGCGGCTTTGGGTGATTTTTTGCGCGGCGGCAAAATACACAAATCCACCATGCGGCTGGATCCAATCTGCGTTTATCAGTCCAAGGCTGATTCGCAATGAATGCAAATTGTAGGGAGTATTCGATGCGAAGCGGCAATACGCCAGACACTATTCAGACGGCGCAATACCGTTGGCGCTTACGCCCGCGTGGCAAGAAACATCTGCTGCACATCACGCACCAATTGCAATGAGGCTTCGATTTCGTCTTTACGAATGGCAACGCTCTCAATATTGCAGCCTACAGGTATTCCCTTCTCGCTGGCGTATTGCAATAGCTCGGCGAATATACCCTTACATACATCCAGTGATTTGGCCAAAATATCGCCTGAATGAATCAAGTCGTTCTCTAGCCATTTGGGAATGCTAATCCCTAGCCATTTCATAAATTCCAGCGTTTTCACCGAGCCGCATGGCGTAATGGTGAAAATAATCGGCACCATCGCCGTGCCAGTTTGTTGGCAAGCGTAGTAGTAATCCGACAAAAAATTCTTGGCCGCCTCAACGTTGTAAACGCATTGCGTTACAAAGAATGAGCAGCCCTCGGTCACCTTGTGCGCCACGCGCAGATGCTCGTCGTTTTTGACCAAATGCCGCTCAGGAATCGCCACGCCACCCACTAGCAGATGGGGATTCACCTCGCGGCGCAGCGCGTAGGCTTGGGCCACGGTGAGCGACACCTGCTGCTGGCGAGATGCCGCGCCAACAAACACCGACACCCCATCGTTCATCGCCAGCAAATCAGCGCCAAATTGCTCAGGCGAATACTTACCCACGCAGCGGTAGACAATTTTGGCCATGTCTAAAGCCGCAAGGTAATCCCGGCTATACACCCGCGGATCGAGCGTCGCCATAAATGGAAACGGCCGCGTTGCATCAGTGCGATCGGCCTCGTCTTGAATGTCATACAACACCAAGCCATCCAAACCCAACGGCGCAATGCGCTCAATTTGCAGCGCGGCAATCTCAGCGATTTTTTCCGGCGTGTTATTGGCCTTGGGCGGCGTAATGCCATACAGCAAGATACCAGACTGACGTTGAGCGATTTTGGTGTGCAGTGAATTAGGCATGAGTAGACTCGGATTCGTTTACCGAGATTTTACGCAGATTTGACCGAATAATTACAAAAAATCTTAATCAGCTTATGCGGCGCATCACCGTAAGTAGATTGGCGGGTTACGCCTGCGGCTAACCCGCCCTACGGCTAAGCCCGCCCAACCATTCTCTCGCCAAGCGTATCGATGTATCCAACCGCAGACCATCATGATCAAAGCCCCGCCAGCAATACCCATAAAAAAAGCCCCGCATCTGCGGGGCCAAGCTTGGAGGGTAATACGCAGTGCGTTTACTTTGGGTAGTAGTGGCTCAGAGGCTGTTTGAGGTTGATTAGCCACAGCTCAGTCGCTTCGTTACTCGGTTTAACGACGAGGCGTTCGTTGTTGGGGAGTTGGCCGTTGTCGATGACGACATCATCGACGTCTTTGCCGCTGGCGAGTTCGGTTTTTAGGCCAAAGTCGTTGTCGTTCATGATGGCGATACCGCCGTTGTATAAGGCGAGGCCTTCGGCTTTTTCGGCTTGCCAGCCCAGTTCGCGTAAGTCCAACACGCGCTGTTTGCGGATCATTTTGACATTGGCTAAATCGGCTTTGCTGGCGTATTCCGGCTCTTTGCCAGCAATCGGCGCGAGCGTGTCGGCACCGGCAATATCAATCACGTACAACACATTGCGCAGCTGTTTATCTTTGCCTTTGCCTTGTTCAATCAGCGCAAAATGCGTGTTGTCGATGGCGACTAGATCGCCAATTTTGGCGTCGGCGGTTTTTTTATACGCGTCGACATCCAAGGGGTAGGCCAAGGTGCGTGTTGCACCGCTGCTTGGGTCATATTCAACCAAGCGGATAAATTGGGCGCTGGATTTGGTTTCACCGTCGATATTGAGCGTTGATTGCAGCATGGCATACACTTTGCCATTAGGCGTGAAGGCAACGGCTTCAAAGCCGCGATTGGCTTGGCGATGTTTAAGTACATCGGGCAAGCCCGCGCCGGGGGCGAGTTGCTTTAAGACTTTGCCGCTGGCGGCATCGACTTGCAGCAAAAATGGGCCGTATTCATCCACCACCCACAATTGGCCTTTTTTGCCGGCCACAATCCCTTCGGGATCGATACCGCGTGGGCTGGCGTCTAGCGTTTTGAGCGTATCGCTGAGTGCCACTTCGCCGGTGGCGCCAACGCGACCTTGCGGCAACGGCAGGCCGCTGGCGACTTGGCCGTCAATTAAAAACGGCTTGCTCGAGATCACGTCGGCAGAGCGCTGGCGGCGAACTTTGATTTCGGCAAAGCGCGGCGCGTAATCGGGTGCCAAAAAGAATTTGGCTTCGCGCTTTTTATCCCCCACTAGCACTTTAGGCGCGTCACCATTAGGGCCGCGATCACCGGTCGCCCAAAAATACAAAGTGCCATCGCGATCCATTTTTTTAAATCCCAAGCCAGAGCCCGGTGCAAAGGCAAATCCTTGTGGAAAGGCACTGGCAAATTCGCCGTGATAAGCGATGTTTTCTTTGCTTGGGCTTTGCAAGGTGTAGCGCTCAATCGAGGCAATCGCCGGGTGATCGACCTGCTGCATTTCAAACAAGGGCGCGGCATGGGCAGCACCAGCGATCAATAAAGTGATGAGCGAAAACTTCAACATGCCAAACCCGCAAAAGAATTGATGATGGATTGCGATATTAAGTCAGTTAAATGACAAGAACATGACAATTTATCTAAAGGCAATCTAGAGATCAAACTGACACTGACCGCATTGTTGTCGCGACGGCCACTATCGGCGGCAAAATTGACAGAGCTCATGACCCTCCCATCATCGGCGTCGTACTTATTACCGTGCCAAATCTTACGAATACCCTAGTTGATTTCTGACGACGATTTTATACTGTCGGCGGTTTGATTGAATTTATGCGGTATTGCCACAGCTTCAATTGTTTTTCTCTCTTCTTTGATCGATTCCCCCATGTCTGTTTTAAATTCTCGCCGCATCATTTCGCTGGCGCTTGGCTGTCTGTTAACGCTGACTTTATCCGGCTGCGTGACGCAGGCGACGGAGCAAATTAAGCAATTTTTTAATAGCTCGGGTGTGCAGCAAATTGGCGATTGGGCCGAGCAAGGTTTGGCGGCGCTGACTTCGCCAACGCCACCACCGCCAACGGGTGATTCACCGCCGCTCAATGCCGAAAACGTGGTGATGGCAACGCGGCAAAATCCGGTCGGGCATAGGGATTTTCAGCAGGCCAAAAAAGTATTACCTAGGGTATTTGCCGGTATGGAAGAAGATTTCTACTGTGGCTGCCAATACACCGGCAAAGTGATCGACTGGGCCAGTTGTAATTTTCAGCCACGTAAAAATGCCGAGCGCGCGCGGCGTTTGGAATGGGAGCATGTAGTACCGGCGTGGGTGATTGGTCATCAACGCCAATGCTGGAAAAATGGCGGCCGCAAAAATTGCGGCAACACTGATGTCA
This sequence comes from uncultured Deefgea sp., assembly GCF_947072475.1. Taxonomy (GTDB): domain Bacteria; phylum Pseudomonadota; class Gammaproteobacteria; order Burkholderiales; family Chitinibacteraceae; genus Deefgea. The sequence goes on from NZ_CAMTIA010000010.1 coordinate 42,864, forward strand.
TCTACCAAATTGCCGAGGGTGATTTAGTCAATTTGGTGCCCGCCGTGGGCGAGGTGAATGGCGATCGCAGCAATTACGCCTTTAGCGCGTGGACGCGTAATCCACAGCCGATGTATGGCAGTTGCCAAACGATTGTCGATTTCAAAGCCAAAAAAGTGCAGCCCCGCGAAGAAGTGCGCGGCCGCGCAGCGCGGATTACTTTATATATGCACCAGCAGTATCAGCTCAATCTCAGCCGCCAAGATCGGCAACTAATGTGCGCTTGGGCCAAAACGTATCCGGTGGATGCGTGGGAAATCAAACGTGATAAGCGCATTGTGGGACTACAAGGCAACGGCAATCCTTTGGTGAGTAACCCTGAGATTTTGGCGCAGTATTGCCCGACTTAATTCGTTGAGTTTGCTGAGTTTGCTGGCGCGCTGAGCGGCAAGCGGGCCAGGCGTTGCCAAACTGTGTGTTTGGCAGCGTCGCTGCTGCTTGACCAAGCTTTGATTTCATCCAAGCTGCGGCGGCAGCCAAGGCAATATTGGCCAGCGGGATCGAGTTTGCATTGTTGAATACACGGTGATGCGACAGTCATGGCCTAGCCCGCAAAAAAGCGCGTATTGAACGCGATTGCGGGCGCGCTGACAAGTCTTATCACGGCGCGGCAAGCGTTGCAGTACGACTAGGTAGATCAACGTGATAGCGCTCAGCGATTTGCTTAAGTTCGCCTGACTGCTGAAGTTGGCGCAATCCTCGCTCAAAAACCGCCAATGGCACTTTGTCTTGCGGGGCAAAAGCGATGGTCAGTACTTGCTCGGCAAAGGCGGGCTCTTGCCAGCTCACTTTGGGGGCGATAGCGACTAAATCCGGCTGCGACAGTAAATATTCGCCAACGGCTTTTTCTAAAATCGCGAAAGAAATTCGCCCTGCAGCGAGTTTTTTTAAATTACTTTGATCGTCGTTGGCAACCTCAATGCGTACGCCGGTTTGATACAGCGCCGCTGGATAACCATAATTGCGTACCCCGCCAGCAATCCGCCCCTGCAATTGATTTAAATCTAACCGCGGCACCAACTGCGCAGTCGGCACATAAAAGCCCAATTTACTGACAAAAATTGGGCTCGATGCCCGAAAACCGGTATCCACATAGCTATTGGGCCACACCCCAATAATGCCGTCGGCGCGACGGGCTTTCATTTCATTGAGCGCCCGCGCCCACGGTACAAAGACAATTTCTAATTGATAGTGTGGCGACAAGGTTTTTTTGACCACCTCAATCAACGCCCCTTGTTTGGGCAAGGCTTGCGAGGTATAGGGTGGATATTCTGCCGCCAGCAAGCGTAATTTTTGTGCGGCGCAGCTCAAACTCAAGCTGGCCAACAATAGGCCCAAAATAAACCGCATTTTTGACTCCCGGCCAACTGCGCCCTAATCATCTAAAGCAAACTCAATGCCGCCAGCACATCGAGACACTGAATGCGATGAATTCATCCATTCTGATTTAGATTAGCCGCCGTTGATCACTGCATCAGGAATTTCGTATTGCTCCGCGCCAATTTTGATATGGCTGACGTCTTTTTGCTTTTGCTGACTCAATTCCCCGTGCGGCATCGGCGTAGCCGTATAGTCCGTTGCGGTGCCATGGTCAAAACGAATGACGCGCTGGCCCTGCGCAACTTGAATCGTTACCTCTGCTGCGCCCTGCCCGTGTCGCACCACGCCAAATGGGCATGCTCGGGTTTGCGCAACAACGCAAGCAATCGTACCGGTGGCATGGTAAGGCGTGCCGCTGACTTTAGCGTCGGATGCGGGCGGCGTGTCGATGGCGACTTTAAGAGTGAATTTCGCGATTTCATTACGCCGTGCGGCATTACGCATCATATAAACCCGCAGCTTATATTCGCCACTGGCGGGCAACACCCCGCGATAGGTATTGCCAGCACTCGAACCAACAAACAAGGCTTCATCTTGTGAGCCCGGCGGCAAAATATTGAAATAACTACTGAGCTGGCGGCTGTTATACGCCACAGTGAGCGTTTGCCCAGCCTTGGCGTTCAGCTTGTAATCGATGTATTGATAGCCTTTAATCTGGCCCTTTAACACTGTGCTCGATTGCCCTTGGGCAAAATGCACCGGTACCGTGGTGAGATCTTGCGCCTGCACCAGGCTAATGGGAAACAACACACAGACACTTAAAACAAATGCACGAACAAACATGGTTAGGCTCCAAATTGGCGGGCAGCGACGTACAAAGCCAGCGCTAAAAAAAAGTGCAGCGCTATGATTGCCAAAATCAGCAACAACTGCAAGCTTTATGTCAGCAATTAGTACCTACGCTGCCGCAACGTCGCTGGCGATCCGCATCAAAACGCTGCCTCGGCCTCGCCGGCTTGCAGCAAAAAATCGCGCACTTGGCGCACAATCTCAGCACGCGGTTCGCCCGCAACGCTAGATAAAATCCACGGTGCGGCGGCTAAACGCGGATAGTCGGGCAAAATAAGTAATTGCCCAGTTTGCAAATACTCACTGGCTTGCCGCCGCAACACATAGGCCATCCCATCACCACGGCAAACGGCATCGAGCTGCAAACGCACATCGTCATAAATTCGTCGTCGGCGAAAAGCGGCTAGCTGCTGATGAAACTGATGGCTGGGACCTTCGTTTTGAAAATCCGCCTCAAGCGAAATCAGACCCATCACTTGATGGTGCTGATGGACTGGCAGTGCTTGTAATTCGGGCATTCGCTGCGGACTAACCACGGCGACCCATTCATCGCTAAGCCAAGAGTGATCTTGCACACCGGCTTGCTGTAACGGCCGCTGGCTAATCAATAAATCAACGTCTACTTCGTCGATATACCGCGCCGACTCGTCCACCGATAGCACCAAACATAACTCGGGAATCGCCGCTTGCAACGCCGCCAATTGCGGCTGTAGCCAACCTTGCAGCAAGGCCGCAGGTGCAACAATCACCACCAGTCCGGGGTCAAGATAAGTGTCAATTTGCGCTAAACCCCCAGCCAGCACCGACAGTGAACGTTGCACGCTGCGCAGCAGCACCTCGCCCGCCACCGTGAGCTCAACGCCACGACCAACGCGTAAAAACAAGGGTTGCGCCAGCTGCGTTTCTAATTGCAAAATTTGATGGCTGATTGCCGATTGCGATAAGCACAATTCATCGGCAGCCCGCGAAAAACTCCCCAAACGAGCGGCGGCTTCAAAACCCATTAATAATTTAAACGACGGTAGCTTGGTCATGACTGATGAGAAATATTGATAAATTAGCGCTAAAAATATCATTTTTCTTCATCAATAAATAGCGCAACAATGCGCTATACCTTCACAGCCACCTAAAGGAAGCCCAATGCATCCACGTCGCCGTTTTTTAAAACACACACTCGGTGCCGCCGGTAGCAGCCTGCTGCTTGGCGCAGGAATTTCACTCCCCAACGTCGCGCAAGCCAATAGCGACACGGTCTGGAGCATGCCCGATGAAGCCGCACCGCATCGCGCAACGTGGATGGCTTATGGTCCACAAGCGGCGATTTGGGGGCCGCGCCTGATGCATGGTGCACGCGCCAATTTAGCCAGCATCGCCAAAACCATTGCGCAATTTGAACCGGTGAATATGCTGGTGCGGGCGGCCGATTACGACATCGCCGCCCAGCAATGCGGCAATAGTGTGCAGCTGATCGTGCAAGAGATTGATGACTTGTGGATTCGCGATACCGGTGCGGTATTTGTTAAAAATCAGCAGCACCAGATTGGCGCGATTGATTTTCATTTTAATGGTTGGGGCAATAAACAAAGCCATGCTCGTGATGCACGCGTTGCGGCGATGATGATTCGCAATACCGCAGTCAGCGCTGTAGCCACGCGCTTAGTGCTCGAAGGCGGCGCGATTGAAGTCGATGGCGATGGTAGCGCCATCATCACCGAAAGCTGCGTGCTCAATGCCAATCGCAATCCGGGCGTGAGTAAAGCCCACATCGAAACCGAGCTAAAGCGTTTACTTGGGCTGAACAAAATCATCTGGTTACCCGGCATTGCGGGCCGCGATATTACCGATGGCCATACTGATTTTTATGCCCGCTTTACCGAGCCCGGTGTGGTGGTGGCGCATATCGATCATGATCCTGATTCCTACGATTACGCAGTCACTCGGCGGCATTTAAACCTATTACGCGCCGCCACTGATGCCAAAGGTCGCAAGCTCGAAGTGATCGAACTACCGGGACCGAATTCAATTCGTCAGCAGTTTAGTAATGATGAATTTACTGCCGGGTATATTAATTTTTATGTTTGCAATCACGCCGTCATTTGCCCGCAATTTGGCGATAGCAAAACCGATCGCAATACCCGCGATATCTTGCGCGATTTATTCCCTAGCCGAGATGTAATTCAACTGAATATCGATGCCATTGCCGCCGGTGGTGGCGGCATCCATTGCGCCACCCAGCAGCAAATCGCCTAGGTATTGCCACACAGATCAATTTATATAATATCTAGATGGCAATACCCTATCAATTAATGCCATGTTCAGATTACGTGTTGATCCTGATTAAAGCTTCGCGGCATTCCCTCTCCCTTGATGGGAGAGGGCTAGGGTGAGGGTGATACTACGGCGTATATTTTAAGCTCAACACCCCCATCCCAACCTTCCCCCGTCGAGGGGGAAGGGGCCGCAGTCGATCTGTTTAAACGCGTGCAATTTAAAATATCAACACCAAATCCAAACCAAGCCTCAATTAGTTGCAACACTCGGCATCGGCAAGCCAGCAAGGCCATCGGCCAAATGCCAAGTTTGCGTATAGCCTTTAGCGCGCATCAGGCTGAGGAGTTGCCCGCTGCGCCGGCCACTGCGGCAGGCAAGTAATAGCGGGCGATCAAGCTCGATTTGGCTCAGCCAAGTCGCCAATTGGCTCAATGGCTGCGCGGCAATGGTCAGACCCAGCAATGGGCAACACGCGGCTTGTTCCCATTGCTCACGAATATCGATCAATACCCCAGCCGGATGCGTGGCAATCCACGCGGGCAATTGCTCGGCGGTGACGGCGTAGCGGCTAGAAAGCTCTAGGTCTTCGTCTGGCAACGCCACTTGTTCCAGCTGCAGCATATCGTTCAGATGGGTTTGCAGAATGTGTCCGGAGAGGGCGATTCGTTCAACGGCGGCATCGATATCAGCAGCGCAAACGTTGGGCGAAATCGACAACCGAATCGCGCTGGAAGCGCGCTCTTCGCCTAAGCCCATCGCCATTAACACAAAGCTCGGTTTGGCGTTTTTGCTATTGCACGCCGAGCCAGCGCTCAGCCGTAAACCCAGCGCGTCAAACAGATCGAGCAAGCATTTGCTGGGGATGCCGAGTAAAGAAAAATTAATCGTCGTGGGTAAACAGTGCAGGCTAGGACTATTGATCACCAGTTGCGGAAAGGCGTGTAGCAGCGCGGTTTTTAGCCGTTGCTGCGCCACTGCGAGCGCGCCCGCTGGCCCGAACTGCCCGGCCAACAGCGCTTCGCACACCGCACCCAAAGCGGCAATGCCGGGTAGGTTTTCAGTACCGCAGCGCGCATTGCCCTCTTGCCCGCCGCCCGCCAAAAGCCGCGTAAATGGCGCACCGGCGCGTGCATACAGTAAGCCTATGCCCTTGGGGGCGTGCAATTTATGCCCAGAGAACGGCGCATAATCAATTCGCAAGCCTAGCCAATCGACGGCCAATTTGCCCAGGGCCTGCACGCCATCCACCAACCATAAGGGCCGTACTGGCAGCGCATCGAGCACACCGGCAATGCCGTTTAAATCGCTAATGGCGCCGGTTTCATTATTGGCGGCCATAGTGCACACCAAGGCTGCGCCCTTGGCGTTTTCGGCCAGCCAAGGCAAATCATGCTGGCCCTGTTGATCAACCGGTATTGGCAGCAATTCGACCGTGAGGCCCAAAATTTCGCCCCAATGCGCCAGCGCCTCGGGAACTGCTTTATGCTCAGTCGCACCGTATAACACCCGCACCGACGCCGCGCCGCGCTGCGGATGCAGTGCCGACAGCACCGCGGTTTGGATGCCTTCGGTGGCACCAGAAGTAAAAATCAAATCGTCTGCAGGCAATTGCAACACCGCAGCAACGGCGGCGCGGGCGCGATCGAGCTCAATGCGCGCGCGAATCCCTGCGCCATGCGGGCTGCCCGGATTGCCAAAATTATCGCTAAGTACCCGAATCATCGCCGCTTGCGCCGCCGGCAAGATCGGCGTGGTGGCATTGGCATCCAGATAAATTTCACTGCAATGTGTGGCAGTCGCGTCGCTCATCGGGGCTCACCTTTAATTTGGATTGAAGTATTGTGCGACCAACGACCAAGCAATTCAATCAGCAAACGGCTGACAAATTACCCAGCAACCCCACAATCGGCCAAAGTTAGATCGCCATCAAAAGATGGCCAGATGAGCATAAGCTGAGGCGATAAGGCCCCAGCTGGTTGGCTTAAGCGCGAGCGGCTTTGGCTGCGGCCAAGCGTTGCGCGGCGTCGCGCAACATCTTTTCGGTACTGGCCCAATCAATACAGCCATCGGTAACCGAGCCGCCGTAAATCAATTGCGATAAATCAGCAGGGATTTTTTGATTGCCAACGACTAAGTTCGACTCAATCATCACGCCCACCAAAGCTTGGCTGCCGTTGACGATTTGATTGATCACATCATTCATCACCAGTGGCTGTAATTCCGGCTTTTTATAGCTATTGGCATGCGAGCAATCGACGATGATATTGCACGGTAATTTGGCTTTTTTAAGCGCTTGCTCAGCCATCGCCACCGATACGGTGTCGTAATTAGGTCGACCATCACCGCCACGCAACACCACATGGCCGTATTGATTACCACGCGTGCGCACAATCGACACACGGCCTTGGCCGTTCAAGCCCAAGAATGAATGCGGGTGCGACGCCGATAAAATCGCATTAATCGCAATGCTGATATCGCCATCGGTGCCATTTTTAAAACCCACTGGCGTGGATAGGCCGGATGACATTTCACGATGCGTTTGCGATTCAGTGGTGCGCGCGCCAATTGCCGTCCACGCGATTAAATCGCCTAGATATTGCGGCGAGATCGGATCAAGCGCTTCGGTGGCGGTTGGCAAACCCAGCTCGCACACGTCGAGCAAAAAGCGCCGCGCTTTTTCCATGCCTAAATCGACTTGGAATGAATCATCCATAAATGGATCGTTGATATAGCCTTTCCAACCGGTCGTGGTACGTGGTTTTTCAAAATAAACTCGCATCACCAGCAATAAGCTGTCTTTGACTTCGGCTTGCAGCGCTTTCAAACGGCGCGCGTATTCTAAACCGGCGATAGGATCATGAATCGAGCATGGGCCAACCACGACAATCAGGCGATCATCTTGCCGATTCAGAATGTTTTTTAAGGCTTCACGCCCAGCATCCACCACTTGGGCGGCGGATTCAGAAAGCGGTAAACGGGCGTGTAATTCTTCGGGTGAGGGCATCGCGTCAAACGAAGTGACGTTGATATTCTCTAAGTCTTGGCTGTTCATCGTGAAGTCGATCAAAAGAGGAAAGCCAATGAGTATAAACCAAGGCGTTACGCCGTCGAGCACGAGTCATGCTTTTGGCATCGGGAAAATCATACAAACTATGGGTATTGCCTGCTAGAACATGATTAATAAAGTCTAGCGACCAATACCTATTAAACCATAGTCATGTTCAGATTACGTGTTGATGGTGATTAAAGCGTCGCGGCATTCCCTCTCCCTTGATGGGAGAGGGTTAGGGTGAGGGTGATACTACGGCGTATATTTTAAGCTCAACACCCCCATCCCAACCTTCCCCCATCAAGGGGGAAGGGGCTACAGTCGATCCGCTCAAGCGCTTGCGATTTAACGGATCAACACCAAATTTGAACATGGCCTAAGTCATCACTAAATGGACGCTACGATTAATCATCGCTCCGAATTGGCCCTATCATTCGACTCATCGTATCGTCTTTAATAATGCGCTGATGCCACAGCCCAGCGCCGACGTGCAATATCACTAACCACAGCAGCGTATTGCCCAAAAACTCATGCACGTCTTTTACGTCTTTGGCGGTTTGTGGCGTCATGCTGAATATCGTTGGCAAAATCCAACCGAAAAAATCCACCGGCTTTCCAAAAGCTTGAATAAATGCCACCCCCAGAATCGGCATGCAAAACATCAGCGCATACAAAACCCAATGCGTTAAATCGGCGACTTTCATGATTAACGGCGCTGGGCTAGGCGTAATCAGCGGCGAGCGATTGGCGGTGCGCCAAATAAAGCGTGGGATTACCAACCAAAAAACGATGATGCCAGCTTGAATATGCGCCATTTGCAAATTACCGCGCCACGGATCGCCTTTGGGAAAATACCCCTTGAGCTCAATACATGCCAAAGCGGTAATCACTGCGATGGCACAGAGCCAATGCAATAGACGAGCGACTTTGCCATAGCTATGGCGAGTGTTTTTTAGCATGTTTTACCCCAAGGAGTGAGTGATTCGATTCAGCACAAACTTTCACCCTGTTGACGAATAAACGCAAGTGCTAGTCAAATATTGCGAAGGTAGATTGAATGGCGATTTTATTTTTTGGGCTGGCTAATTCGCTGCGATTACGGCCAGCATCTTTGGCGCGATACAAGGCCATATCGGCATAAGCGATCGCGGTATCAAAGGTATTGCTGGCATAGGCGACCTCGACAATCCCCGCCGAAAAAGTTACCGGCATTGGCGTGCCGTTGACTAGCGCGGGTTGGGCGAGCAATTGTTCGCGCCAACCTTCGGTGAGTCGCAAGGCTTGGGCGGCGCTGGTATCGGGCAAAATGACTAAAAACTCCTCACCCCCCAAACGAAATAGCAGATCAGTTTGCCGGCTATAGCGGCGTAATAATTGCGCCATATGCCGTAAAACCTCATCGCCTGCACTATGCCCATAGTGATCATTAATGGTTTTAAAGTGATCTAAATCGATCATCACCAAGCTAATCGTTTGCTGTTGTTGCGTGCTATGGCTGAGTAAGTTGGGGGTGACTTCATCCAAAAAGCGCCGATTATGCAAATTAGTTAATGGATCAAGAATCGCCGCTTGATGTAGCTGCTGCTGGAGTTGTGCGTTCGATTCCAATTGCGCTTCAAGTGAAATCAGCGCTTGCTGTAAAGCCAACTGACTCTGTTTATGATGAGTGATATTACGCAGCACCAGCAATAGACCAATCGGTTGCTGCAAATAATAAATGGTGACCGAGCGCAAATCGTAATACGCATCGTCCAATTGCAGCTCAAACTCAACCGGCAGCAGTCGATCCCATAAAGTTGGTAATAAATTATCAAAATACGGCAGTAATTTGAGTGGCAGGCCAATGGCGTTGGCGGGCATATTCGGCAAAGCTTGCGCGGCGTGATTTAGTCTGGCGATGTGCTGCTGATCGTCCACCACCAAAACCGCATCAGGAATGGCATCAAACAACGCATCATGCGCGATCGGCAATAAATCAAACCATTGCCGATGGGTAATCAGCCAATAAAAGATCCCGCCCATGATTAAAAAACTAAATGGTGTTGGATCAAAATCAAACAGCGTAACCAAGCCGGTTAAATGCGCGGCATTGGCTAGCCATGGAATCGCCATAGCGATCGCCAGACCGAGATAATGCTGGCGATACAGTGCATTGGCGCGGGCGAGGGCATTGATAATGACCAGCATGCTCAAGGTCATATAGCCATATAAATACAAAGCGCATAAATAGAACCACGGCCCATGCAGATAGCGAATCGCTGCGCCCGGTGCATCACTCACCGGTAATGTGCTCACATACAGCCAATGATGCTGATCATTGGTAAAAGCAATCAGGCAAGTGAGTAGCGGCATCAACCACAGCGCTAATTGGCCCAGCCAAGTCGGGGGACGATTATCGCCTTTGACATAAGCCCAAACAAATAGCGTCCAATAGCAAGGCACCGTGACGATGCCGAGCCAAGCCAGTTTGGCCCACAGAATTTTGTCTGCTGGCGCGGTTTGCCAGTTCTCCATCCCCGCTGCACCACTCCACCATGCCGATGACAGCAACATGCAGACATAATAAAACTTAGCGGGGAATGCATCACGCCGCGCAGTCAATAGCGCCAACGCCAGCGTAAATATCGTGCAGCTGAATAATACTAACGCCGGCCAATTCATCGCTTGGCCCTGAATTGATCATTCACAATGGCGATCAGAGATAGGGAGTAAGTGCTCATTTTTTAATTGTAAAGCATCGCTGCCGATTCAATTCGATTCGCTGGCTAGCTGTCTAATTTCATAGACAATCTAGCATCGGCGGATGCTTTACTGCTTGCTGACCACGTGTTTATCTTTATCTACCGATAGCGTGCAGCAAATGTCTTCGCTGCTTGTGATCACGGCAGCTTGCAACTCAAAATTTAATCTTGGTTTGCAATCAGCACCAGCCTATTAATAGCTTTTTACTATGAAAGCTGTACAAATATTCAACTAGCTCTTTCAAATGAGAACGAATATCATTTGCAAATCAAACCAATTGACCGAACAGGATAAAATCATGGCTAAGACAATTACTTTTGCAATGGTGCACTTTACCGTGGCATTTAGCGTGGCGTACTTGATTACCGGCAGTTTGGGTATGGCGGGATTTTTGGCTTTGATTGAACCGATGGTCAATACCGTGGCGTATTTTTTCCACGAAAAAGCGTGGGATGCTTACCGCTTGGGCCGCGGTCAATCGGCAGCGCAGAGCGCTGAGCCAACATCAATCGACTCAGGCCATGCCGCAGCATAATCATCATTATGCTATCGGCTGGCCGGATGCAAAGTGGTATCGCTCGCTCCGGCGGCTTCAGCAACGCAGACTCAGTTGCCAAGCTTACTTTTGCCGAGCAATTTACTTTTGCGAATCGATATCCGCTAGCGATTCTTCACCTTTGGTGGTGATGAAATGACCAACTTCACCTTCACGCGTGTCGATATGGCCTTTACGCAATAAAAACGCCAGTGCTTCACCGTTGATTTTGAGCGTTGGATTTATTTTGAGTTGGCGCAGACTCTCGATACACAGCGTCATAAAAATAGTCTGTTTACCCAGATCAGTGATTTTTAAAATCCCTGTTTTGCGCTCATAGGCGGCTAATTTTTGCCCAGTAAGGGCTTTTACATTTTTAAAAACCGTATGGCTTAAACGGGTGCTTTTCAAACCACGGCTGACTTCAACCAGCGCCGCCATTTCATCTTTAGATAGTTTTGTACTCATCAGTTACACCTCAATTCGCTTTATTGCTCGACATGGTACGCGTCCACGCTCGCCATAGGGAAATTCAACACGCATTTTATGCGCTGATTTACGCGGCAAAGCGCATTTTTAACGCTTTTGCGCTCCCATTCACCAACAATAGCGAATCCGCATCGAGCCGCGAGCCAAAAACACCGCCAGAGAGTCAACAATTCTCCGCGTTTTGTTAACTAAAACAACGACCTTAAAACCAAATAAAAAAAGCACCGCAGCACATCATCTGCAGTGCCTTGTTGATGGCGAACTTAGATTTATTTTTTGGCTAACACATTGCCCAATGCGTGTAGTAATAAAGCAATGTTTTCACGCCGCGCCGCATAGCCCATCAAACCAATCCGCCAGGCTTTTCCGGCCAAAACACCAAGACCCGCACCGATCTCTAAATTATAGTCTTGCAGCAACTGGCTGCGCACCGCAGCATCATCCACCCCAGCAGGTATATATACTGCATTCAGTTGTGGCAAACGCGCCTCAGCAGGCACCACAAATTCAATGCCGAGTTTTTCTAAGCCATCGCGCAATTCAAGATGCATGGCGGCGTGCCGCGCCCAGGCGGCTTCTAAACCTTCTTCGGCCAATAAACGCAAAGACTCGTGCAGGGCATATAAAGTATTCACCGGTGCGGTATGGTGATAGCTGCGCTTGGCCCCGCTACCGTTTCCCCAATACGCCATCACCAAGGTTTGATCAAGAAACCAACTTTGCACCGGCGTTGTACGCGCTTTGAGTTTTTCTACTGCAGCCGCAGAAAACGATAATGGCGATAATCCCGGCACACACGATAAGCATTTTTGGCTACCAGAATAAATCGCGTCAATTCCCCATTCATCAACGCGCAATTCAATGCCACCGAGCGACGTTACCGCATCCACAATACTCAAGCAGTTATATTGCTTGGCCAAAGCGCATAGCGCTTTAGCGTCTGATCGCGCGCCGGTTGATGTTTCGGCGTGCACAAACGCCAAGAACTTCGCATCAGGATTGGCCTGCAGTGCAGCCTCTACGACCTTAGGATCGACCGGCAATCCCCATTCGCTATCAACCAAAACCGCAATCGCCCCAACCCGCTCAACATTTTGCCGCATCCGCTCACCAAATACGCCATTGCGGCAAACGATGACTGTTTCGCCCGGCTCGACCAAGTTAACAAAACACGCCTCCATCCCAGCGGAACCCGGCGCAGAAACGGCCAAAGTCATTTCGTTTTGCGTTTGAAATGCATACTGCAACAACGATTTCACTTCATCCATCATGCCAACAAACATCGGATCTAAATGCCCTAGCGTTGGCTTGGCTTGTGCCGCCAATACCGAAGGATAAACATCAGAAGGCCCCGGCCCCATTAAGGTGCGTTGTGGAGGAAAAAAAGGCTGAATGCTGGGCTTAAGCAGTGTTGACATCGGCATAACAAACTCCGCTAGAATAAGTGATGGCCTATTATGGCTGGCTGTCGCCAAGCGGTCACGCCTTTGCCATCGGGCGTACTTATCTAAGACAGTTCGGCAAAAATAAGCACCGCTTTACAGGAATACACCATGAATTGCACCGGATGCGGCGCGGCACTGCCCGTAGCCCAACTCGTTTGCAGCTATTGCGGCTTATACAATGCGGTTGATTTACTGGCCATCCGCGATTTCAAAATACTCGCTGAGCACAGTGAATTACATTGCCCCAACGGCTGCGGTGATCTGCAACTCTTACAATTGGGTCTACAACAGACCACGGTTGGCCATTGCCCGAGTTGTAAAGGACTGCATTTTGCCCCCGGTGCACTGCCGATAGTGCTCGATCATGTGGCAGCGCAAGTTCGCGAAATCAATCATGGGCGAATTCGACAAATCATCATTGAGCGCATCAAACCTGAGGTTGTGCGCTACAAACCCTGCCCTGCTTGCAATAAAATGCTGAATCGCCGGGCTTTTAGTCGGCACATCGCGGTGATTGTCGATGAATGCCGCGAGCATGGGGTTTGGCTCGATGGCGGCGAATTGAGTATTTTGGCCGAATGGATGGAGGCCGGCGGTCAACAATATGTACTGGCTGAAACCGAACGCCAAGCCAGAATCAACGCCGCCAATGGCCAAGTCGATGCGATTGGCTACGCCGCCGACTCACCCCAGCCCAGCGCAACCACACAAAGCATCGACGATTTTTTCCGCTCACCCAAGCCCAATGCATCGTTTAGTGAGAATGTACCTGCATGGTGTGTTGGCGCCGTCTTAACCCTATTACTGTTATTTTTGCTTGGACTGAGCTGGCCGGTTTATTTACTGGCAGTCGCCACGGCTTGCGCTTGGCATTGGCGCTAGCCATTGTTTATTAAGGGTATATAGCTATAAGTACTTTACTTAAATGGCTAGCGAGTCATACCCATAGCAATAATTCAAAACTTGCTCTTTTGTCTGCGCGGCTTAAATCGAAAGCAAAAACGCGATATCGGCATGAACTCTCTACCGTTAATCAGAAAGCCCGAGCCTACTCAGAACTGACATTGACTCGAATCTCCCTCACGGCGGGCATTTGCAGCCAAGCGTCTTTCAAATCCAAAGTATGTCGTAAGCATTATTACGACCGAAAAACAAATCAGCAACACCCGTGCGCCGCGATAAGTCGCTCATCACCACAAAACAACAAAGAAAGCTTGGTGAATTGCATTGTCAGCACGACATCACACGAAATTCAGAGCTCACCCGCCATGAGTGACCATCGGCCTTGAACACTGACAAGTGATCGGTAATATTACCAACTTCATTGACCTGCACCGGAGCTTCCCATGCGTAATATCCTGATTGCTTTAGTTTTATCTGCCCCTGCTCTAGCGCAGGCCAATTTAGTACAAGATGCTAGTTTTGAAGAAACTGTCGTTGCGAATGGAACTTGGAGCGTCTTTTCCAGCGTGGGTATCGGTGGCGTCTGGAAAAGCATCTCGGGCGCAGGGATTGAAATCCAACGCAACGTCACTGGTCCAGCATCTCATCTAGCCCAATTTGTAGAACTCGACAGCCATACTAATAGTGCAATGGCCCAATCGATCGGCACTGCAGCCGGTCAAAATTACAGTTTAAATTTTGATTTTACTGCTCGCCCCAACACCACCGTCGCCACCAATGGCTTACAAGCTTTTTGGGTTAATTCGCTCGGCGCTGGCGCAACATCCGCCAGTATTCTCGCAGCAGCAACAATGAGCAATATGATTGCCGATTTACACCCCAACGCCGTGGCTAGCAATACTTGGCAAACCTTCAGTCAAAACGTGGTCGGTAGCGGTACGGGTTATAGTTATTTAGTCTTTAAAGCCACCGGCACTTCCGATAGCTACGGCACTTATCTGGATAATGTCAGCGTGGCACCGGTTCCAGAACCAGAAACCTATGCTTTGATGGGTATCGGCTTAGTCGGCTTACTCGCGGCCCGCCGCCGGAAGTTACTTCAATCGCACTAATTTGCATAAATCCACCTTCATTGCTTCACTTTTAATCTCACCATCCACACTGAATTAAATTTTATGCCGCTCATTGCAATAATGAGCGGCATTTTGTATTGCATTTTGCAGCGATCAATCGCATCAATACCCACAAAGTAAGGTGTAAATGAATTGAAATTCATCCCATCTAAAACATGCCTATATCCTAATATTAACTACGTATTTTTATACGGTTGAATAGCGACAATATCCTTTGTTTTTATATGTTTTTTATTTTCTTAAAATGTAGTAAATTCGTAAATATTGCCAATAAATAAGAAACATTCCTACATGCAAATCGATCCCGTTGTGCTGTTCTTCTTGCTTGGCTTAGCGGCTGGCTTGGCAAAATCAGATTTAAAACTGCCTAGTGCTCTCTATGAAACACTCTCGGTTTTTTTATTGCTGGCCATCGGCATTAAGGGCGGCTTAATTCTCGCCAAACAACCGATTTTGACGCTATTGCCACAAGCAGCGCTGGTCATCGCGATGGGGGCGCTGATTCCACTGCTGATTTATCCACTGCTGCGCACCAAACTCAGCCAAGTCGATGCCGCCAGTATGGTGGCGCATTATGGCTCGGTGTCGGTCGTCACTTATGCCGTTGGCGTGGCTTTTCTGGCGCAAAAACAAATTAGCTTTGAACCCCAAACCACTTTATTTTTAGTATTGCTCGAAATGCCGGCGCTAATGATTGGCGTCGTACTCGCGCGACTCGGCCCCAATGCCGCCCAATCGGGTCATGGCTGGCGCAAACTATTGCATGAAGTCTTTCTTGGCAAAAGCATGGTGCTACTGATGGGCGGTTTACTCATCGGCGCGCTAGCTGGACCAGAGGGCATTAAGCCGCTTGATTTGTTGTATATCGATTTATTCAAACCGGTATTAACGCTATTTTTACTCGAAATGGGCTTAGTGGTTGCCGGCAAAATGGGGATTTTACGCCAGCAAGGTTTGCTGGTCCTTAGTATCGGGATTGTGTTACCGCTACTGCTCAGCTGGGTCGGCATTGGTTTTGGCTTGTTAATGGGGCTCTCATTGGGCGGCTTAACCTTGATGGCGATTTTGGCAGCCTCCGCTTCGTATATTGCAGCACCAGCGGCAATGCGCATGGCTTTACCCCAAGCCAATCCGGCATTATCGCTGGGTGCCGCACTGGGCGTGACGTTCCCGTTTAATATCCTGGTGGGCGTACCGCTCTATCATCAATTTGCTGGCTATGCCGCTTAAGGACTGCAATGACTTTCCATACTCGAACACTACTGACCATCGTCGCCGAAGCGGTCCTTGAAAATGATTTAATTGCCCTATTTGAAGCCAAATCAATTCGTGGCTGGACAATTGTTGCCGCACGCGGCAATGGTGAGCATGGTGAAAAACATGGTAATTTTGATGCCAATGAAAATATTCAAATAGAGCTCATTATCGAAACTTACCAAGCCGAGCAATTAGCCCAAGCCGTGCATCATCAATTTGGCGCGCACTTCGCTTTGGTGCAATGGCTTAGTGAAGTTCGTGTACTGCGCGGCGAAAAATTTTAAGTTCCGCCATAGCGTCATCAGTCACGGCTTTGCTTTTGGCAAAGCCAAAAAACCGCCGTAGCGATACGGCGGCGCGCTCAATATGATTAATTCAAGCCTATGGCCTGTTGACGTTTGGTCTGTTTTTAATCAATAACGCCGCTATTTTGACGTGAATCTTCGCAAAGCAGATGATACTTTTACTTTAAATCTGTTTCAAAACTGACCAACACAACGCCAACCTGCTTGCTTTTTATCTCTATGCCTAGAAATTTAATTTTTTATCTTGTGCTCTTTTTTGCTAGCCGCTGTTTTGCCGTACCCCAAGAGATCGAGCTGGCCAGCGGCGAATGGCCACCATTACTCGGTGCAAATCTGCCGCAGTATGGCTACGCCAGCCAAATCGTTAGCCGTGCTTTTGCGCTGGAAAATACTCAGGTTAAATATCGTTTTTACCCATGGAAAAGATCGCTCGATGAAGCGCGTCGCGGCAATGTGCAAGGCAGTTTGCTATGGATTGACAGTGCTGAACGACGACAAGATTTTTTATATAGCCAAGCAGTTTATCGCAGCAAGGTCGTGCTGTTTTTTAATCGTGATCGACCCATTGATTGGTCACAGCTCGATGATTTAAAAGGTCGTCGACTGGGCATCACCCATGGCTACTATTACGGCGCAGCATTAAGCCAATTATTACTCCAGCAACAAGTGCTCAGCGACATTGGCAATAGCGATACACAAAATTTTGCCAAACTACTCGCCAAGCGCGTTGATGGTTTTCCTTGCGAAGAAATGGTCGGCATGTATCTCATTCGCCATGCTTTAGGTAGCAAAGCGCTTGAACAATTGAGTATCAGCGCACCCATGATTCATGAAGAACCCATGTATTTATTGATTAGTCGAAAAACACCCCATGCCGAGATGTTGCTGCAACGATTTAATCGAGGCCTGGCAAAAATGCAAGCAAGCGGAGAATTAAACTCAATTTTAAGTTCCGCCCAGCAGCGCTAACACCACGTCAGTGCGCGCCGCCAGGTCGCAGGGGGTGTTAGTATGGAGAACTACTCACCATCTGCACCTCTGCCCCGCCGTTTACTCCTCGCCTTACACAGCGCTCTGCGCCTCGTCGGTTCGACTAGCATTCAGTGCTGCACATGCCCAAGGCTGTCATGCTCCATGCTGTCCCGTTTGGCTATCAAGTCAAACAACTCCCCGTCGCTGTCGCTGGCGGGGCCGACCTTCATATTCGTGCCTTACTCGATCGACAACAATTTTATGATCCTCTGGGCGAAGCTCAGGCAGCAGGGATTTCTGAAGCCTGCTGGCCTTTATTTGGTCAAATTTGGCCTTCATCACAAAAGCTCGCCGATTTAATGCAAAGCTACGATTTAGCCGATCGCCGTGTACTCGAGATTGGCTGCGGTTTGGCACTAGCGAGTATGGTGATCCATCGCCGAATGGGCGATATTACCGCCAGCGATTGCCACCCCTTAACCGAGCAATTTCTAAATGCCAATTTACAACTCAACACCCTACCCAAATTAAAATATTGCACCGGCAACTGGGGGCGTAGCAATCATGATTTAGGCGAGTTTGATCTGATTATTGGCAGCGACGTACTGTATGAACGCGGTCATCCTGAAGTATTAGCGGCATTTATCGATCAACATGCGGCCACCAAAGCCGAGGTTTTGATCATCGATCCCAATCGCAGCAATCGCAGCGCTTTTCATAAACAAATGGCCAGCCGGGGCTTTAGCCTGCACGAAACCATGCTCACCCAAGCACTGCATGACGGCAGCGCCTATCGTGGCCGACTACTGCAATATCTACGTTGTGAGCCGCAGTAAAAATAAGCCATTGGGAACAAAGCCATCAGGAATGGGTCTAGTAAAAAACCACTTTCACTTTATGAAGGCACACCATGCAAGCCGAACAACAACAAGCCATTCTCACCATTGCGCTGCTGGCCGCCTTTGCCGATGGCCATAATGATGAACGTGAACGCGAGCACATCCGAGGCTTGGCTCAATCTTTAGGCCAAGATAGCGGCATTGATTTAAGTCGCTTATATCAAGATGTTTTATTCAAACGCATTGACTTAGCCTCGGTGTGCCGCCAACTCAGCAGCGAAGCCGAGCGCCAGTTTGCCTATGAAATGGCGGTGTGCGTCTGCGATGCCGATGGCAGCACCAGCGCAGCAGAACAACAATTTTTAGCCGATCTTAAAACACGACTTGCGCTCAATAACCCGACAACGACGCTGTTTCAGCAAGAAGCAGATACCTTGGCCGCTGCCGCACAAAGCAGCGTACCGGTATTTAATCCTCAACCTAGCGAGCCAGCTGCCCGGCCTACGGTGGATCAAGCGGCCATTGATAGCAGTATTTTAAAATCAGCCATCCTCAATGGTGCGCTGGAAATACTGCCGCAAACTTGGGCCTCGGTAGCGATTATTCCATTGCAAATCAAAATGGTTTACAACATTGGCCAACGCTATGGCTACGAATTAGATCAAGGGCATATCCGCGAATTTTTATCCACCGTTGGTGTCGGTTTAACTTCGCAATATCTCGAACAATTTGGCCGTAAACTGGTCGGTGGTTTGTTCGGTAAGGTTGGCGGTAAATGGGGCAAGACTTTAGGTGGCGCAGCAACCGGAATGGCTTTTTCTTTTGCCAGCACCTACGCCTTAGGGCAAGTCGCCAAACGCTATTACGCCGGTGGTCGCCAAATGAGTGCCGCTTTACTCCAGCAAAGCTTTACCGAAACACTGGCGCCTGCAAAAGATCTGCAAACAAAATACCTGCCAGAAATTCAGCAGCGAGCCAGTACGCTCAATGCCACAGAAATCATGGCCTTAGTGAAAGGTAAATAAAGGGTATATCATCGCAGCCTTTTTTTACAAAAGGCTGCATTGCAATACCCTTTAATACCGCAGTGCTTCTAGTGTGAACTAAAACGAGGCTGAGCAATCTCTAATCGATCAGATCGCTGCGCTTAACAAGTCAAAACCACACCCAGCTGAATCATCATCAAAAGTACGCTTCAATCTCTTGCGATCGGCGTTCAATGCCAGCGCAAGCCGCACCATACTCATCAATCAATATCCTTTATATATTCAGAACAATCACCGCCTAGCCAATGCCTCGGCGGAATGAACACGTCGAATTTGAACGTTTCTCCCCCTCAAATCGACCATTGGGCTGAAGACAATAACAGTGTGAAATTTTTGCTTATGATGGTTCATCCGCCGCCAAAAACGCAATGGACTACGGATAATGTGATGAAAATCACCTGAATTTGGGTATTTTTCTATAGCTTAATGGCATAGATAGTGTTTTGATTGCCCTTATCAATTTTTATGAAAGGAATACACCATGAAACGTGCTCTTTTACCTGCATTAGTTGCTTTCAGTTTAGTCGCAACTGGCTGCTCAAACATGTCAAAAACAGAAAGTTCAGTGCTTGGTGCCCTCGGTGGCGCCGCCCTTGGCGCAGGGATTAGCAAAGCATCTAAAGGCAGCCACACTGGCCGCGATGCGGCAATTGGTGCCGCTGCGGGCGCCTTAGGTGCTTACCTATGGTCATCAAATATGGAAAAACAACGCCTCGCCATGGAACAAGCGGCGCAAGGCACTGGCATTGAAGTCAGCAAAACCCCCAACAATGAATTGAAACTCGAAATCCCGGCAGATTTCTCATTTGCCGTCGGTAGCTCAACCATTAAACCAAGTATGCAGCCGATTCTCAATCGCTTGGCGCAAACATTAAATCAAAACCAATCAACACAAGTGCGCATTGTGGGCTACACCGACAATACCGGTAGCGATGCGATCAATAATCCATTATCAGTCAATCGTGCCGCAGCAACGCGTAACTACCTCGCCAGCCAAGGCGTGGCCAGTCAACGTATGACCATTGATGGCATGGGCTCAAGCAACCCAGTTGCCAGCAATAGCACCGCAGCTGGCCGTGCACAAAACCGCCGAGTTGAAATTTTTGTTGCCGAGCCCGCTCAGCAATAATCATTGCCGCCGTCATTGAGTACAAAAAAAACACCGCCATTTAACATGGGCGGTGTTTTTTTATTCGCGAGTGAGACTTAGTCGCGGCTCGTCACTACCAATAAGTGATAACCAAATTGCGTTTTTACTGGGCCTTGCACTTCATTTAATGGCGCACTGAAAACGACTTTATCAAACTCAGGCACCATCATGCCAGGGCCAAACGAACCCAAAGCACCACCTTGTGCCGATGACGGGCAGCTTGAATTAGCTTTAGCAACGGCAGCAAAATCAGCACCAGCTAAGATTTCTTGTTTCAGTGCTTCGCACTGGGCTTCAGTTTTTACCAATAAATGGCTGGCAGTAGCTTGAACCATGAACAACTCCTACAAAGACTTGGCTATAAAAAAATAATATACCTAATTATTTGAATAGATGGCGATGAAAAGCATAATTTCAAGCGCTACCACCCGATTCAATCGATCAGCAGTATTGCCATTTCCAAGCAGGAAAATCTGCAGCAAAAATACATCAACCTATAAGTAAAAACCCATACCTTATTACGTATCATTTATAATTTATGACAACATAATTTTGATGTTAGTTTGAGGAAAGGCGCTACATGGATCTAGAAGAATTTTTTGACGACTTTGCATCGGTCTATACCAAGCTCGATGTCGATGGCGTATGCAATCTGTTTGCCATGCCTTTTTTTACGCTGATCAACGAAGAACGCACCGACTGGCCCGAAATGAATGCGCTACGCGATACCACGCAAGCTTTATTTACTTGGTACGCGGCACAAGGCTTTCACGACGCCACCTATACCGTGCTCAGCATCATGCAAATCAGCCATGACTTGGCCAGTGCCCAGCTGCGTTGGCGCGTCATTCGCAATGATGGCAGTCCATGGGAATATCAAACCAGCTATCACCTCAAGCGTATCGAGCAAACGTGGAAAATCGCCGGGGTGATTCAATTTGAAAACGGCGCGGCCGCCCACAAAATTCATTTTTATGATCCAGAACGTCGCCAGCAGCAAGTACCTTTATTGGATATAGAGCGCCGCAAACAACAGGCCCCGCTATTAGTACAAGCAGAAGAAGCACTGCGCGATATCATTCATCGACCGACTCAGCACTCATAAGTCAGGCTGTTTATTTTATGCAACAGCATGTAGTTAGTTTTTACTGACTACATCAGTTTGAGCTTATATATAAACTCTGTGTCATTGCCGCCGAGTGTCATCATGGAAAATATAATTTATTCAAAAACTCAAATCGGTCAACATGAGATCACCCAGCGCAGCGGTTTAATCAGCCAAAAAGAGCGGCAGATCTTACTCTTGATTGATGGCTGCCGACCTCAGCATGCTTTAATCGACATGATGCCGCAGGTCGATATAGTCAATACGCTCTTAAAGCTGCAAAACCTCGGATTAATCGGCTCAGCCACTGCGGAGCACACCCTCAATCAGCGCACATTCACCGGCCCCAGCACGCTCACGCCTGATTTAGTGCAAGACCTCAAGCAGCAGCGCCAAATCGAAGCCGCACGCCAAGTGATTCTACAAGTGACGCAAGAATATCTCGGACAAAATTGGGAAAATCGTTTGGCTGAATTATTAAGCACCGTTCGCCGTGCGGAAGATTTTGCGCCCATTGTCGAGCAATGGGCTGTTGCACTGCGCCGTTCAGGTTATCGTGGTGCCGCTGATTTAGGTGAGCGAGAAATCAAGTCTGTATTGGCGCACTAAAGCCAGCAACAAACAAAGCGGACACAAGGAGTATTAACAGCCAGCCATTATGAATAAAGCGCTAGCAACAAATACGTCAAAGTAATAGGCAATAAAAAAGAGCCGCATCGCGACTCTTTTTTATACAATTCTTGGCAGGGGAAGAAGGATTCGAACCTTCGCATGCTGGAATCAAAATCCAGTGCCTTAACCAACTTGGCGACTCCCCTAGCGACTAGCCTTGTTGACTGTGTGAATCACATTCATCAAGTTAGGGGGCGGATAATACCCTATATTTTTTAAAACCGTAAGCCTTTTTTTAAATTATTTTAGTTTTTTTTCCCACTCTGATAAAAATCAGTACCTTAGGGTCTGTTGACATTTGGTTTGCCAACCGCGTTTGCGCGGATTTTGGCCTGAGGCAAGGCACGAAGCGCGCAGCGTAGTCATTCTACGCCAGCGCTTTGTAACGCAGCATCAGGCTGACTTTATTTTAAAAAAGCCGCCGCCAAACCGAGTTGTTATATATAAAATCCGGCTGGGCGCTTTTCGCGGCGACTGTGTGTTGTAGCAAGCTCACATAGAATGCTATGCATCGCTTACTACGCCTTGATTCGCCGCGAAAATCGATCCAGCGCGGCGGGAAACCAAACGTCAACAGACCCTAGCACTCAACAATTTATTCAACATCGCCCACCTATCCAAACTTCACGATAGAATGAAGCCGCTTTCCCACTCGGATTTTTTGCATGTCGCATCATGATTTAGCCCCCCCTGCTCAAACGCGCCAACGCTGGCTGCTGCAGGCGCTTATCTTGGCGATTGTATTACACCTGCTGGTATTACTGATTCCGGCCACAGAAACCCAAAAGGCCAAACCCGCCAGCGGTGGCGCCATCGAGATGACACTGCAGCAACGGCAAACACCCAAAGTAACGCCGCCCGAACCCAGCCCGCCTGTGATGACCAAAACAACAACCGCCGAAAAACCGCTGTATCGGGCCAAGCCGGCACCCAAAAAAGTCGTCGCCGCCAGCATGGTCAAAACGCCGGTAATTCCGAGCAATAATAAAGAAGTTGAAATCACTGGGCTAGATACCGCACTCGGTACCAGCCGGCAAGGTAAGCCATTACTCACTCACTATGCCGATATTAAGCACCTCGAAGCACCGCAAGCCGAAGACGGCGCGATTCGCAGCCAAAGCTCAGAAAAAAACAAAGCCATTTTTGGGATTTGGGAGCGACAAATTAGGCAAAAGGTAGAGCGCATCGGCCAGCAAAACTTCCCGCGAGATGACAATGGCCGAGCTCTATTTGGCTTAATGCAATTTCGCGTCATCCTCAATGCCGACGGCAGCATTGCTGCGCTCAGCCTCACACAAGCATCGGGCAACCTCAAGCTGGATCAAGATGCCTTGCAAATCATCCGACTTGCCGCGCCGTTTGGCCCAGTGCCCGTTGAACTGCTCGACGCCAATCGGCAGATTATGTTGCTACGCTATTATGAATTTGTCGATGAACGCCACGTGCGCTGGAAACAATAATGTCGCCAACCGAGCTTAAAATTCGAGAGCTACACTGCCAGCAATGTGGCCAACTCTTTCGCTGCGGTAGCGGTGGCCGTCAAGGCGGCTGCTGGTGTATGGACCTGCCACACGGTCTACCGCTACCGAGCAAAGGTGATTGCTATTGTCCGCAATGCCTTAGCGATATCGTTCGCACGCACGGCATGCTTCAAGCGCCAGAGAACGACCCACTCGCTTAACAGCGTCGATGATCATAAAAAATATGCGAGCCTGTCACCTTGGTTCGCTCAATCGATGCCGATCGCGACCAGCTTGGGCTAACGTCTTTGGTGTGATAAAACAAAGACCCATTGGGCTTCGCGCCCTGCGCGATATAGTTTTCGACCAAGGTTTTGACCTTGGCATAGGTTTTGGGCTCAATCGCTTTGGCTGCCGCTAAAGTGCGTGGCGTGCCACGCTGCCAAGTCCACGAAAACTGTTTGCGTTGATACACCACGCCGTGCACGGTATCGGGATAACACGCCGAGTCCACTCGCGCCATCGTCACGCCCAACACCGCCAAAATACCGGCATTGGATTCGCCACGCGCCTCATTAAACGCATTCAAAATCAGTGCATCAATATCTTTTTGGCTAAACACATAGCCATTATCCTTACACGCTTTAACGTCAGATGCAGTTAAAGCTGCGGATGCGGTGACCGCAGCAGAGGCCGACGAATCGCTGGTGACTTTATTGGCGACTTCACTGGCAATCTGTTGAGTTGCTGTCGACGGGCTTGGCACCGATTCATTCAATGCACAGCCAGCGACCAAACTGCACGCCACTAAAATTTTTGTCAGTTGAACTGCTATCCCCACTCACTCTCCTTTTGCTCGCATTCATCCATCAAAACTGGGTAAAACGCGACACCCTTCAAACCGAGTGTTATGCATTTGTTCTAAAATAATTCTGCGCATCTTAAGGAGAAAACTGATTATTTTCAGTGACATAGTTACACCCCCCCCGCTAAAAGCGAGGAAAACACCCCTGCTCTGTGTATTTTTATACTCAAAGTCAGCATCAATTGCGGCGTATCGCCCGCCCTAAATCGCCAATGTCAAACCGATACCGCAGTAGCATTCTCCGCCTGCAAGCGGACTCATTTGGCATGGATTGCTCGGCCGCAGTCGCCGATTTGGCACTGCCGTCGGCGATGATTAGGCGGGATTGATTCGAAATTTAATCTGGGATATCGCGCATCATTATCCCAACCCGACCCCCTTCATGGATGTCGATGTCATGTGGTTTGATGCCGAAAATACCGATCGAATGATCGATGAAGAACTCGAAAATCAATTGCGGGAAAAATTAAATGGCGCTCATTAGCAGGTTCGCAAGCAAGCCAGAATGCAGCTTAAATATGGCGTTCCAGCTTACAGCAGTAGCGTCGATGCGGGACGCGTCGATGCATGGTCGCTCTGTCTGGCACACCATCCGCGTTCTGGATTGCCGCCTAACGTCGCCCAAGGCCACGCCCATACCAAGGCATGGCAACAGCCATGGCCGAATTTATCTTGGTGGACTGAATAGCGGCAGGCAAAACCAACGTCAGCAGGCACTAAGCCTGTGCCTCAAAAGCCATTTTATCCCGAGCAAAGTGCGGGCTTAAATCCAGATATCGCGGACCACCGGCAAGATTCAATACTTGCAGCGACCAATCCCCCAGCAGTTGCCGTTGCGCTGGATCGGCCTGTTGCAAGAGTGAAAACGGCTGAAATACCGGCTCACTCGTCAGTCGCTGCAATAAATCAGCTGCTGTACCGGCAAAATACGAATTGATACTCGGACGCGACAAATCAGAGGTATCTGCGGCGACTGCTGCTGGCGATTTTGCTAGGTTTTCATACTGGGAATCTGCAGGTATATCTTGCTGGGTATTATTTAGCAATGATTGCTGACTGATACCCATGCCTTCCACTTTTGCTTCATAACGAATATCCACTTCAATTTCAAAGCGCCGGCCATCGGCCGTCGTCAGCGTCCCTTTGCCATTAAAATGACTCGCATCACTCAGCAGAAAAGCACTGACTTGACGACTTTGCCCCGCACTTTGCGTCGATTGCTGCATCGCGCTAAAGCTCGATTCGGCACTCAAACTCAGCGTATCAAACTCAATCTTCATCCCCTGCGCTTGATCACCAAATAGCTGCTTCGCAAATTGCCCAATCAAATCATCCGCCATTTGCAGGGTGGCCGAACTTAAATCATCCACTCGCTGCTGCAACGCACTGCCCTTGCTCGCTGGCGCGGCGACTGATGACGACGCACTTGGCGGCGTATTCAGACCACGACTCAAAGTATTGCCAGCCGCAATTGCAGAATTAAATGCGCTCAGTGAATTCATGGTATTGCACTCCAAATGGATGCCGAGGGTCTGTTGACGCTTGGTTTGCCAGCCGCGTTGGTGCGGATTTTGGCCTGAGGTAAGGCGCGCAGCGTAGTCATTTCACGCCAGCACTTACGACGCCTTAATTCGCCGCGAGAATCGCGCTACTGCCCCTAGATATCGACGTAAAAAGCAAAAACTTCAGGCCATTCAGTCACTTAAAACGCCGATCCGGCTTGCTGCAAAAAATCCAACTCCGCTGCGCTCGATACCCGGCCTAAAATCGCATTGCGATGCGGATAGCGACCAAAGCGCTGAATAATTTGTTGATGTTGGATTTCAAATGCCAATGAATTGGGCAAGCCCAGCGCGGTAAATAAAGTCAGCGCCTGTTGGTGAATCAGTAGCGATTCACTGTGCATCAAAGGCAGGTACAAAAAACTAGTTTGAATCGGCGTCAATTGCGCCGCAGCCCCGGCCGCAATCGCGGTTTGCGCCAAGGCCAAAGCCTGCGGATCTTGGGCAAATGCTTCGGGCTGGTCGCGATAGATATTTCGCGAAAACTGATCCAACACGATGATTTCCGCCAAGTGCCCCGCAGCGCTATCGCGCCAAGCAAACAGCTCGCCGCGTTTGGCCGCAGTATGCAAAGCCAAAAACCGCTGTTCGATCAAGCGATCAAACTCGACGTTTTTCGCCCACCATAACGCCGGATCAATCTCATTAAACCAAAAATCCAACACCGCTTGCGCTTGATTCATCTCTCTCACCTTATGAGTGCAACAATATGTCCATCTTAGCCACAACAGCTGGCGCTATCGTCACCAAACTATGTCTATAAAAACGCCAATCAGCCCAGAACAACGCTGGCATTTTTTGCAGCAAAATCCGAGCTTTAGCCAACTCTGCACCGCCTGCCCCGCGCAGTGGCAGGCAGTTCGTGGTGAATTGGAAGGCGTTTTTGCCCGACAAGATGCCGCAGAAATCAAAGCGCTCATTCGTCAATCGAGCACCCGAATCGATTACCACGCGCATTTTTTATCCGGCGAGCGACACGGCCGGGCTTTTGCCGAGCTCATCAGTCAACAAGAACGGCAACGTTTAATCGAGCTGGCTTTGCGCCAATATGCTTTTTCAGTGGCCACGGGCGTGAGCCAAGGCAAGGTTCGGTTTAATTTATGGAATGGCTTAATTGCCCAGCGCTTATTATTTGAGCGCGATTTAGTTCGCAAACCGGTGTCGATGAAGCGCTTTAAATGGACTTGGCCGCTGATTAGTCAAAAGCATTTATTAATGCCTCTGGTCGCTAAGCGCGGGATTTATTGTTTTTACAGCCAAGAGCTGATCGCCGGTTTAGCCCAGCTGATTGGCCAGCAACCCTGCCTTGAAATCGCCGCCGGTGATGGCACTTTAAGTCGATTTTTACGCCAACAAAACGTCGATATCACCGCTTGCGATGACTTTAGCTGGCGACAAGTCGTCGACTATCCGGCCGACGTATTACAACTGGATGCCATTGCGGCGCTCAAACGCTTTCCAAACCCAGTGGTTTTATGCTGCTGGCCTCCGGCGGGCAATACTTTTGAAAAACAGATTTTTCGCCAGCGCGAAGTGCAAACCTATATTGTGATCGGCAGCCGTTCGCGCTTTATTACCGGTAATTGGGACGAATATCAGGCGCAATCGGCCTTTGACTGGCAAGAACGCCGTGATTTAAGCCAATCGGTGCTGCCACCCGAACTTGGCGCTGGGGTTTGGGTATTTCAAAGAAAAGCTCAATGAATTCGCTCAATTTTAAATCCGCGCTGCGCCAGTAAAAACAAGAGTCCTTTGCGACCCACCATATGCAAACTGCCCACCGCAGCAAAAACGCTGGCCCCTTGCCGATGCCATTGAGCAATCCCATCGGCCAAGGCTGGATTACGTCCAGCCATTAAACGCCGCATACTCGCCTCTTGCGCCGGTGTATTTAAGCAATCACACCATTCGGCATACTGGGTGAGCGTCGAAAAATCAGACTGCTCCCAGGCTTTAACAATCTTCAGCGCCAGCGCTTGATCGGCCTTGCCTTCTAATTGCTGCAAGGCAAATTCATAATCTTCGCTACTGACATTGAGCTCAGGACCCAGCAAAGCATTCATCTGAATCGTTGGTGTTTCCAGCGCGACAACGCGCTGTTTCCCAGTTTTCGCCAAACCCAGCAACATTTGCTCGCTACCATACTCAGCCTCTAAACCCTGCGCTCTCAACCCCAGTACACTCATGCTGGCAAATAATAAGGTCGGATGAATCGCCTGCTCCAAGCGGGCAGGTAAACACACCGCAGCTAATTGCGCTGCTAGTCGTGATTGCAATTGCGGCGGCACTTGGCCGGCGCCCGCTTGCGCCAATTGCGCCAGCTCGGCCTGTGTTTTGGCATCATTTGGATTGAGCTCTAGCGCCAAAATCGTACTGCTTTGCAGCGCTTGCAGCACTTTGGGGCCAGGAAATAAACCCATGACGTGATTAATGTGAATCGTGCCATACAGCCAAGAATGACGACCATTTTTGCTGATTTTCCACAAAAATCCCTGATCTTTCGCCGCCGCTTGTAGCGCTTGCTGCTCACTCACACTCAGCGGTGCTGGCGCTGGTAAACATTCAGCGTGCAAGCAAGCACTCAAGAACAATAAACCGATCAATCCCAGCCAACGTCCAATCCGCATCTTTCTTCCTTTAAAAACTACCGAGATGATTTATCAATAGTAAGGGGTATTAAGCTGCGTGCTTTATACAAAATGGCCAGTATGAATATACCCAATATTTTTTACCAGCCATCGTTCGCTACCATGCCGAACTTTTAATCGCCACCGTCCCGTATTAGGACGATTGCGTTGATCGTGCCAACTGCCGCTCATGGCAATCAGTACCAGCCGATTGATCGCCTTGATGACTTATATACAAATGCGTTAAGTGTTGTTGAGCGTAAGCTTTGGCGGTGTGATAACCCAGTTGATACAACCGCGTTAAATTACTACGCGACCAATCAAACACATCCGGTAACGCTTCATTGGGCACGGCTTCGAGCAAGGGCACTTTGTGCAAAGTAATCCCTTCGCCGTGTAGGGCTTCAAAAATTTTAACGTCATCGCGAGCGATCTCAACCAAAGGGGTGATGATGGACATCACCCAGGCGTCGTATAAATCTTTGGGTTTACGCAATAGTTTTTCGGCGCCGAGCAGATCAAAAATCACGATTTCTTCCAGCTCGGGATAATTTTTACGCAAATCTTTAAAGTTCAAACAATCAATCGCCGCGCCTTCCATATAAAAGTCGCCGTCAATCTCGGTCGGCGCATACAACAAAGGAAACGATAACGCCGCCTGTAATTGCTTAACGCCAATCTTTTGCCGTGGCCAATTGGCCATTTCATGCTGGCTTAGGTTATATGCATTCACCCAAATATCCGTCCCTGGCTGTTGCAAGCGCGCAAAATCAATCACGTCGTCAACAAAAGGCGCATGCGCACACAAGCCTAAAGAGCGCGTATTCACCTCACTTGGACACCCACTCGCGATGCCCAGCTGGGTGACGTCTTTGAGCGTTTGCGACAAAGGATCTTGCGGCTGCCATTGCGCCAACATGGCTTGCAAAGGCGCAGTCATTTGCCGGTAACCATCGGCCATATTGCCGGGCTTATTAAAGACTTTAAAATTGACTGGAAAAGCGCGGTATAAAAAATCGGCAATCCCCATTTCTTGTAAGCCACGTAATGTTTTGACTGGATCCGCATTTTTAGGCGCTAAATACATCAAACCCAGCAAAGCGCCTGCGCCTGCAGTGGAGATCACATCAAACTGCAAGCCAAGCTCATGAAAAGCCTCTAAAGCGCCGGCCACCAGCGTTGCATTCGGTGCGCCGCCGCTAATAATCAGTGCCGTTTTTGCCATGCTGAATCTCCAAAGGGTTGATACTGACTTATACCTTTTGCCAAAATTTACAGCAACCATTGTTTTCTACATGATCATCGCGATGGGCAAAGCAAGTTAAATCTGGGATGATGCTGACATAAATGACAGGAACCATCGATGGAAACCGCACTTTTCTTACTCGTCCCAATGGCTTTTATTGCTGGCTTAATCGATGCGGCGGTTGGCGGCGGCGGTCTGATTTTATTACCCAGCTTACTCACCGCCCTACCCAAAGAACTGCCTGCGGCCTTACTTGGTAGCAATAAATTTACTGCCGTATGGGGTACTGCTTCGGCCGCTTTTAGTTATGTTCGCCGTATACGTATACCCTGGAAAGTGATTCTGCCTGCGGCAGCGACCGCTTTTATTGGCTCCTTAGCCGGCGCTCGAATCACCCATTATTTACCGGCCGATATTATTCGGCCGCTGGTGATTGTTTTGCTGGCCGTGATGCTGGTTTATACCTGGCGAAAACCAAACTTTGGTGAGGAAGATGCCGGCCGAATATTAACCCGTCGCGACTTAGTCTTAGGGATGGTGATGGGCGCAGCGATTGGTTTTTACGATGGTTTGTTTGGCCCGGGCACCGGCTCATTTTTGATGTTTTTATTTGTGCGCTTTTTCCATTTCGATTTTTTACGCGCCAGCGCCAGCGCCAAAATCGTTAATTTAGCGACCAATATCGCCGCTTTATTGTTCTTTATTCCCGCCAAACTAGTGCTATTTAGCTATGCCATCCCGATGGCCGTCGCCAATATTGCTGGCGCACAAGTGGGCAGCTATTTGGCGTTTCGCGGTGGCAATGCGTGGATACGGCGTTTATTTTTAATTCTGGCTGTCAGCTTACTGGCCAAATTAATCTGGCAACAGTACCACTAACGATTAAAAATCCAAGGCATTGCTTTCAAATACTAAAATTTAATCGACATTTATTCGAAAGCGATTTTTTTAACCAGTGTCTATACTCAAGCATTAATCAGATCTGCTTGGGACTCAATCATGCGGCAAACCGATCAAACTTTACTCGAACAAATGAGGATCACTGAGTTTGATATCAGTCACCGCAAAGAATTGGTTACCCTTAGCAGCGAAGACATCCACTTATTACTGAACTTTAAAGAGAGTGTCATTGCCAATCTCGATCATCTCGTTAGTCGATTTTATGATTTACAAACCAACATCCCAGAAATAGCGCTGCTGATTGGTGATCTCGATACGCTAGATCGCTTGCGCAATGCGCAAAGGAAATACATCCTTGATTTATTTAGTGGCGTTTATAACTTAGATTACGTCAATAATCGTTTACGCATTGGTCTGGTACATAAACGTATCGGCGTTGAACCCAAGCTCTATCTTTCAGGCATCTACACCCTCAAGCAACTCTTGCTGGAGCTTATTTTTACCGCGCCAATTGAACATGAAGCCGAGCGCAATAAAATTGCTTTAGCGCTTGAAAAGCTATTTATGTTTGACATCACCTTGGTGTTTGAAACCTATATCCGCAGCTTGGTTGCTGAAATAGAAAGCTCAAAAAATAAATCTGAAGAATACGCTCGATCGCTCGAAGACAAAGTACGAGAACGCACCCAGCAACTCGAAGAAATGATCCGCACCGATCCATTAACTGGCCTGCTCAATGTGCGTGATTTACATGAAACCCTGACCCGCATGCTACGCGCCGCTGAGCGACGCGCGGAGTCGGTGGCGGTGGTTTACATCGACGTCAATGACTTCAAACTAATTAACGATGTGCATGGCCACACCAAAGGCGATGAAGTCTTACGTTATGTCGCTAGATCAATTAAGCAAATTTCGCGTAGCGATGATTACTGTTTTCGCTATGGTGGGGATGAGTTTTGTATCTTAATGAGTCGTTGCAATAAAGTTGAAGCCGAGGCGGTTTATTTACGTCGATTATTTGAAGAAATGTATCAATCAGAAGACTGCGTTTCACTCAGCATAGGCTGCGCCGCAACCGGACCAGAGCATTATATTTCCGCCATTGAGCTGATCGAACAAGCCGATCAACAAATGTACGTCATGAAAAATATTTATAAAGAATCCAAACAACTTGCCCAGAGCCTCAGCAATGAGCCAACAACAAAATAACAGCTTATCCACAATTTTACACACAAGCAGATAAAAAATAGCAACTGTTAGGTATATTCATATACACCAACAAAAACAAGACTTACAGACAAATACCAAGCATAAAACAATAAATACACGGCGTTAAACCGAGAAACTAAGCACTTAATTAGTAAGTTATCCACAAATTAACTCAAGAATAATTTGAGTGCTTTGATTGTAAAACCAGCGACAAACTCAGCCCCGCACACCGCAGACAAGGGCTAAATTGATCAGGAGCGCATCATGCAAGCGATTCAAACCAAAGGCAAAGTCAATATTTTATCGCGAGTGGATTTTATTCGCTTAGCCACCACCGATATGGCGCAAGCAGTGATTTTTTTAACTTACGATACTACCGATGAACGCACCACGAAGTCGCGCAATGCTTTGCTCGATTATTTAAGTGATATTGGGATGAATATTGAGGCACAGGCCATTGAGGCGCATAAATCAATTATTCTATTTGAATTTGCCAGTGATGCCGTTCGCGCATGGCAACAAATCAATGATCATAGCCACGCCGTTGCTGCCCATGTGTTTTGGCATGGTTTACAAGATGACGCCGTACATGAAGCGATTTTAGCCGCCAAGCCAAAAATGGTGAGCCCGCTAATTCATCCATAGTATATCCCGCTAGGCAATATACACCATGGCCTAGCAGGCTATACCCAAGTTATTAATTCAAAGCGTTGAGTTGACGCTCACTTGACTGGGCAAAATAAAACCATTCATTACCCGGCACCGCACTCGGGTTTGGAAACAATACAAAACCATCGCACGGCGCGAGTTCCTGCTGACCGTCATGGCGCAAACCAATCACTTCACCGGCCTGAACCGGATCAAAACTTGCCCAAGTTTTCACAAAAACATCCCCCGCATGATGTCGATCAATCACACGGCTAATCTTTAAAAATTCAATTTCCGTTTGCACCGGCGCAGCAGGCACATCGGCTAATTGCAAGCAGGCAATGGTATTGCGGATCCCCTGATAAGCCACTTCAGGCGAGCTCACGTCCGCATGTTGACCACACTCCAAAGTCAGCGAATAACCGCCATGGGCACGCATGTATTCGGTGGTTCCCACGCCATAACTTGGATCAGTATTGAGCAAATGTGAGCGCTCACACTGCGGTGTATACGCCAATCGCTGCTTCACTCCTTCAGCATAAGTACACAGCCAACCTTCCACAATCCGATGCGGCCCTAAGCGAGTCGCCAACGCTTCTTCTGATTTTGCTAAAGCAAACGGCTGCAAATCACCGTCATTGTTTTCAGGGCCAAGCATGATAAATGCTTCGCCGGGATTGTTCGTCGAATGCAAATCGAGCAAGACATCATGATCTGCCAATAACGGACAGAGCGCATTGGCAATCCGATCTTCAAAATCCAATGGCTGATCAGTCATCCGCAAATTACGATTCAGATTTCGGTCGCCATTGCGCTGCTGCTGTTCAAATGCCAGCGGATTGGTAATCGGCACAAAGGTAATTCGACCGCGCTGCAAATGCAAAGCACCAGAATCGAGCTCAGCCATCACGCGGGCGATGGCTTTAGTACCGCAATCTTCATTACCATGCACCGCCCCAAGTACGATTAAGCTTGGACCAGCATCCAAAGCAGAATAAGTAAACGACTTCAAATGAAGGCGTTGATAAGGTAATAAATCCGCAGCACTCGTCATATAAACCTCAAAACAAAAACAAATCGTGCCCGAATTATCAGCCGAATCAATGTTGCTGTATATCATCGAAGCTAAAAATTTAAATAAAAAAAGCCTCTTCAAAGAAGAGGCTCAAATACCAAGTTGATTTTATTCATTCTGCGAAAAACGTAATGCTTGCGGATAAGGGAAAAAATCCTCCACAATGCCGTTTTTAATTCGCATTTTGGTATCTTGCCAAAATTTTTGAGTTAATAAATCAGCATGGTATTTATTAAATGCCTGCTTTACATCCGATCGAGCCAATAAGAAACCACCAAACTCCTCTGGATACACCTCATTTTTATTGCCACTAAACCAAGTTTCAGCACTCATTTCAAACTCTGGCGCTGGGGGTGGTGGAATCCGCCGAAAATCACAATCGGTCATATATTCGATTTCATCGTAATCATAAAACACCACCCGCCCTGCACGAGTTACACCGAAATTCTTAAATAACATATCCCCCGGGAAAATATTGGCAATAGCCAATTCACGCAAGGCATTGCCATAATCACGAATCACCGCCTCCACCTCTTGATCTTTGCGGTGCTCAATATATAAATTAAGTGGCTTCATTCGACACTCAATATACATATGCCGAAACACAACCGAATCACCATCTTCTTCCACAATCGATGGCGCCAATTGCTGCATTTCAGCCAACAGCGCAGGATCAAAACGTGAACGTGGCAAAGCGACATCAGAAAACTCTAAGGAATCAGCCATACGCCCGACACGATCATGCTGCTTAACCAATAGATATTTCATTCGTACAGTGGCTCGATCAACTTCTTTTGGTGGCGCAAATACGTCTTTAATAATTTTAAATACAAAAGGAAAGGACGGTAAGGTAAAGACAATCATCACCATGCCTTTTGTTCCTGGCGCACTAACAAACGGATCAGAGGAATGGCGTAAATGATGAATTAATTCACGATAAAACATCGTTTTACCTTGTTTACCCAATCCCAGCATGGTGTACAACTCAGCACGCGATTTGCCCGGAATTAAATCATGCAAAAACTGCACGTAGGCCGATGGCACTTCCATATCGACCAAAAAATAAGCCCGGGATAATGAAAATAATTGGCGAATATGCACCATTTCAAATAAGGCGGCATCCACGTAAAGTTGATTATTTTGATTTCGATATAAGGGAATCGCAAATGGAATTTCTAACTCACCATGCGTTGCCTTACCAATAATGTAGGCGGCTTTGCTTCGATAAAAAGGCGATGCCAAAACTTCAATATGCGAATTAAACTCAGGCGATAGCTTCTTCGCTAAATGATGACGTAATGTCGATAAGATCCGCATTATATCGCGATCCAAATCAACAAAGGATAAATTCCAAGAAAAATCCAATAGTATCTGTTTGAACGTAGCTACTAATCCTAAATCATTCACATAATAACTACGATAGGTCGCCTCTGACTCTTCAATATACTCAGTAGAAACAGCTGGGCGATAAAAAATAAAATCATTATGGAAATAAGTTCGGTGCAAAATTCGACAACACACCGAATTAAAAAATGTTTCCGCAAGCTCAATCTGTTGATGATTAAGTAACAAAGCAATATATTGCTGCTTCACCGCAGACCACATCAAATCAGATAAAGTTTCTGCTGCAAATTCTTGCTTCAAGCGTGATACGCTTTCCAATACACGCGCATCATAAAAAGTAATCCGATTTCGCACACTATTTCTTTGTGCGATAACATCACCGGCTTCAAAATTAAATTTAGCCATACAGCTAGCTTCACGAAACAAAGCATAATGATGATTAAAACCATCAAGCAAAGCCTGAGCAATTGCCGCTGCACGTAAAATATCATGGGTCGATAAAGGAGATACCGCAGCATTCATAATGAATCCAAAATGAAGTAATTAATTCATTCTAGCCAATTTGAATTATTGCGACGCAACAAAGTGCTAAGTTAGACATATACGTTGCATATAAGTCTCACGGACAGCAAAAAGCCCGACTCTTTCGAATCGGGCTTTCTGGTATGGGGA